>JAIXQY010000239.1 GCA_027485485.1 Sphingomonadales bacterium | reverse complement strand
GCGGTCCGCTCTGCCCCCGATGCGGCGGCCGAAGCGGTGAGCGAGCTGCTGTTCGGCGAAGGCTTCGAGATTGTCGAGGTGAAGGACGGCTTCGCGCTCGGTCGCACGCTGCAGGATCGCTATATCGGCTGGGTGGATTTTGCCGTGCTGGCGCTGCCGGGGGCAGAGGCGACGCACCATATCAGCGCGCGGCGCGCGCCGTTGTTTGCTGCGGCCAGCATCAAGGCGGCAGTGACGATGGAACTGCCGTTCGGCGCGCGGGTGGCGGGCGACATGGACGGGGATTTTCTGGTGCTGGCCGGCGGCGGCTTTGTCCATCGCCGCCATATCGAAGCCGCGCCGAAAGACCGTTTCGCCGCTGCGGCGATCTTTGCCGATGCGCCCTATCTGTGGGGCGGCCGCAGCCCGGATGGCGTCGATTGTTCCGGCCTGGTGCAGCAGGCGCTCAGCGTGGAGGGCATCGCGCTGCGGCGCGACACCGATCTGCAGCGCGAGCAGGGCGAGGCGGTGAAGTTCGCCGCGCGTGAGGCGGGCGATCTGATCTTCTGGCCCGGCCATGTCGGCCTGTTGCTGGCCGGCGATCTGCTGTGCCACGCCAATGCCCATTGGATGGCAGTGGTGACGGAGCCTTTGGCCGATGTGATGGCGCGGGCTGCGGATGCGGGCGAGCCGGTGGTGCGGCGCTTCCGCTGAACAAGTCCTCCCCCAGAGGGGGAGGATCATCCAATGTGCTGCCTCGGCGCGTGTCGCCTTACTTGGGCTTGACGAACTTCAGCGTCATGCGGTCGCTCTCACCGATGGCGGCATATTTGGCGCGATCGACATCGCCCTTCTGGAAGGTGGGCGGCAGGGTCCAGACGCCATCCGGATAATCCTTGGTGTCCTTGGGATTGGCGTTCACTTCAGACGCGCCAGCCAGCTTGAAGCCGGCCTTTTCCGCCAGCATCTTCACATAGCTGACCTTCATGTAGCCGCTCTTCTTCATGTCGGCATCGGGGCGGTCTTCCGGCAGGCGATGTTCCACCACGCCCAGCGTGCCGCCCGGCTTCAGCGCCTTGAAGAAGGCGTTGAACGCCTCCTGATCCCAGCTGCCCATGTGCCAGTTGTGGACATTGCGGAAGGTGAGGACGACATCGGCGCTGCCGGGTTCAACAATATCGGCCACGCCCTTGGCAAACACGCCGATGCCGATGTCGCCATAGATCGCCTTGTCGCCAAACTTGGTCTTGAAGCCCTCAACGCTCTTGGCGGCGTTGATCGATGCCAGCGGATTGGCGAGGCCGGCGATATATTTGCCGTTGGCCTTCATCGCCGGGGCCAGAATCTCGGTATACCAGCCGCCGCCGGGCCCGACTTCAACCACGGTCTGGCCCGGCTTCACGCCAAAGAAGCCCAGGGTTGCAGCCGGGTGGCGATACTGGTCGCGGGCCTTGTTGGCATCGCTGCGCCACGGGCCGGCAATGGCGGCATCAAACGGGCCGGCGGCAATGGCCGGGGCAGCGATGGCAGCGACGGCCAGGGCCGAAACAACAGACAGGGTGCGGATCATCGGATCATTCTCCGTTTGGGGTTCAGATGTTGGTATTGTGCAACGCCGGCCTGTGCAAGGCGAGAGATTGCCGGGCGCTGAACCGGCTGCCAAAGCCGCGCCATGGATGTGCAAACCACCTTGATCGGGCTGGTCGCCGGGCTGGCGCTGGCGGTGCTGGGCGCGCTGGGGGATTGGTGGCGCCGGCGCGCGCCGCTGGCCTGGCATGCGCACCTGCCGTGGAACGGCCTGACCTTCATCGGCATGGCCACCGCGCTGATTGCGGCGGTGCATCTGTTCAATCTGGTGCGGCCCGCATGAACGGCGCGGCGATCTCTGGCCGCACGCGCACCAGCCGGCCGGTTTCCGCCA
Source organism: Sphingomonadales bacterium (assembly GCA_027485485.1). Lineage (GTDB taxonomy): Bacteria > Pseudomonadota > Alphaproteobacteria > Sphingomonadales > Sphingomonadaceae > Sandarakinorhabdus. The sequence goes on along the minus strand of JAIXQY010000239.1, from coordinate 25,829 downwards.
CCAGCAGGGCCCAACTGGTCACCGCCCGGACACGCAGGTCATCATTTTGGTCACGGATCTCGACGAAACGATCGAAACGGGCACCCTTTGGCTCCCCCACCCAGGTGGCCACATTGACGGTTTCACCGAGCAGCGTCGGCTTCAGATAATCCACCTCGTGGCGGGTGACGACCCAGATATAGGCCGCCAGATGCTCCGGCAGCGCCACGGCCCGCCAATGGGCGGTGGCGACATCCTGCACCCACTTCAAGTATATGATATTGTTGACATGGCCCAGCTCATCAATGTCGGCCGCCTGGGCGGTGACCGGCATCGAAAAGCTGTTCCGGTTGGCCGGGGCCGGCATTATTGGGTGATGCCGAACTGGTTGAGAATGAAGGCATATTCTTCCGCCAGCTCCTCCAGCGCCGCAAAGCGCCCGGACTTGCCGCCATGGCCGGCGCCCATATTGGTCTTGAAAATCAGTATGTTGCTGTCAGTCTTCATATCGCGCAGCTTGGCCACCCATTTGGCCGGCTCCCAATAGGTGACACGCGGATCGTTCAAGCCAGCGGTGACCATCAGCGGCGGATAGGCCTGGGGCTTGACCTGATCATAAGGGGAATAGGAACGGATCAGTTCGAAATCTGCCTTTGAAATGATGGGGTTGCCCCACTCCGGCCACTCACCCGGCGTGAGCGGCAGGCTTTCATCCAGCATGGTGTTGAGCACATCCACAAACGGCACATGCGCCACCACGGCGCGGAACAGCTCTGGCGCCTGGTTGACCACGGCGCCCATCAGCTCCCCGCCGGCCGATCCGCCGCTGGCCGAAACATGGCCCGGCGCCGCCCAGCCGGCCTTGACCAGGCCGCGCGCGGCATCAACGAAGTCATTGAATGTGTTGGTGCGTTTGGCCAATTTGCCATCCAGATACCATTGATAGCCCAGATCATCGCCGCCCCGGATCTGGGCAATGGCAAAGGCCACCCCGCGATCCAGCAAACTCAAGCGGTTGGCCGAAAAACTCGGCATGGTCGGCAGGCCATAGGCGCCATAGGCATAAAGATGCAGCTTGCCCGTGCCATCGGGCTTGAAGCCCTTTCTATAGACAATCGCCACCGGCACCCGCGCACCATCGCGGGCAGTGATCCACAGCCGCTGGCTTTCATACTGGCTGGCGTCATAGCCCGATGGCACCGCCTGCACCTTGCGGGTGATCAACCGGCCGGCCTTCACATCATAATCAAACACGGTCGCCGGTGTGACCATGGAGGCATAGCTGAGCCGCAGCAGCGGTGCATCGGCCTCCTGGTTGCTGCCGATGCTGGCCGTGTAGGCGGCTTCGCTGAACGGGATTGCGGTTTCGCTGCCATCGTCGCGGCGCAGCACGATCCGGTCCAGCCCGTCACGCCGGCCCTGCACCGCAAGATAGGAAGAAAAGGCTGATATGCCAGTGATATAATCGCGATCGCTGCCGGGGATCAATGTGGTCCAGTCCGCCGGTTTGGCGATGCTGGCGGTGGCAACGCGGAAGTTCACATGTGTGTCATTGCTGCGGATGAACAGGGTCTGGCCCCGCACATCAACATCGTAATAAACGCCGGCCTGCCGCGGTTTGATCAGCATCGGCGCAGCGGCGGGATTGCCGGTGGGCACCAGCCGCACCTCGCTGGTCGCATGATCGGATGTGGCGATGATGATCCATTTTCCATCCTGGCTGCGCCCGATGGAAACGCCGAAGCCTTTGTCTTCGGTTTCCTCGTAAACGACACGATCCTCGCTGGTCTGGCCCAGCAGGTGCAATTGCGTTTTGATCCGCCGCCAATTCTCGTTGACCTCGGTCCACAGGATAGCCTTGGAATCGGCGCTCCAAACCACCCCGCCAACGCTCACCTTGGTGACGGTCTCAAGATCCCTGCCGGTGGCGATCTCGCGGATGCGGATCGTGAAACGCTCGCTGCCGTCGCTGTCGATGGCATAGGCGACCAGCTTGCCATCCGGGCTAACCGATTGAGCGCCGAGACGGAAATAACTCAGCCCCGTGGCAAGCTCAGGTTCCGAAAGCACCAACTGGTCAGCGCCGCCCGCCTTTGGCCGCCGCATCCAGGTGCGATATTGATCCCCCGGCTTGAACTGCCACCAATATTCGAACGCGCCATCGGGCACCGGCACCGAAGCGTCGTCCTGCTTCACCCGGCCTTGCAACTCGTTGTAAATCTTGTCCTTGAAGCCGGCGATGGGAGCCATCTGCGCTTCGAAATAGGCATTTTCCGCCTTCAGATAGGCCAGCACATCGGCATCATCGACCGTTGGGTAACTCTGATCCTTCAGCCAGTGATATGGGTCTACAACGGTGATCCCGTGGTGGGAGAAGCTGTGCTGACGTTTGGCGGCAATGGGCGGGTTCATCTGGGCAAAGGCTCCGGCATGGGCAGAAATGGCAAGCAACGCGGCAATGAGAAGGCGCATCCATCAGCTTCCTGAGCTTGAGGCGCGGGGGCAGTGCGCCTATCTGGATCGTTACAGATAAAGGGAAGAAATTTCATGTCCACCACATCAGTTGTCCTGGCCGGGCGCCTTGCGGCCCTGCGCGCGGAACTGGCCCGGCAGTCACTGGCCGGCTTTGTCGTGCCGCTCACCGATGAGCATATGAGCGAATATGTTGGCGAATATGCCCAGCGGTTGGCGTGGATCAGCGGCTTTGGCGGCTCGGCCGGCAGCGCGGTGGTGATGGCCGACAAGGCGGCGATGTTCACCGACGGTCGCTACACCGTGCAGGTGCGCCAGCAGGTGCCGGCCGACCATTTCGCCTATGAAGATGTGCCGCAAACCAGCGTGGCACAATGGCTGGGCGAACAGGCACAGGCCGGCCAGCGCATCGGCTATGATCCCTGGCTGCACACACGGGCCTGGGCGAAACAGGCAACTGGGGCGTTGCAGGCCAAGCAGGCCGAACTGGTGGCCGTGGCGACCAATCCCATCGATGCGGTGTGGCACGACCGCCCGGCGCCCAGCCTGGCGCCGCTGGAAGTGCATGATGACCAGTTCGCCGGCCGCGCCCATGCCGACAAGCGGGCCGAAGTGGCCCGTTGGCTGGGCGATCGCAAGGCCGATGCTGTGGTGATCGCTGCGCTCGATTCGATTGCCTGGTTGCTCAATATCCGTGGCCGCGATGTGTCGCGCACGCCCGTGGCGCTGGCCTTCGTGATTGCGCATGCTGATGCCAGCGTCGACCTGTTCACTGCTCCCGAAAAGCTCACACCGGCTGTCCGGGCCCATTTGGGGGATGCGGTTCGCTGTCATGCGCGTGAAGACTTTGCGGCGGCATTGCAGGCGATGGCCGGCAAGACGGTGGTGGTTGATCCGCAGTCATGCGTGGCAGCCATTTTTGCCGGGCTGGAGGCCGGCGGTGTCCAGATCGTGGAAGCCCGTGACCCAACTGTGCTGCCGCGTGCCGTGAAAAACCCCACCGAGATCGCCGGCACCACCGCTGCCCATGTTCGCGATGGTGCGGCGCTCAGCCGCTTTCTGGCCTGGTTCGACCGCGAAGCCCCCAATGGCAGGCTGGACGAGCTTTCGGCCGCGGAGCGGCTGCGCCAGTTTCGGGCCGAAACCAACAGCCTGGAGGATCTGTCGTTTGATACCATTTCGGCCGCTGGCCCCAATGCCGCCCTGCCGCATTACCGGGTGAGCGAGGAAACCAACCTGCCGATCCTTGCCGACAGCATCTATCTGGTCGATTCGGGCGGCCAGTATCGCGATGGCACCACCGACGTGACGCGCACTTTGGTGATTGGCACCCCCAGCCGGGAAATGCAGGATCGCTTCACCCGCGTGCTGAAGGGGCATATTGCGCTGGCCCGCGCCATTTTCCCGGCTGGTACCAAGGGGGTGCAGCTTGATGCCCTGGCCCGCCAGCATCTGTGGGCGGCCGGGTTGGATTACAACCACGGCACCGGTCACGGCGTGGGCAGCTATTTGTCGGTCCACGAAGGGCCACAGCGCATTGCGGCGGCCTGGTCGGCGCAGGCGGGCAATGATGAACCGCTGCAGCCCGGCATGATCCTTTCCAACGAGCCCGGCTATTACAAGCAGGGCGAATATGGCATCCGCATCGAAAATCTCGTGCTGGTCGAACGGCGCAGCGCCGAAGGGGCCGAGCGCGAGATCATGGGCTTTCGCGAGCTGACTCTGGCCCCGATCGATCGCCGGCTGGTTGATGTTGGCCTGCTCACGGCTGAGGAGCGGGATTGGTGGAACGCCTATCACGCACGGGTTGCTGCCGAAATCGGTCCGCTGCTGAACGATCCGGCCGAACAGGCCTGGCTGGAAACCGCTTGCGCACCGCTTTGAGCCTGCGTCACCCTTGGCCTTCGCCTTTGGCCGCGCTGCGTGCTAATGCATTTTTGGAAATTTGAACCGGAGCCGATCACATGCTGAAGCACATCACCCTTGCCGCCGCCGCGCTGACCGCGCTGGTTGCCGCCACGCCTGCGCCGCAGAGCCTGCACCAGTTCACGCTGAAGACCATCGACGGCAAGCCGATGCCGATGGCGCAGTACAAGGGCAAGGTCGTGCTGCTGGTCAACACCGCTTCCATGTGCGGCTTCACCCCGCAGTATGAGGGCCTGCAGTCGCTGCATGAGAATTTCAAGGCCAAGGGCTTCACCGTGGTCGGCGTGCCGTCGGGTGATTTCGGCGATCAGGAATTCGCCAGCAACGGCGAAGTGAAGCAGTTCTGTGAAAGCAAGTTCGGCATCAAGTTCCCGATGACCGAAAAGGCCGTGGTCAAGGGCCCCAAGGCCATCCCGGTCTACAAATGGGCGGCTTCCACTCTGGGTGATGCCAACACGCCGCAGTGGAATTTCCACAAATATCTCATCGGCAAGGATGGCAAGCTGATCGCCGCCTTCGGCACCCGCTCCACCCCGACCTCGCCGGAAGTGATGGCGGCGGTGCAGAAGGCGCTGGCCGCCAAGGGCTAATCGCCCTTTTCCTCGCGCGCAGGGTGCTGGTTTCGGCCTGGATCGCCGATACTTGTTGGGTGCTGATCCTCAAGTGGATCAGCACGATCCCCCAGCCCCTTGCGCTTTCTGAGATTCGCCCGGAGCGCCACCGCCAGCCGTTCGGCACGCGCATCCCGGTTGGATTTGCTGTTGTTGTCGGTCATACCAGACCCTTAGCCGATCGCGGCCGGCGCGTCAGCGCTTGACAGTGAGGGAGGGCTTGGCCATAGGGCCGCTTCCCGCCAAGCGCGGGACATTCGGGGCAGTGCTGCCGTAGCTCAGTGGTAGAGCGCATCCTTGGTAAGGCTGAGGTCGGGAGTTCAATCCTCCCCGGCAGCACCACCCCCGAAATTCCTCCCATCTTGTTGTGACGTGGCGCCTGCCCTAAACCGCTCTCCACACAGGGGAGACGGGCATGAATTCGTTGTTCACCGCAGTGCTGCTGGCAACTGCAACCATATCGGCCAGCACGGCAGCCGCGCAGGATTATCAGCGCCCGGCGGTGCCGGCGCTGCGCGATCGTGTTGCCGCGCACGACCGGCTGATCAAGGCCCGGCTGGACCAGGTCGTGCCGAAGATCATGCGTGAAGTGGGCGTGGACATGTGGATCCTCGTCGCGTCCGAATATCACGAAGATCCGGTGGTGAAGGCGATGCTGCCGGCCACCTGGGCCTCCGCTCGGCGGCGCATGGTGCTGATTTTCTTTGATCGTGGGCCCGAAAAGGGCGTGGAGCGGCTGGCCATCGCCCGCTATCCGGTGGGCGATCTCTTTCCGTCGCTGTGGAATCCGGAACAACAACCCGAACAATGGGCCCGCGTCGCCCAGATCGTTGCCGAACGTGCACCCAAGCGCATCGCCCTCAATCTCAGCCGGGACTTCGCCCTGGCCGATGGCATGGCGGCCGGTGAGCATCGCCAGTTGCTGGCAGCGCTGGGGCCGATGGCCAGCCGCATCGAAAGCCATGACCGGCTGGCGCTGGGCGTGCTGGAAACCCGCACGACCGAAGACATGGAGGTTTATCCCGGCATCATGCGGGTGGCGCATGCGCTGATCCCGGAAGGCCTGTCGGAAAAGGTGATCACGCCCGGCGTCACCACCACGCAGGACGTGGTGTGGTGGTATCGCGAACGGCTGGCCGATCTGCGCCAGGATGCCTGGTGCCAGCCCTCGGTGACAGTGCAACGCAATGCCGGCCCCGGTATCGTGCCCGGCCGCCAGACCCTTCCCGACAATGTGGTGATCATGCCGGGTGATCTGCTGCATGTGGATTTCTGCGCCGGCATGCTGGGCCTGAAGACCGACACACAGCAGCTGGCCTATGTGCTCAAGCCCGGTGAGACGGATGCGCCAGCGGGCCTGAAGGCCGGGATGGCGGCGGCCAACAAGGTGCAGGATGCGCTGGTCGCCAGCTTCAAGACCGGGCTGACCGGCAATGAGGTGCTTGCCGCGGCTCGCCAGAAGGCGATTGCCGCCGGTACCAACCCGATCATCTACACCCACAGCATCGGCCTGCACGGCCATGGCGCCGGGCCGTGGATCGGCAGCTGGGAGAATCAGAACCCGATTTCTGGCCGCGGCGAATATCGCATTTATCCCGACACCGCCTGGTCGATCGAGCTGGCGGCGCTGGCCAAGGTGCCCGAATGGGGCGGCGCCGAAGTGCGTTTCCCGTTGGAGGTGGACGGGTTCTGGAACGGCAGTACGTGGCGCTGGATCGATGGCCGCCAGACCCAACTGATGTTGATCCCGCGCGCGGCCAAATAGGCTCAGGGCATCGGTGGGGCCGCGCGGAAGCGCTTCACTTCGCTGTCATCGCCGGTCAATTCCCAGCGCGTCAGCGCAATCGGGATGATACCGCTGGCGATGAAGCGGTCGTGAAAGCGGCCGAGGTTGAAGGTCTTGCCTTCACGGTGCCCCATCTCGGCCAGCAGTTGTTCCAGCTGCAGCTTGCCGAAATAATAATTCAGCCCCAGCCCCGGCTGTCGCAGATACAGCGTCATGTCATACAACGCGGTGTCGTCGGTCTTTTCCATCCAATAGGGCGTGCGGTTGGCCAGGCTGGCCAACGCCGTGTCGAAACTCCACTCGCCCGTCTGGGCTTTCAGCTCCGGGGTCAGCCGGGCGGCGCGGTTTGCCTGCAGGATATAATGGATTTCGCGCGCCTTGGGCCGCTGATCCAGCCAGCCGGCCTGCAGCATCATCTCTTCCAGATAAAAGGCCCAGCCTTCCAGCCGCTGCGAATCGATATAGCCCACGCGGGGCTGTCCGCGGATCGGGCGGGAATCGCGTTTCAGCCAGGCCGCGTCAAAGATATGGCCAGGCAGATTGTGCGCCCGCAGGCTGCGCGGGTCGCGGTCTTCGGCTTCCCGGAAGAAATTGCGGCGGATGGGGGCATCAAACGGCCCGCCAGCAGCCGGGTCCTGATTCTGCGGCATCACATAGGGGCCTTCGGGCGGCGGCACCGTCAGCCAGCCGGGCAGGGTCATCAGGTCCTTGGCCTTGATATAGGCCAGTATATCCTCGTCAGCCTCACGGCGGATGCGCTCGAAATCGGCCAATGTCGTCACCGGCGCGATCATCGGCTGGCCTTGATGCTCATGCTCTTCCATCTTGAGGAAGCTCATCGAACGCTGCCATTCGCGCTCGCCCAGCAGTTCCATCTGGTCCATGTCCCACGGGAAATAGAGCACGTGCGCCAGATACCAGTTCATCGCAGGCTTGCCGATGCCGGCGCTGGCCGACACCCGGCTGTGCATGGTCTCCAGCCAGTCGCCGAAGGCCCGCGATGCTGCTGCGGCCCGGTTTGCTGACCGGGCCAGCGCCGGATCGCTGCGCGCCAGATCGGCGGCCATGCGGGCATAGAGCCGGGCCTCGATGCGGTGATGCGCCAGCCCAAGGGTGATCAGATCGCCCTTCATGTCGGTGAGGGTGGTGCGGGCGGCGTCCAGCACCGCCGGCACGCTGGCCAGCCTGCCGGCCAGATCGACACGCGCCGCCTTGCTGGCCAGCGGCAGTTTCGGCGGCGTCCACGCGGTATCGGCCTTGGGGGCCCAGCCGATGTCCAGCGTGGCCCACCAGCTTGGATCACGCTGCCATTGGCGCAAATGCCGGTGCTGGAACAGCACGGAACGGATTTCGCCCAGTGCGATCATCCAGTCCACCCGTTCGGCCACCGGCCAAGCCTGATCGTCCATCGCCTCCAGCGCGGCCAGTGCGGAGCGGGCGGCGGCTTCCCGCTTTGCCATGGCAGCCGGCGAATGATCCGGCACATGCGCGGTGCTGGTGAAGGCAATATCGCGCCGGAACTGCTGATACAGGCTCACCAGATCGCCATGGCCGGCCGCCAGCGCCGGCATGGCCGGCACGATCAGCAAAAGCCACAACGCCAGTAGGCGGCGGATCATGGCTTGGCCTCAAGCTGCCCAGCAAAATCGGTCGAGCCCAGCCATTGCCAGCGGATCATGCTCACCGGGATCAGGCCGAAGCCGCCCAGCCGGTCATAAAAGCCCTTCACCGTGAAGCGGTCATTGGCGAGGCCAGCGCCTTCCTGTTCGGCCAGTTCGGCGAACAATTGTTCGATCTGCGCCTTGCCGGTGATATAGCTTGGGCCATAGCCGGGCTGGCGCAGATAGAGCGACTGTTCAAAGCCGAGCAGTGGCAGATCGGGGCTCATCCAGCCGTTGGGCGTGCGGTTCACCTGCATCGCCATCGCCGCCTTCAGATCAATCATGTTGGCCGTGGCATAGAGTGCCGCCAGGCCGCGGGCCGCGCGCTGGGCCTGCATGATCCACACCACTTCGCGGCTGCGCGGTTCCTTGTCGAACAGGCCGGCATCCAGCATCATCGCTTCCATCGCGGTGGCATTGCCCTCGGCCCGGCTGACCCAGATGTTGTACAGCAAGGGACCACGCCGGATCGGCGAGGGGTGGGGGCGTTCCCGCATCTCGGCCAGATCCCACCAGTGATAGAAGTGCGCGAACAGGCTGTTGGGCGCCCGCCCTTGGGCAATCGCGAAGAAGTTCTGCTGCTCTGGCGGCACCCAGTTGCCGATGTGCTTGGCCAGTTCCGGCTGCATATAGGGCTGGAGGGTGGCCACCCCGGTCTTGTCCATGAAGCGGATGAAATGATCGATGTCGGCCAGGCTCTTGGCATTCCATTCGGCCTGATTGGCCGGGCTGGTCAGCGCCGGCAGCGCCTTGTGATTGTTCTCCTCCAGCCGCAGGCCGGCATGGGCCCGGGCCAGCTCGCGGCGCAGGATCGCAACTTCGTCTGACCATGTGTAGGGCGAAAGCTGCACATGCTTGAGATACCAATTGTAGGCTTCGATGCCGACGCCGGATGGCCCGCTTTTCTTCGGCGCCTCGGCTTTCACCCAGGTGATGAAGTCCTCGGTGGCGGCCAGTGCGGCGGCAGTCGCACGTTCGGCGGCCTTTTGGCCCTTCACCTTGCCGGCAAGATCGCGCAGCGCATCGGCCTGTTCCTGCAAGGTGATCGGGCTGGCCGACCACAGATCGGCGGCATTGCCGGTCAAGTTGCTGCGCGCCTGGGCCAGCAGCGGCGGGATATGGGCCAACTCGCCGGCCAGTCTGGCGGCTTCGGGCTTGGACAGCGGGAAGCTGTATTGCCACAGCTCGACGGGGGCCATGTGCACCGGGCCTTCGTGCGCCGGCGTGTCGCTCTGCGCCGTCCAGATGCTCAGATACCAGGCCGGATCGCGCGCCCAGGGTTTGGCAACCTCAAGATCAAACTTCAGGCCGTTCAGCTCGGCGCGCAGCAATTGCCAGTCTACCTTGTCGGCAATCGCCCATCCGCCGGTATCGATTGCGGCTAGGCGGGCTTCAAACGGCTTCAGTTCGGCGGCGCGTGCGGTGGTGCTGGCCGGGGTGTAGTCCGGCACGCCATCGGCACCGCGGGCGTCATGAAACCGCCGCCAATCGGCAAACAGTGCGTGCAGATCAGCCGGCGTGGCAGCGGCCACGCGCGAAACCCCCATCAGCATCAGCGCAAACATGATGAACACGCGAGTCATGTGCGTTCCCCTGGCAACACGTGCGACAGTCATGGCACAGCCGGCGGGGAGGGCAAGTGGCTGTGATCGGCCCCTCAGGGGGCAAGGCCGGTCTTGTTCGCCAGCCACCGCGCGGCTTCCGCCGGGCTGCGTTTGTCCACCGGCCGATCCGCCTGCCAATTGGCCGTGCGCATGGCCCCAACCGATATGCGCCCTTCATAGCGGGCCAGATTGCTTGCCAGCGCCGCCCGCCCCGGCGCCACCAGCAGCAGCGCATCATAAGCCGGCAACGCGGCGCGATCATCCACCAACAGCACCGCATCGGCATCAACCAGCGCGCCATCGCTGCTGTAGGCGGTGATGACATCGCTTTGGCCGCTGTTCAGTGCAGCCACCATCAGCACCGGCGTGAACGCCCGCATCCGCGCGAACTTCAGGCCATAAACCCGCTGCAGGCTGGCCCATTCGGCGCGCGACAGAAACTCCAGATCGGTTGCCAGCCGCAATTGCGGCGCCGCGCGCACGAGATCGGAAATCGTCCTTATGCCCAGCCGCTGCGCTGTTTCGCGCTTCATCGCAAGGGCATAGGCATTCTCAAAGCCCAGCCGCGCCGCGATGGTGACGCCATATTTCGCTTTCAGATCACGCTGCAGGATGGCCAGCATTTTGTCGCGTGGCATCGGATCACTGCGGCCCAGCGCCTGGGTCCACAAGGTGCCGCTGTAATCGATGCTGATATCGATGCCGCCGGCCGCCACGCTCTGGAAGGAAATGCCCGAACCCAGGCCTGAACGCACGGCCACCGGTTGGCCGGCGCGGCGCAGATCGCCGGCGATCAGTTCGGCCAGAATATATTGTTCCGAAAAGGTCTTGGTGCCGATCACCACCGGCTTGACGTCGCTGCTCGGCCGGCTGTGCATCCACCAGCCTGATACGCCCGCCCCCAGCAGCGTCAGCAACGCCAGCCCGATCAGCGACGGGCGCAGTCGGCGGCGCGCGATGCCGGTTTCCACCTGGCCCAGGGCGGCATCCACGATCATTGCCAGCCCGGCCGCCGCGGCACAGCCCAACAGCACCTGCCGCCAATCCTGCAACTGCAGGCCGGCAAAGATCAGATCGCCCAGGCTCTCCTGCCCCACCATGGTGGCCAGCGTGGCCGCGCCGATGGTCCACACCGCCGCCGTGCGCAGGCCGCCGAACACCACGGGGGCGGCCAGCGACAGTTCCACCTGAAACAGCCGCTGCCACGGCGTCATGCCAATGGCACGGGCGGCTTCGCGCACGCTTTCGGGGATGGCCGCCAATCCGCCGGCCCCGCCGCGCAGCAGCGGCAGCAGGGCATAAAGCGCCAGCGCCAGCAGCGAGGGCAACAGGCCCAATGATGGCACCGGCAGGCCCGTCAGGTTGCGCACCAGCACCAGCAGCGGGAAAAACAGCGCCAGCAGCGCCAGCGCCGGCACGGTTTGCACCACGCTGGCCAGCCCCATCACGCTGCGCCTGAGCCAGGGCCGCCCCGGCATCAGCAGCACCAGCGGGGTGGCGACCAGGATGGCCAGCAGCAGCGCCGCTGTGCTGATCGCCAGATGCGCAGCCAGCGCGCCGGGCAGGGCGGCAAGATCGGCCGCTGCGATCATGGCGTTGCCAAACCGGCCAGGGCCCGCGCCTGCGCCAACGGGGTTTCCAGCAGCGCCCGCACCGCGGGGTGTGGATTGGCGGCTATGGCTGCGGGTGGCCCGCTGGCCACGATTTGCCCGGCATCGAGCACCAGCATCAGATCAGAGCGCAGCAGCGCATCGGCCAGATCATGGGTTACGATCAGGGTGGTCAGCCCCTGGGCGCGGTGCAGGCTGTGCAGCCGATCAGCCAGCGACGTGCGGGTTTCCGGATCCAGCGCCCCGAACGGTTCGTCCAGCAACAGCAGCTTTGGCGAGGCTGCCAGCGCCCGCGCCAGGCCCACTCGGCTGGCCTGCCCGCCCGACAATTCGCCGGGAAAACGCGGGCCCAGATGCGCCGGCAGTTCCAGCATGGTCATCAACTCGGCGGCGCGGGCCATGCGCCGGTCGCGCGACCAGCCCAGCAGCCAGGGCACCGCGCTGATATTGTCGGCCACGGTCCAGTGCGGAAACAGGCCGCCGCCCTGCACGGCATGGCCGATGCCGCGCCGCAAGCTGACGGCATCCGTGCTGGCAATGTCCATCCCGTTCAGGCGGATCTGGCCGGCATCAGGCGCCACCAACCGGTTGATCAGGCGCAGCAACGTGGTCTTGCCGGCACCGGATGCGCCCACCAGCGACACCAGCGCGCCGGCCGGCACATCCAGATCGATGCCCGCCAGCACAGGCTGTCCCGCCAGCGCCAGCCTAATGCCGCGGAATTCAAGATACGGGGTCCCCACGTTCGCTCTTCTTGCACAGGCGGCGGACAAAGCCATCCGGCAATTTCACCTCTGGTGCGAATCCGGCCCGCGCGCTAACCCAAGCGCCATGCTCACCTCACTCACGCCACTGCTGGCCTTGGCCCTGGGCGCGCTTGCCGCGCTTGGCTTCGCGCCGCTTGATCTCTGGCCCGCCACGCTGGTGGCGGTGGCCGGGCTGATCTGGATCGTGATGACCAGCAGTGGCTGGCTGCGCGCCGGCATCAGTGGACTGTTGTTTGGCACCGCCATGTCGTTCGTATCCTTGAACTGGATTGCCACCAGCTTTACCTATCAGGCCAAGATGCCGGTGGCGCTGGGGTGGGTCACGGTGCTGGGCCTTTCGGTGTTCCTCGCCCTGTATATCGCGGTGCCGGCCGCGATAGCCGCCATCGCCACCCGCCCGGTTGCACGCGCGTTTTTCCTCATTGCCCTGTGGTTGCCGGCCGAATGGCTGCGCGGCGTGCTGCTCACCGGCTTTGCCTGGAATCCGGTCGGCATCGTCTGGATGGCGGCGCCCGGCGTGGCCCAGATGGCGGCCTATGTGGGGGGGATCGGGCTCTCGGCGATTCTGCTGGTGGCAGCCGCCGGTCTGGTGTGGATCGTTATTGGCCCGGCCCCGGTGCACCGGCTGGTCGGCGGGGCTGCGGTCGTGCTGGTGGCGATTCTCGGCTGGATTGGCGACAGCCGGGTGCAGTTGAGCGGCTTTCTGGGCCCGCCGATCATCGTGGTGCAGCCCGGCATCGATCAGGCCGAACGCTATGACAGCGGCAGCGCCGAACGCCATCTCAAAACCTATCTTGATCTCACCCGCGATGCCTTGCGCCGGGCGGATGAAACCCAGCGCGCCGATCTGCCCGATGTGTCGATCAAGGAAGCCAATATCGAACGCGCGCCAGAGATTGATTCGCCGATTCGCCCCAGCAACGGCAAGGTGACGGGCGAGATTGAGAACACGCTGGCGGCCGGTCTGGCCGATCCCTCGCGCACGGCCGGTGCCGGTGCCGTGATCAACGGCCGGGCCACCGATTCCACCCCGGCGCTGGTGATCTGGCCGGAAGGCGCTGTTGACGATCTGATCGAACGGGACCCGGCCCTGCGGGCGCGGCTGGCCAGCGTGCTGCGCGCCGGCGATGTGTTGGTCACCGGCGGCACCGGCTATAACCCGCGCACCCCGGCGACGCCTTATTCCAACAGCCTGTTCGTGGTGGATGAAAAGGGCAGGATTCTCAATCGGTACGACAAGGCGCATCTGGTGCCGCTGGGCGAATATGTGCCGGCCCGCGACCTGCTGGAGCCGATGGGCATTGCCCGCCTGGTGCCCGGCAGCAGCGATTTTGCCGCCGGCCCCGGCCCGCGCACCCTGGTGCTGCCAGGCCGCTTCCTCGGCATGTCACCGGTGATCTGTTATGAAATCGCCTTCCCCGGCGCGGTGGTGGATGATGCCAACCGGCCGGCGTGGATTGCCAATATCTCCAACGATGCCTGGTTCGGCGCCTGGGGCCCGCCACAGCATCTGGCCCAGGCCCGGTTGCGGGCGATCGAACAGGGCCTGCCGGTGGTGCGGGCCACCACCAATGGCATTTCCGCCGTGATCGATGGCTATGGCCGCATCCTCGGCCGGTCGCTGGGCAAAGGGCCAGAGGCACTGCTGGTGACGCTGCCGCCGCCGCTGATCGAACCGGCGTTCCCGCGCGGCGGCCCGCTGGTTGCCTTCCTGTTCGCCATTTTCCTTGCGGCCAGCGGGGCCTTCCTCCAGCGATTCCAACGCTTTGGCCAGCTGGCTGAGGAGTGACATAAAGCTTTCCTTATACCACTTGCACGGGTGACACGGCGGGCGTAAGGCGGAACCTCGCAACGGACGAGTGTTTTGCCATGCCCCGGTCTCACTATCTCTTCACCTCGGAAAGCGTGTCCGAAGGCCATCCCGACAAGGTGGCCGATCAGATTTCCGATGCCATTGTCGATCTGTTCCTGGCCCGCGATCCCGAAGCGCGCGTGGCCTGCGAAACGCTCACCACCACCAACCGTGTCGTGCTGGCCGGCGAAGTGCGCGGCCGCGGCATGATCGATCAGAACGGCAATTGGGAACCGGGCGCGCAGGAAGAGATTCAGCGCACCGTGCGCGATACGGTGCGGCGCATCGGCTATGAACAGGCCGGCTTTCACTGGCAGAATCTTACATTTGAAAATTATCTCCATCCGCAATCCAGCGACATTGCCCAGGGCGTTGATGCCAGCGGCAACAAGGATGAAGGTGCCGGCGATCAGGGCATCATGTTCGGCTATGCCACCGATGAGACACCGGATTTCATGCCGGCCACGCTCTATTATTCCCACCGCATCCTGGCGCGCATGGCCGCCGATCGGCACAGCGGTGCCGCGCCCTTTCTGGAGCCTGATGCCAAGAGCCAGGTGACGCTTGCCTATCACAACGAGGTGCCGGTGGCGGCCACCGCGATCGTGGTTTCAACCCAGCATGCGCCCGATTACTGCAAGCCCTGGGAGAAAGATGGCGAGAAGGGTGGCGACGCGGCCAAATATGCCGAGCTGCGCGATTATGTGATGGGCGTGCTGGCCGAAGTGCTGCCGGCCGGCTTCATCACGGCCGATACGGTCATCCATCTCAACCCCACCGGCAAGTTCGAGATTGGCGGGCCTGATGGCGATGCCGGCGTGACCGGCCGCAAGATCATCGTCGATACCTATGGCGGCGCGGCCCCGCACGGCGGCGGCGCCTTCAGCGGCAAGGACCCGACCAAGGTTGACCGGTCCGCCGCCTATATCTGCCGCTATCTGGCCAAGAATATCGTTGCGGCGGGCCTGGCCAAGCGCTGCACCATCCAATTGTCCTATGCGATTGGCGTGGCGGCGCCGCTGTCGATCCATGTCGATCTGCACGGCACCGGCACGGTGGCCGAAAGCGCGGTGGAAGCCGTGCTGGCTGATCCAGCG
The DNA here is from genome assembly GCA_027485485.1 of Sphingomonadales bacterium. Taxonomy (GTDB): domain Bacteria; phylum Pseudomonadota; class Alphaproteobacteria; order Sphingomonadales; family Sphingomonadaceae; genus Sandarakinorhabdus. Next base: position 10,464 of record JAIXQY010000239.1, on the reverse strand, counting down.
CGGCTGGGCTTTGCCCTCACCCCGCGCGGCATCCGCGTCCAGCTTGGCCTCAACCGCCCGATTTACCAGCGCTCGGCCGCCTATGGCCATTTCGGCCGCACGCCGGATGAAGATGGCGGCTTCAGCTGGGAAAAGACCGATCTGGTCGATGGCTTGAAGGCGGCGCTTGCCTGAGTGCGAAGCTGAAATTGTCAAGGAACGCCTCATTATGCGTCACTTGACCATGTGTAGGACAGGGGTGCCATCAAGCGCTTGAAATAAAAGCGTTATTCGGACAGTCGGCGAGAGGCGGCTGCGCTTTTGCGGGATTCGCCGGCCGATTCCGCTGGCGAAAACGGCTGAAATTGTGTCCGGTACAGCGCCCGCCGTGTCCGGTTTGTGTCCGCCGGTGGCCGCCGGCTGGCGGGCGGTGGCCGGGCGCTGGCGGGGGCTGACACCAAATGCGCTTAAGCCACGCCGTCCAGATATTCGATTTCCGGGCGGCCGGCGAGGCAGGCACCGATGCCGGGGCCGGCGGCCTTGAAATGGTCTGACGCGCCATGCGCCTTCAACGCATCGGCATCGGCATAGATTTCCAGCACCTTGTAGGTGTTGGGCTCGCTCTTCGATTTGGTCAGTTGGTAACAGATATTGCCCGGCTCCTGGGCGCGCACCGCGGCCGACAGGCTGCGGAACACAGCCTCGAAATCCTCGGCCTTGCCGTCCTGGATGCGAATGGTGGCGATCACCCCGATCATGTGCGTCTCCTTCTGGATGTTGCCCACAGGCTGGCCCAGCGCCGCGACCGCGCCTAGCTGACGAAATGATGGACGCCGCCGATAATTCGCCATAGCATCAAACTTGTTTTCGGGGGGAAGCATCATGGCAACACGGGCAGCGGCCGGGCACGACTGGCTGGCATCACAGGCGCGGGTGACGGGCGTGATGGCCCTGATCTTTGCTGCGGCCTTTTCCATGCATCTGGCGCTGGGCCGCTCCACCTTTGCGGTGCCGGCGGTGTGGCACATCCACGGCATCATCTTCTTCGGCTGGGTGGCGCTCTCGCTGTTGCAGGCCGGGCTGGCGGCGAGCGGCCGGCTGGTCTGGCACCGGCGGCTGGGCTGGCTGGGTCTAGTGTGGATCATCGCCATGGTGATCGCCGGCATCGCCATCACCGTGGCAGTGGCCCAGGCCGGACGCACGCAGTTCTTCTTCCGGCCGCAGTATTTCATGATGCAGAACCCGCTCACCCTGCTGGCCTTTGCCGGTCTGGCGCTGGGGGCGATTGCCCTGCGCCGCGATACCGACTGGCACCGTCGTCTGCACATCTGCGCGCTCGCCACCATCATGGGCCCGGCCTTTGGCCGGCTGCTGCCATCGCCCTTCCTGATCCCTTATGCGATGGAGATTGGTGCCATCCCCGGCGTGCTGTTCCCGCTCTATCTGGCTGTGCGCGAAGTGCGTGCTGGCCAAGGCTGGCACCCGGCATGGACCATCGGTCTTGCTGCCGGCCCGATAGCCCTGGCCGCCGGCTGGCTGATCGCGGCCTCCCCTGTCGGCGCGGATATCTACAGCGTGGTTGTGGCCGGCACGCCGGGCGCGGCGGTGGCGGGTGATCAATTTGGTCAAGTTCCGGATGAACTGAAAGGCGGTGCAGAATGAGCTGGACGTGGAACCAGGGTGCGGGAACGCTTTCAAGAGACGGTCAAGTTGTGGCCAGGGGCTATTCTGGCCGTGGACCCGGCTTGAACAACCCGGCGATGCAAAATGTGCCGCGCACAGGGCCGATTCCGCGTGGTCGGTGGAAACTGATGAATGTCTATGCCAGCACGTCGGTCGGACCATACACAATCACGCTGTGGCGCCTTGATGATGTCCGCCTGGATGACGTGGATCAGTTCACCGGCCGTGGCGCATTTCGCATCCATGGTGACAATCGCCAACTCAACCGCAGCGCCAGCGAAGGCTGCATCATCCTCCCCCGCGCTGTGCGCGAACAGATGTGGACGAGTGGCGATCACGAATTGATCGTCGTGGCTTAGACGCGACTGCGTTCAAGATGAATCGTCGAATTCCCTCCCCCTTGCGGGGAGGGCGACTCGGCGTCAGCCGAGCGGGGTGGGGGTTTGCGCCTGTTGCCACCAAAGGCGTCACCCCCACCCCGGGCCTCGCCTGCGGCTCGTCTCTCGCCCTCCCCGCCAGGGGGAGGGAGCCCAAGTGCTTCAATCAAAACGCAGTTGAGTCTGACGTCAAGCAGCCTGCCGGGCTGGCCGGTCGCGCAGCAGTTCGCCGAGCATTTCGGGGTGGCGATCGAGCAGGCGGAACAGGTTGATCACGGCCGGCAATGGCTGCGTCAAACCCTTTTCATAGCGGGAAAAGCCATTGTGACCGCCGCCGGTGAGCAGCGCCGCATCGGCCTGGGTGAGTTTGAGCTTGCGGCGGATGCGGCGCAGTTCCTGCCCGGTCTGTCGGCGGGCGGCCAGCACCAGCGCGTCGCTGGCTTGGGCATAGCGGCGCTGGCTGTCATCATCGAACAGCATTTCGGCACAATCCGCCGCCGCGCACTGCCAGCCTGACAGGCCGGTGACCGTGTCAGACAGCCCGGCGTGGTCAATCGTCAGGCTGAAGTTGGCGAACGGCTGGCATTGGCCGCCGCACAGGGGGCAAGGGCGAATCGCCGTCACCTCATTTCTCCTTGAACTGGATGATTGGCCGATCGGCCACCAGGCACAGCTTCACATAGGCGACGCGGCGATCGGGCAGCGGCGCGCGATACACATCCTGCCAGACACGCGAATCGGCGAAGCTCGTCATCGACTTGTAGAATAGTCGCCGCGACAGGCCGGCGACAACGGCCAGGGCGTCACTGCTGGTCAAACCAAGCGCGCGGGCACCATCAATGGCCGTCTTGGTCAAGGCCAGCACACCAAGCTCCAGCACCAGCGCCTGCACAGACGCCAGATCATAATGCGGTTTCAACTTCTCCATCAATTACCCTGTCAGGGTAATTTCCGCAAGCGCGGTCACATCCCCCGCTTGGGCGCCGCAAACACCCGGCGGATTTCGGGTTCAAAGCTTTCCAGCGGGTCCACGTCATAGGCCGGGTCAAAGGCCGGGGCGTCCCATTTGTCGACGATCTTTTCGGCCATGTCGAACCAGGGCTGGCCGCGATATTTCTCGCGGGCGTTGGGGTCCTTGCCCAGATGCTCGTAATAATAACGGCCCTGGAAATCCTGGTGGTGAACGATGGCGTGATAAATCTCGTCGCTCACATAGGGTTTCAGCATTTCGCCGGCGATGGCGCCGTGGTTGGGGATGCTGAACAATTTGCCGATGTCGTGGCACAGGGCGGCCACCACTTCCTCGTCGGTCGCGCCGTCGCGGCGGGCGAGCGTGGCGGTCATCAGGCTGTGGACCAGCTGGTTGGCGCCAAAGCCCACTTCGATGGCTTCCAGCCGTTTCAATGAATCGATGATCTGGGTCGCGGCGGCGGACTGCTGGTGCTTCATGTGCTCACCAGCGATGTGCATCCAATCTTCCTTGGTGCCTTCCAGCATGGTCGTGAACATTGTCTCTCTCCCCAGTTGCCGACTCAGGCGGCCCGATCGGCCCATTGGGCCCGATATTGCTTGCGCAAACTCACCTTGTCGATCTTGGCCGATCCCAGCTTGGGCAGTTGATCGCTGCTGATCCAGACTTTTGCGGGGATCTTGTAGGCGGCCATCGTGCCCTTCAGGAAATCCGTGAGCGCATCCGGGTCCATATGCTCGCCCGGCTTGGCATAGACGACCGCGCCGACAATCTCGCCCAGCCGCTCATCGGGAAGGCCGAACACGCTCACCTCTGCCACCGCTGGATGGGCATAGATGGCGCCTTCCACTTCCTGGCAGCTGATATTCTCGCCGCCGCGGATGATGATGTCCTTCTTGCGATCGACGATGAACAAATAGCCTTCGTCATCCAGATAGCCGAGGTCGCCGCTGCGGAACCAGCCATCGCCCACGAAGGCGCTGGCGGTGGCTTCGGGCTTGTTCCAATAACCCCGGCAATTGCACACCGAACGGATGCAGACCTCGCCGATGTCGCCGGGCGCCAGCGCCTCGCCCACGGCGCCGTCGCCAGCGGCGATGCGGATTTCCACCAGCGGCGGCGCGGCGCGGCCGGTGGAGGCCGGCTTGGCGCGATAGGATTCGCGGATATTGCCGGCACCCACGCCGTTGGTTTCGGTGAGGCCATAGCCCTGCACCGGATGCTTGCCGGCAAATTCGCCGGCCAGCCGCTCGACATGTTCGGGCGGGCGCGGTGCGCCGCCGCTGGCGATATCGACCAGGGTGGACAGATCATATTTGTGCCGGTCCGGATGCTGCATCAGCTCCAGGCTCATCGTCGGCACGCCCACGAAATAGGTGCAGCGCTCCTTCTCGATCAGCCGCAGCGCTTCGCCGGCATCCCATTTGTGCATGATGATCATCTTGCGGCCGATGGCGATCGAGACCAGCAGCACCGGCACCAGGCCGGTGATGTGGAACAGGGGCACGTTGAGCAGCATCACCTGCTGATCGGCCGGGGCCGCGCCCGCCTTGGCCGACAATTCCAGCAGCGCCAGGCCGGTGACCAGATAGTTCATCGCCGCCGCCACCTGCGCCCGGTGCGTCGAGACCGCGCCCTTCGGGCTGCCGGTGGAGCCCGAGGTGTACATGATCGTGCAATCATCGTCCGGCGACAGTTCGGGCAGATGCCACATCGTGTCGGGGCTGGCCGCCAGTTCATCCTCGGCGCGCACGAAGCCCAACTGGCTGGCGACCTCGCCTGACGTGCGCACGGTGATCACTTGGGCCGTGCACGACAAGGTGGCGAGGCGGCGGGCCCGTTCCTCGTCGGCAATCACCAGCCTCGCGCCGGAATCGCTGATGCCATAGCCCATTTCCTCGGCCGTCCACCACGCGTTCATCGGAATGCACACCGCGCCCATGTGGACGATGGCGCAATAGGCGACGATCCATTCGGGATAGTTGCGCATGGCCACGCCAACGCGATCACCCTTGGCGATGCCATGGCGGTGCTGCAGCATGGCGGCGAAGCGGAGGGACTGGGCATGGACCTCGGCAAAGGTCAGCCGCTCTTCGCCGAACACCAGAAATTCCTTGGGGCCCTGGGCCGCAAAGAAGGTGGCGAGAAATTCGCGCATCGTCGGCGGGGCCGCAGTGAAGACCGGCAGCGTGACGCCGCGCACCGGCACCTGTGCCACGCCCAACATGCCACCTGGCGCGGTGATGCCGGCAACCACTTCGTCAAGCGCAGTGTCGAGCGCGGATTTCATGCTGTGATACCTCCCAAGGCGATCCCGGCCGCTGTGGCGCGGCTTTTGTTACATGCTCTTCATGCCACGCCGGGCGATGCTTGCAAGTGCAAGCATCCTCTCCCCTCCCGCTTGCGGGAGGGGTCGGGGGTGGGCGTTCCAACCCTGGGCCGTTCCGTGAGACTATTCCCACCCCCAGCCCCTCCCGCAAGCGGGAGGGGAGCAACAGGATCAATACCCCAATGTCCGCGCGATGCGGTCGCTGTGGAAGGCGGCGTCGCCGAAGGTTTCCTGGGCGGCGCGGGCGCGCTTCATGAAGAAGCCGATGTCATATTCATCGGTCATGCCGATGCCGCCGTGCATCTGCACGCCTTCGTTGCTCGCCAATATCGCCACTTCGCCGGCCTTGGCCTTGGCGAGGCTCACATACATCGGTGCCCGGTCGCTGCCTTCGTCCAGCGCCTGCAGGGCCTTCAACGTGGCCGAACGCGCCAGTTCCACTTCGCAGAACAGATGCGCGGCGCGGTGTTGCAGGGCCTGGAAACTGCCGATCTTCTGGCCGAACTGTTCGCGCTGTTTCAGATAGTCCACCGTCATGGCAAAGCTGGTGCCCGAAACGCCCAGCATTTCCGCCGCCAGGCAGGCGCGGCCGGCATCCAGCATTTTTTCGAGGATGGCATGGCCTTCGCCCACCGCGCCCAGCACGTCTGCGCCGTCCACCTGCACATCGTTCAGGGTGACGCGGGCGGTGCCGCGGCTGTCCACCATCGAACGGCGGTCGATCGTCACGCCATCGGCCTTGGGGTTGACCAGGAACAGGGTGATGCCAGCCTTGTCGTCGGTGTCACCGCCGGTGCGCGCCGCGACGATGAGCGTGTCGGCCGCTGCGCCATCGAGCACAAAGCCCTTCACGCCATTCAATTTGAAGCCGTTGCCCGAGGGCGTGGCGGTCGTGGCGATATGGTTGGGCTTGTGGCGGGCGGCTTCATCGGCGGCCAACGCCAGCAGATGCGCGCCCTGGGCAATCAGCGGCAGATATTTCGCCTGTTGTTCGGGCGTGCCGCATTTCAGCGCGGTGGCGCCCAGCACGGCGGTGGAGAGCATCGGCGCGGCGGAGAGATTCTTGCCCATCGCCTCCATGATGATCCCGGCCGCCACGTGGCCCATGTCGGCGCCGCCATGGGCTTCCGGCACCAGCACGCCGGCAAAGCCCATCTCGGCCATCTTGGCCCAGACATCGCGGCTGAAACCCACCGGGTCCTTGCCATCGCGCAGGGCGCGGTGTTGGGCCACCGGGGCTTCGTCCTTGAAGAAACCGTCCGCCGAATCGCGGATCATCTGTTGGTCGTCGGTGAGGATGAGGGGCATCGTCTTGCTTCCTTCTCCCCTCTTGGCTGCGGGAGGGGTCGGGGGTGGGATTGGGCCGGCGGGGACTGGGCCGGGTGGGAAGCCCCACCCCCAGCCCCTCCCGCAGGCGGGAGGGGAGCTTCAGGCCCCCGGCAGATCGAGCACGCGCTTGGCGATGATGTTGAGCTGCACTTCCGATGTGCCGCCTTCGATGCTGTTGGCGCGGCTGCGCAGCCAGGAACGGGCCAGATCGCCTTCGCCCTTCTGCTCGCCTTCCCAGGTGAGGCCATCGCTGCCGCGGATCGACATCAGCAGCTGCATGCGCTCCTTGTTCAGTTCGGTGCCATAATATTTCAGCATCGAGCTGAGCGCCCCGGTGCCCTGGCCCTGCTTGGCCTCGGCCAGCGTCCGCTCCATGGTCAGGCTGAACGCCAGCGCGTTGATCTCGTGGCGGGCGATGTCGGTGCGCAGCGCCGTGTCGGCCAGGATGGCGGCATCCAGGCCGATCAGGCGCTTGGCGATGTTCGACACCGAATCGCGCTGGCCGCCGCCGGTGGAATCGCTGCCGCCGATCATGTCACGTTCGTGGGTGAGCAGATATTTGGCGATGTCCCAACCCTTGCCGGGCTGGCCCATGAGGTTTTCCTTGGGCACCTGCACATTGTCGAAAAACGTCTGGCAGAAGGGCGAGGAGCCGGAGATCAGCTTGATCGGGCTGGTCGAAACGCCTGTGCTGGCCATGTCGAACAGCAGGAAGCTGATGCCCAGATGCTTGGGCGCCGCGGGATCGGTGCGCACCAGACAGAAGATCCAGTCCGCCTTGTCGGCATAAGACGTCCACACTTTGCTGCCGTTGACCAGATAATGATCGCCCTTGTCCTCCGCCGATGTGCGCAGGGAGGCGAGGTCAGACCCGGCGCCCGGTTCCGAATAGCCTTGGCACCAGCGGATTTCGCCGCGCGCGATGCGGGGCAGATGCTCCAGCTTCTGCGCTTCATTGCCATATTTCAGCAGCGCCGGGCCCAGCATCCAGATGCCGAAGCTCGACAGCGGGGAGCGCGCCTTGATGCGCCCCATTTCCTCGCGCAGCACCTTGGCCTGTTCGCGGCTCAGCCCGCCGCCGCCATATTGGCTGGGCCATTCCGGCACCGTCCAGCCCTTGGCGCCCATGCGCTCCAGCCAGAGGCGCTGGGCGTCGTTCTTGAACTCCACGCCGCGCCCGCCCCAGCACACATCATCATCATCGCGGATCGGTTCGCGCATTTCGGCCGGGCAGTTCGCCTCCAGCCAGGCGCGGGTTTCGGCGCGGAATGTTTCAAGTTCAGCCATGTGTTCGCTCCCACTGGAATTATCGTCGCTGCACTTTATGGTGCGCCGCGCGTGTCCAGCAAAGCTGGCAGTTGATGTAGAGGCATGATGTTCAGCGAACTGCTCACCGGGGCCGGATTTCAGGCCGCGATCGATCTTGCCAGCCTGCCGGTGCGGCCGGAAGCCTTCACCATCCCGGCCTTTGATCTGGCCGGCAGCACCTGGGGGCCGTTTGCGCTGCGCTGGTACAGCCTGGCCTATATCGGCGCCATTGCCGGCGGCTGGTTCCTGCTCACCCGCATGATCCGCCGGCCCGGCGCCCCGGTGACAGAACGCCAGCTCGATGATTTCATCACCTGGGTGACGCTGGGGGTGATCGGCGGCGGCCGCATCGGCTATGTTCTGTTCTACAACCCGGACAAATATCTGGCTGATCCGGTGCAGATCCTGCGGCTGTGGGATGGCGGGATGAGCTTTCACGGCGGCTGTTTCGGCGTGATCGCAGCTTGCATCGTGCACGGCTGGGCCGCCGGCTATTCGGGGCTGCGGCTGCTCGATCATGTCGCCACCGTCTCGCCCCTGGGGCTGGGGCTGGGGCGGCTGGCCAATTTCGTCAATGGGGAGCTGTGGGGCCGCCCCACCGGAAGCGATTGGGGGGTGATCTTCCCCGATGCCGGCCCGGAACCGCGCCATCCCAGCCAATTGTATGAAGCCGGGCTGGAAGGCGGCGTGCTGCTGATCATCCTGACCATCCTGTTCTGGTTCACCCCGGCGCGGCTGCGGCCCGGCCTTTTGGCGGGGGTGTTTGGCGCCGGCTATGGCGTGTCGCGCTTCGTCGTCGAATATTTCCGCGAGCCGGATCGCCAGCTCGGCATTCTCACCAGCGGGCTGACCATGGGCCAGACCCTCACCCTGCCGCTGATACTGGCGGGTTTGCTGCTGATCGTGGTGGCGCTGGTGCGCAAACCCGTTGCGGCGTGATCCTGGCCGAACATCTGGCGGCCCGCATTGCGGCGCAGGGCCCGATCCGTCTGGATGACTGGATGGCGGCCTGCAACGCCGCCTATTATGCCGGCGATGATCCGCTGGGCCGGGATTTCACCACCGCGCCGGAAATCAGCCAGATGTTTGGCGAGATGATCGGCGGCTGGATCGGCGATCTTTGGCTGCGCGCGGGCATGCCGGCGCTTGATCTGGTCGAACTTGGCCCCGGCAGGGGCACGCTGCTGGCCGATGCGCTGCGGCTGCTCGGCCGGCTGCCAGGCTTTGCCGCTGCCGTGCGCCTCAATCTGGTGGAAACCAGCCCGGCCATGCGCACCGCCCAGCGCACGCGACTGGCCGATTGGCCGGCGCAGTGGCATGATCGGGTGGATCAACTGCCCGAAGACCGCCCGCTGATCATCATCGCCAATGAATTTTTCGATGCCCTGCCGATCCGCCAGCGCCGGGATGGCCGCGAGCTTTTTGTGGGCCATGAGCAGGGCCTGTTCGGGCCGCAGTGGCTGCCGGCTGATGGCCCGGATGCCGAATGGAGCGAGGCGGCGCTGGCGATCATCGGGCATCTGGCCGGCCGGTTGGCCGTGCAGGGCGGCGCGGCGCTGATCATCGATTATGGTTATGGCCAGCCCCCATCTATTCAATCTGGCAGTCACCCGCCTGACACGTTGCAGGCCGTGCATCGCGGCGAACAGGTGAGCCCCTATCACGAACCCGGCCGCCATGATCTCACCGCCCATGTCGATTTCGGTGCCCTGGCCGCCGTGGCGGCGGGGCGCGGGCTGGCCTGCCATGGCCCGGTGGCGCAAGGCGCGTTTCTGGGCGCGCTGGGCATCGGCGCGCGGGCCGATGCGCTGAAACAGGGCCGTGGCCCGGCGCAGGCCGCCAGCATCACCGCCGCGCTGCTGCGCCTGACCGCGCCGCAACAGATGGGCGCGATCTTCCAGGTGCTGGCGCTCATCGCGCCGGGCTGGCCAGCGCCGGCCGGATTTGCCATGGCGCCGGAATGAGCCCGAATCTGATCACCTATCGCGATGCCACACCCGAGGATGGCGCGGTGCTGGGCGGCATTGCCCGCGCCACCTTCATCGATACGTTCGGCACACTGTATCAACTGGCCGATCTGGCGAGCTTCCTCGCCCAGGGCAGCGATGCCGCCTATGCCGCCGAACTGGCCGATCCCGATATCGCGGTGCGCTTTGCGCTCACTGGCGGCGCGCCGATCGGCTTCTGCAAGATCAGCGGCCTCAAACTGCCCGCGCCCGATCCGGCCCCCGATGCCATGGAGCTGCGCCAGCTCTATATCTACAAGCCGTGGCACGGCCTGAAGATCGCCGATGTGCTCACCGATTGGGCCAAGGATCAGGCCCGCCAGCGCGGCGCGTCGGAATTGTGGCTCAGCGTGTTCACCGAAAACCACCGCGCCCGCCGCTTCTATGCCCGCCATGGCTTTGCCGAAGTGGCGCCCTATCACTTCATGGTCGGCACCCAGGCCGATGAGGATATCTTGTGCCGGGCGATGCTGTAGACTTCCT
>JAIXQY010000185.1 GCA_027485485.1 Sphingomonadales bacterium | reverse complement strand
GCCGGGCTGCGCGTGGCGATCTGCGGCGACATCTTGCACAGCCGGGTGGCGCGCTCCAACTTCATGCTGCTGGCGGCGCTGGGCGCCGAGGTGCGCGCGGTGGCCCCGCCAACGTTGCTGCCGGCCGGGCTGGATGGCTATTGCGTCGAAAGCTTCACCGACATGGATGCCGGGCTGGCCGGGGCCGATGTGGTGATGATGCTGCGCCTGCAGACCGAACGGATGGAGGGCGCCTATGTGCCATCCCCGCGCGAATATTTCCGTTTCTATGGCCTCACCGAAGCCCGGCTGGCCAAGGCCGCGCCCGATGTGCTGGTGATGCACCCCGGCCCGATGAACCGCGGCGTGGAGATTGATGGCGCCATCGCCGACGATATCGCCCGCAGCGCCGTGACCGAACAGGTGGAAATGGGCGTGGCCGTGCGCATGGCCTGCCTTGATGTGCTCACCCGGCGGCGGCGCGGCATCGAGGGCTGGGCATGACCGCGCCCATCGCCATCACCGGCGGCCGCGTCATCTGCCCGGCATCGGGGCAGGATGGCATCGCCACCATCCTGCTGTTGGACCGCAAGGTTGCCGGCATCGGCACCTTCGCACCGCCATCCGATGCCCAGATCATTGATGCGCGCGGGCTGGTGGTGGCGCCGGGCATCATCGATGCCGGGGTGTTCCGCGCCGATACCGCTGCTGCCAACGCCGGCGGCATCACCCGCATGATCCTGATGCCGGATCAATCGCCGCCGCTGGACGAACCGGCGCTGGTCGCCTTTGCGCAAGGATCGGGCAAGCCGGATGTGTGGGTCCACCCGCTGGCCGCCGCCACCCGCGGTTTGCGCGGTGACGAACTCGCCGAAATCGGCCTGGCCCAGGCCGCAGGCGCCGTGGGTGTCGCCACCGGCCGCCATGCCATTGCCGATGCCAGGGTGATGCACCGCCTGCTGGCTTATGCCGCTGCTTTCGGCCTGACGGTGGTGACCCACGCCGAGGATGCAGCGCTCACCGCCGGTGCGGTCGCCACCGCCGGGGAATATGCCACGCGGCTGGGCCTGGCCGCCGCGCCGGCCTTTGCGGAAAGCTTGGCCATCAGCCGCGATTGCCGCCTGGCCGAAGCGACGGGCGCCGCGCTGCATATCCGCCAGATCACCACCGCCGAAGGCCTGGCCGCCTTCGCCGCCGCCCGGGCGCGCGGCGTGGACGTGACCGCCGGCATCACGCCGGCGCATCTTTATCTGAACGACATGGCGGTTTCGGGTTTCCGCAGCTTTGCCCGCCTGTCGCCGCCGCTGCGCGATGAACGTGATCGGCTGGCGGCGCGCGAGGGCATTGCCGCCGGCCTGATCACCATATTGTCGTCCGGCCATGATCCGCAAAGCCAGGAAGACAAGCGCCAGCCCTTCGCCGATGCCCGCGCCGGCATGGCCGGGGCCGAAACCCTGCTGGCGCTGGGCCTTGGCCTGGTGCGCGATGGCGTGATCGATCTGCCCGGCCTGATCGCCATGCTCAGCACCAATCCGGCCCGGCGCTTTGGGCTTGTCGCCGGAACGCTGCAACTCGGCGCACCGGCGGACCTTGTGGTCTTTGATGAACAGGCGCCATGGCGTATCGACGGCGATCAATTCCACGGCGCTGGCAATACGCCCTTCAACGGGCTGCCAACCGCCGGACGGGTGCGCATAACGATAAAAGGCGGAGATGTGGTTTGGCGGGCGTGAGGGCAATAGGCATGCTGCTGGTGCTGGCGTTGATCGCCGGCGATCCGGCGCTGGCCGCCCGCAAGAAGAAAAAGGGCAAGAAGGGCAGAGCCACGCGCCCGGCTGCTGCCGCCCCGGCCCGCGCCACGCCGCCGCCGCCATCGGTGCGCCAGGGTGTGGAACTGTGGCGCGCCGGCAAATGGGATGATGCGGTTTCGATGTGGCAGCCCTTTGCCGAGAACGGCGATGCCGATGCCATGTTCAACCTGGGCCAGGCCTATAAACTCGGCCGCGGTGTCGTGCTCGACAAGGCGATTGCCCGCGACTGGTATCGCCGCGCGGCGGTGAAGGGCCACCTGCCGGCCCAGGCCAATCTGGGCATATTGCTGTTCCAAGCGCCCGAAAAACCCGAAGCCGTGCGCTGGCTGAAGGCTGCGGCCGATCGGGGCGAGATGCGGGCGCAATATGTGCTGGGCATTGTCCACTGGAATGGCGATGGCGCCGCCAAATCCATGCCGCTTGCCTATGCCTATCTGGTCCGCGCCGCCGCGCAGGGCCTGCCCGAAGCCACCAAGGCGCTGAACGAACTTTCGCAAGCCATCCAGCCGCTGGACCGGGCCAATGGCTGGCAGATCGCCACCGCGCTGGCCAGCGGCAGCGGCGTGCCCGCCCAGTTCCAGCCCGGCATTGCGCCGCCGCCGTTGAATGCCGTCACCACCCCGCCGCCGCCGGTGCAACTGCTGGCCAGTGCGCCTGCCAGCCAGCCCGCCACAGCCGGCGAAACCAGCACCGCCGCCCTCAACGCCGCCCAGCTGAAGGCCGCCGGCGGTGAGCCTCCGGCCAACGAAGATGAAGCCGAAGAGCAAGGATCGGCCCAGCCACCGGCTGCAGACGCCGCCCCGCCGGCCACAGCCCGCGCCGCCAGCCCGCTGCTGTCTGCTCCCACCGCCACATCGGCCCCGGTGCGGACCGCCGAAAAGCCGCAGCCCCGGAAAAAGCTCGCGCCGCCGCCGCCGAAGGAAACCGGCTGGCGCATCCAGCTTGGCACCTATCCCAACCAGAAAACCGCCATGACGGCCTGGAAGAAGCTCGCCGCCGCCAACGGCCGGGCCACGCGCGGCCTGCGCCCGGTGATCGGCAAGTTCGGCGGCAATTATCGCCTGCAAGTCGGCCCATTCCCCACCCGCGACGAGGCCCGCGACGGCTGCAAGACGCTGGAAATCGGCAAGAACGGCTGTTTCGCGCTCAATATCGATTGAGAAAAAGGGCCTCCGGCGGGCAGGGTCGCGGACCCTGCACCCGACCGCAAATGCAGCTGTCATGCTGGCGCAGGTCAGCGTGAGCCAGATGCAATTGCAATGAAGATGGCCCACCAGTCTGGTGTGAGCGATCGGGTCGTGACCCTAGTGAAGCCCGGTCCACAGCAACGCCAACGCAATGAGAACGAAAAGGGCGGATTTGCGCGCGACGCGCAATCGGCCGGTTTCGGTGGGGTGGCCATTGCGGACTGTCGTAGCGCGCACCAGCGGCGGAAACGCCAAACCGCCACCTGTCGAAACGGCGGTCCAGCGGTTTTCGATCCGCATTTCGACATCGGTGCGGTATGGCCTTCGCCACCCGATGGGCGTTGACAGCACGATCCGCACATTGCCTGTCAAAAAGCCATTCATCACATCGGTGACGAGGCTCCATTTTTCGTCCGCCTCCATCGGGAAGACATTGGCCAGCCAATTGTCGCCCCACCAGGTGAACATATCATCCGTCATGCCCATGAACAGGTCGAAATCGAGACCGGGCTGTGCGGGATAATGGCACAGAAACCAATATTCCTGATCTTCGACAATCTCGTAACGCAGCCCGAACCGTGTGGCCGTTTCGATGCACAACGTTCGCCCGCGTGTCACCCAGTCTGGTTCGGTATCAGATTTGTTTTGCGACAGGTTCATGTGCCAAGCTTAACCTGGCTATTCTGGGCTGCAAGCATCGCGCGCCGAGACTGTGGTTTGAGACCGCCTGGCCCCGAATCAAATGCAGGGCGACGAGCGCGACGTGAAGGGCCTGCACCCCATATCGGCAAGTTTGGCGGCAACTGGCGCCTGCAGGTCGGCCCGTTCGACACCCGCGCCGAAGCCAGCAAGGGCTGCAAGACGCTGGAAATCGGCAAGAACGGCTGCTTTGCGGTCGATATCGGCGATTGAGAGCGGCCGGTCTTCGCTCCGGCAATCAGGTGGGCAGGAAGGGTGTGACGCGGGCCTTGAGCAGCAGCACCAGTTTTGCGTCCATGAAATCGTAAAGGTCAGGGATGTTGAGGCAGATCAGCCGCTTATCCTTCAGCTCTGACCGATAACGCCGCTGCATTCTGGTCTTGTGGGCCCGCTCCATGACGAAGATGAGGTCGGCCCATAGCACCAGCTCGGTATCGAGCTGATGGTCGGCATCGGGGTTGATGCCGGCCGACGCGACCTCGACGCCGGGATGGGACGCGAAGATCTGCTCGGCGGTCGGGCTGCGCAGGCGGTTTCGGCTGCAGACAAACAGGATGTTCATCGCGTGCCGGGGGTCAGGCCGCCGCCTGCGCCGCCATGCCGGGCCATTTCGCCCACAGCGCTTCGCGGCGGGTGAGCATTTCCAGCCGTGCTTTGGCCTTCACCGGGCCGAAGCCGCGCACGTCCATTGGCAGGCGGGCGATGGCGATGGCGAGGCCGATGTTGGCGGGGTTGGCTTCGGCGCACAGGCGGGCGACGTCGGCTTCGAACGCGGTGATATCGGCGCGCTCAAAGCGGCGTTCTTCGCTGTAGCCGAAGATATCGAGGGCGGTGCCGCGCAGGCTTTTCATCCGGGCCAGCACGCCGAACGCCTTGAAGATCCACGGGCCGAAGCTGATCTTCTTCGGGCGGCCGGTGGCGGGATCGGTGCGGGTGATCAGCGGCGGGGCGAGGAGCACGCGGGGTTTGCCGCCGGCGAACTGTGCGTCATAGGCGGCTTGGAAGCGGCCATCGCTGTAGAGGCGGGCGACTTCATATTCATCCTTGTAGGCCATCAGCTTGCAGAGGCTCTTGGCGACGGCTTCGGCGAAGGCGTCGCCGGCGGCGGTGCGGGCCTGGTCAACAAGGCTGCGGAAGCGCTGCGCATAGGCGGCGTCCTGATAGAGGATCAGATCGGCTTCCCGCCGCGCGATCATCTCGTCGAGATTGGTGGCGGGCGGTTCCGGCTGCGGGCCGCGTGTGGCTTCCACCAGCGCCAGCACCTGATCCGGGCGGGTGGCGAGCAGGCGGCCCAAGGCAAAGGCGCGCTTGTTGAACGGGATGGCAACGCCGTTCAGATCGATGGCGGCTTCGATGCTCTCGCGTTTCAGCGGGATCAGGCCCTTTTGCCAGGCATAGCCCATCAGCAATATGTTGCTGCCGATGGCATCGCCCAGCAGGGCGGTGGCCACCGTGTCGGCCGCGATGAAATCACAGGCGTTGGGGTTGGCGGCCTTGCGGATGGCGCGTTCCACCTGGGCGGAGCGGAAATCGAAATCGCGGTTCCTCACGAAATCGCTGGTGGGCGCCACGTCGGCGTTGGCGACGACGGCGGTGCGGCTGGGCACCATCAGGCTTTGCGTCGGCTTGTCAGCCGCAACCACCGCGTCGCAGGCCAGCACCAGATCGGCATTGCCGGCCATGATGCGGGGGCTGAGCAGATCATCGTTGGAGCCGGCGATGCGGACATGGCTGTAGACCGCGCCGCCCTTCTGGGCGAGGCCGGCCATGTCGGCGGTGGTGCTGGCCAGGCCCTCGATATGGGCGGCGGTGCCGAGCAGGGCCGAGACGGTGAGCACGCCGGTGCCGCCAATGCCGGTGACCATGATGTTGTAACCGGCGCCGGGGGCAGGGACCACCGGATCGGCCACGCCATCCAGATTGAAGTCCGCCTTGGACTTTTTCACCTGCGCATCGTCAACGGTGACGAAGCTGGGGCAGAAGCCCTTCACGCAGCTGTAATCCTTGTTGCAGCTCGATTGGTTTATGCGGCGCTTGCGGCCGAATTCGGTTTCGGCGGGCTCCACCGACACGCAGTTGGATTGCACCGAACAATCGCCGCAGCCTTCGCACACGGCCGGGTTGATGAAGATGCGGCGGGCAGGATCGGCCAGTTGCTTGCGCTTGCGGCGGCGGCGCTTTTCGGCGGCGCAGGTCTGATCGAAGATGATGATTGTGCAGCCGGGCGTGGCGGCAAATTCCTGGGAGATGGTTTCGAGCTCGCCGCGATCGAGGAGGCGGACGCTGGCGGGCAGGGTGATGGCCTTGTAACGGTCCAGATCCTCGGTGAGCACCACGACCTTTTTGGCATGTTCGGCAAGCATCTGCGCGGCGATCTGGTCCACCGAAAGCTCGCCATCATGCTTCTGGCCGCCGGTCATGGCGACAGCGTCGTTGTAAAGGATCTTGTAGGTAATGTTCACACCCGCCGCGATGGATTGGCGGATGGCGAGCAGGCCGGAGTGGAAATAAGTGCCGTCGCCCAGATTGGCGAACACGTGGTTTTCGGTGGTGAACGGTGCTTCGCCCACCCAGGTCACGCCCTCGCCGCCCATCTGGGTGAAGGTTTCGGCGCGGTCCATCCACATCGCCATGATGTGGCAGCCGATGCCGGCCAGGGCGCGCTGGCCTTCTGGCGGCTTGGTCGATGTGTTGTGCGGGCAGCCGGAACAGAAATAGGGGCTGCGCTTGACCGGGGTTTCATAAGCCGCGGCCTTGCCGGACTGATCGCGGAAGAAGCTGAGGGTCTGCCGGATCCGATCCGTGTCGTGGATGCGCTGGATGCGCGCGGCAATCACGTGCGCGATGACGCCGGGGGAGAGTTCATTGTCCGGGCTGAGCAGCCATTCGCCGGCCTCGTCATGCTTGCCCACCACCACCGGGCGCACGGCCTCGCGCCAATTATACAGCTGCCATTTCAGCTGATGCTCGATGAACTCGCGCTTTTCCTCGATCACCAGCACTTCTTCCAGGCCTTCGGCAAAGGCACGGATGCCGGTGGGCTCCAGCGGCCAGGGCATGCCAACCTTGTAGACCCGAAGGCCGATGCTGGCGGCAACGCGCTCATCAATGCCCAGTTCGGCCAGCGCCTCCATCGTGTCGGCAAAGGCCTTGCCGGTGGAGACGATGCCGATGCGGGGCTTGGGTGAGTCCCACACCACCCGGTCAATCTGGTTGGCCTTGGCAAAGGCCATGGCGGCAAAGCCCTTGTAGCGTTGCAGGCGGGTGTCTTCCTCGCGCCAGATATCGCCGGGGCGGATGTGAACGCCACCATCGGGGAATTCGAACTGGGGAATGATGATGCCGCGCTGCTCGCCGGCCAGATCGACCGTGGCCGATGTTTCCACCGTGTCGGCGGTGGCCTTGAAGCCGACCCAGGTGCCGGCAAAGCGGCTCATGGCGATGCCCAGCAGGCCATATTCGACGAATTCATGCACCGAGGCCGGGGCCAGGAAGGGCACGAAGGCGGCCTGGAAATTATGGTCGCTCTGGTGCGGCAGGGTGGAGGATTTGGCGCCATGATCATCACCGACGATGGCGAGCACGCCGCCGTGGCTTGACGTGCCGGCGGCATTGCCATGCTTGATCACATCCATGGCGCGATCAAGGCCGGGGCCCTTGCCATACCAGATGCCGAACACGCCATCCTTGGTGGCCTTGGGGTTCAAGGCGACATGCTGGGTGCCCCACACCGCGGTGGCGCCCAGTTCCTCGTTCACGCCGGGGACGAAGTGGATGTCCTGCTCCTTGAGCCAGGTCTTGGCGCGCCACAGCTCCTGATCATAGCCGCCCAGCGGCGAGCCGCGATAGCCGGAGATGAACCCGGCGGTGTTCAGCCCGGCGGCGGCATCGCGCCATTTCTGCACCAATGGCAGGCGGACCAGGGCCTGCACCCCCGACATGAACACCCGGCCATCGCGGAAACGATATTTGTCTTCAAGGCTGACAGGGGGCAGACCGGCGACCATGTGTGAGCGTCCTCATCGCGAAATTGGGTCAATAATACTGACCTTTTTCGGCGAACGCAAGCATGGGTTCAGCCCCTCAACCGCCCGCGCTGCACCCGTTGGCGACCCGGATGAAGTTGGTGCGGTTGGCCGGCACCTTGAACGCCGCTCTGGCAACATTGTTGAAAAAGGCCTGTCGGTTCACGGCCGAAACCTTCACCGCCGCTGCCTTGTATTGATCGAGCACGGACGCCAGCTCGCCTTCGTCATCCTCTTCCCCGGCTGTGTCCAGCTGCACGCCCTGGCCAAGTTGGCCGACAATACATTGTGCCGTGGCGGGCGAAACGCCCAGATCAGTGAAGGCCTTCACCTGCACCTCCAGCGCCATGGCCGGTGCGGCGCAGACCAGGGCCAGCATGGCTGCAAGACGTGCAATCGACATGTTCTCTTCTCCTTTCGAACAAGTCTGTCGGCATTTGGGCCCCTGTCAATGCTGCGGCCGGGATCAGCTGAGCCCTTCGATCCGGCCTTCGCCATCGATATGGATGCCCAGCGCCGATGGCAGCTTGGGCAGGCCCGGCATGGTGGCGATGTCACCCGCCAGCGCGACGATGAAGCCGGCGCCGGCGGCCAGGCGCAGCTCGCGGATGGGCAGGTCGTGGCCGGAGACCGCGCCGCGCCGCTTTTCATCGGCGGTGAAGCTGTAGGGCGTCTTGGCCAGACACACCGGAAGATTGGCCAGCCCCTCAGCGCGCAAGGCGGCAAGCTGCTTGTGCGCGGCGGCGGACAGGGTGACGCTGCCGGCGCGGTGGATGCGGGTGGCGACGATGGTGAGCGCATCTAGCACGTCGGTACCGCTGGCATAAAGCGGGGTGAAACGGGCAATCGGGTCGCTGTTGGCGTCGGCCAGGGCGGCGACGCTGCGGGCCAGATCCTCCGCACCCGCTGGCCCGTCGGCCCAGTGGCGGCACAGATGGGCGGGCACGTGCAGGCTGTCGCGGCAATGGGCCAGCACCTGGGCCTGTTCGGCGGCCGAGTCGTTGCTGAAGGCGTTGATGGCGACGGCCACCGGCAGGCCCAGGGCTTGCAGATTTTCGACATGGCGGGCCAGCACGGCGAGCCCGCGATCCAGGGCGGCAGGATCTTGTGTGCCCAGATCGGCCAGGGCCATGCCGCCATGATATTTCAGCGCCCGCACGGTCGCGACCACCACGGCAACGGCAGGCGCCAGCCCGGCGGAGCGGCACTTGATATGGGCGAACTTCTCCGCCCCCAGATCGGCGCCAAAGCCGGCTTCGGTGACGGCGAATTCACCCAGCGCCAGCGCGGCGCGGGTGGCGATGACGCTGTTGCAGCCATGGGCGATGTTGGCGAACGGGCCGCCGTGGATCAGCGCGGCGCTGCCGTGGATGGTCTGCACCAGATTGGGCTGCATCGCGTCGATCAGCAGGGCGGCCATCGCGCCAGCAGCACCAATGTCACCGGCGGTCACGGGGTTGCCCGCGGTGTCTTTGGCGACGCGGATGCGGGCCAGCCGGGCCTGCAGATCGGCCACATCATCGGCCAGGCACAGGATCGCCATCACTTCAGAGGCCACGGTGATGTCGAACCCGGTTTCGCGCAGCGGGTGGTTGCCGCTGCCCATGCCGGTGACGATCTGGCGCAGGGCGCGGTCGTTCATGTCCAGCGCGCGCCGCCATGTGACTGTGCGTGGGTTGATGGTGGCGCCCGATGGCATCGGTGTCGAAAAATGCACCGCATTGTCCACCATCGCCGCCAGCAGATTGTGCGCCGAGGTGATGGCGTGGAAATCGCCGGTGAAGTGCAGGTTGATCTTTTCCATCGGCAGCACCTGCGCCTGGCCGCCGCCGGTGGCGCCGCCCTTGCGGCCGAACACCGGGCCCAATGACGGCTCGCGCAGCGCGATCACCGCGCGGCGGCCGATGCGGTTCAGGGCATCGGCCAGGCCCACCGTTGTGGTGGTTTTGCCTTCCCCCGCCGGCGTCGGGTTCACCGCCGTCACCAGAATCAGCTTGCCCGGCACCCGCCGGCCACAATCCGCCAGCGTTTTGGCGCTGATCTTGGCGATATGATGCCCATGGGGTTCGATGTCGGCTTCGGTCAGGCCCAGGACGGCGGCCACCTCCCGGATGGGGCGCAATGTCGCTGCGCGCGCAATTTCAATGTCCGACGCCATGATTCCCCGCCATAAGCCACTTCATTGATCTCGAGCGCGCCTACACCGCTTGCGCCGCGCCGGGAAGGAGCCTGTTGACGCCCATGTTCGACGATGTTTCCGCTCTGGCGCTGGCCCGGTTCCAGTTTGCCTTCACGGTGTCGTTCCACTTCATCTTTCCGGCCTTCTCGATCGGACTGGCCAGCTATCTCGCTGTGTTGGAAGGGCTTTGGCTGAAAACCGGGCGTGATGTCTACCTGCAGCTGTTCCGATACTGGCTGAAGATCTTTGCCATCGCCTTTGGCATGGGCGTCGTTTCGGGCATTGTCATGGCCTATCAGTTCGGCAGCAACTGGGCGGCCTTTTCCGACAAGGCGGGGCCGGTGATCGGCCCGTTGATGGCCTATGAAGTGCTGTCGGCCTTCTTCCTGGAATCGGGCTTTCTGGGCGTGATGCTGTTCGGGCTCGACCGGGTCGGCAAGAAATTGCACTTCCTCGCCACCTGCCTGGTCGCCATCGGCACCACGATTTCGGCCTTCTGGATCATCGTGGTCAACAGCTGGATGCAGACGCCGCGAGGCTATGCCATTGCGCCCAATGGCCAATTTTATGCAACGGATTGGCTGGCGGTGGTGTTCAACCCGTCCATGCCCTATCGCCTCGCCCACACGCTGCTGGGCGCCTATCTCACCACCGCGCTGGTGGTGGGGGCGGTGGGGGCGTTCCACCTGCTGAAGGACCGCAAGGCAAGCCGCAGCCCGCAGCCGGCGACGAAGATCATGTTTGCCATGGCGATGGGCATGGTGGCGATCACGGCGCCGCTGCAGGTGCTGGCCGGCCACGAGCATGGCGTGAACACACTGCAGCATCAGCCCGCCAAGATCGCCGCGATGGAAGGCCATTATGAAAGCCATGATCGCGCCGCGCCGCTGATCCTGTTTGGCGTGCCGGATGATGCCAACCAGGTGATGCATTACAAGGTTGAGGTGCCGGCGCTGGGCAGCCTGGTGCTGCAACATGATATCGAAGCGGCCACCACGGGGCTGGACAAAGTGCCGCCGCAGAACCGGGCCAAGGTGGCCTTTCCCTTCTATGCCTTCCGGGTGATGGTGGGTCTGGGCCTGCTGATGCTGGTTCTGGGCGGCTGGGCCGTGTGGAATGCGGCGCGCGGCCGCTTGTTTGACAATGTGTGGCAGCAGCGGCTGGCGCTGGCCATGGGGCCGGCCGGCTTTGTGGCGGTGCTGGCCGGGTGGATCACCACCGAAACCGGGCGGCAGCCGTTCACCATCTTCGGCCTGCTGCGCACCGCCGAAAGCGCCTCGCCGCTGGCGGCGCCGGCGGTCGCGGCCTCGCTGATCGCCTTCATCATCGTCTATTTCTTTGTGTTCGGCGTCGGTACCTGGTTCATCATCAAGCTGATGGGCAACGAACCCAACCCGCACGACAAGGGCCCTGGCAAGGAGCAGACGGTGGATGTCGGCAGCCTGCCGCCCGATGCGCCTTATGGCTTCCAGCTGGCGGAGTAGGCAGGCATGGCTCCCGATCCGTTTCTCACCCTGGTCTGGGCCGGCATCATCGGGCTGGCCATCTTCATCTATGTGATCACCGATGGCTTTGATCTGGGCATCGGCATATTGTTTCCGGTGATGGCGCCGGGGCCGGAGCGCGAAACCGCCATCGCCACGATCAAGCCGGTGTGGGATGCCAATCAGACCTGGCTGGTGCTGGGTGGCGGCGGGGTGTTTGCCGCCTTCCCGCTGGCCTATGCGATATTGATGCCCGCGGTGTATGCGCCGCTGATTGCCATGCTGCTGGGGCTGATCTTTCGCGGGGTGGCGTTCAAATATCGCGCCCGCACCAGCCGCATCTGGCTGTGGGATCTGGCGTTCTTTGGCGGCTCCACGCTGGCGGCCTTTGCGCAAGGGGTGATCCTGGGCGCCGTGCTGCAGGGCGTGAAGGTGGCAGGGCGCAGCTATGCCGGCGGCTGGTGGGATTGGCTCAGCCCGTTTTCGCTGCTCACCGGCGCGTCGGTGGTGGCGGCCTATGCCCTGCTGGGGGCGTGCTGGCTGATCTGGCGCACCGAAGGCGCGGTGCAGGCCAAGAGCTTTGCCATGGCGTGGCGGGCCGGCGCCGCCAGCATCGTGGCCATTGGCGCCGTCAGCCTGGCCACGCCGTTCCTGAACCATGATTATTTCATGCGCTGGTTTGAAGCGCCCGGCCTCTATTTCGCCGCGCCGGTGCCCATTCTGGTGGGCATCACTGCCATCGCCTTCATCCGGGCGCTGAAGCGGCGGGCGGAGGTGGCGCCGTTCCTGCTGGCCGAACTGTTGTTCCTGCTCACCTTCATTGGCCTGGGCATTTCGATTTTTCCCTGGGCGGTGCCGGGGCAGGTGACGATCTGGCAGGCGGCCACCATGGCCAATGCGCAGGGCTTCATGCTGGTGGGCGTGGGTCTTTTGCTGCCGGTGATCCTGGGTTACACTGCCTATGGCTATTGGCTGTTCCGCGGCAAGGTTGGGCCGGAACATTATGGCTGATCGCTCGACATGGGCCCGGCTGGGCTGGTTCGTTGGGCTGTGGCTGGCCGGCGTTGCCGTGGTGGGCTTTGTCGGCTTTGTGCTGCGATCCTGGCTGATGCCGTGATTGCAGCCAAAATGGCACAGAAATCTGTGCAAAACGCGACACGAAATTGCAAAATGGCATAAATAAGTCTTGCCAAAAGCTTAACACATTGTAGATTCACCCTATCGCATGTGAGTCGGTGGGGTCCCGATGCGCATGCACGTAACCGTGCTGCGGGGGAGGATGGGCCATGCTTTCGAGCGTGACAGCCATGTGGTTGATCTGGGGAGGCTTTGTCTTCCTGTGCGTGTTCAATTTCCTGCCGGCGGCCATCGCCTATGTGAACCATCATCCTGACAAGCATCTGCTGGCCGCGTTGAATGTGGTCTCGCTGTTTTCCTTTGCGCTGTGGATCGCCTTGATGGCCTGGGCCACGGCCGGTCGCAACGATCACCCCCTGATCCAGCGCTTTGTTGGCACGCCGCAGCGGCGAGCGCGGCTGTTCATGTCGGTCGCAGCGCTGGTGATGGCGGGCTTTGCCGGCACTGTGTGGACGGTGGCGCGCGCCTGAAACCAACGGCATCGGCCGGGCCTGCCGGGCGCGGCCTGCACCCGCCGCCGCAATCGTCGTGCGGCCTTGCACTTGGGTGATACGCTGCTATACGCGGGCGCTTCGTGCCCCGGGTGCGGGCGTGGCGGAATTGGTAGACGCGCCGGATTTAGGTTCCGGTGTCGAAAGACGTGGGGGTTCGAGTCCCTTCGCCCGCACCAGCCGCCGCCGCCTGCCACGGGGCCGCGCCGTTCACCGATTGCAGCTTTTTCAAGAGACGGGTTCTTCGATGCAGATTGCCGAAATCAACAATCAGGGCTTGCGCCGCGCCTATTCGCTGGTGATCCCGGCCGATGCGATTGCCGCGCGGCTGGAAACCCGCCTGGCCGAAGTGGCGAAGACCATCAAGATGCCAGGTTTCCGCCCCGGCAAGGTGCCCGCCAATCTGGTGAAGAAGATGCACGGCGCGGCCCTGCGCGGCGAAGCCCTGCAGGCGGCGCTGAACGACGGTGTGAACAAGGTGATTGCCGATCACGGCCTGCGCCCGGCCACCCAGCCGCAGGTGGATGTGGATGGCGAACTGGCTGATGAGGGCGACGCCCGCTTCACCGTTTCGCTCGAAGTCCTGCCGACCATCGATGATGTGAAGGTGGACGATCTGGCGCTGGAAAAGCTGGTGGTGCCGGCCGATGATGCCGCCATGGACGCGGCCCTGGCCCGCCTGGCCGAATCGGCCCAGCGCACCGAGCCGGCCGCCGAAGGCCATGCCGCCCAGACCGGCGACACCGTGGTGATCGATTATGAAGGCACCGTGGACGGCGTGAAGTTTGACGGTGGCACCGGTGAGGGCATGCGCGTCAAGATCGGTTCCGGCCAGTTGATCCCCGGCTTTGAAGACCAGTTGGTGGGCGCCACCGTTGGTGAGCAGCGCACCCTGAACGTGACCTTCCCCGCCGATTACGGCGCCGCCAATCTGGCCGGCAAGCCGGCGCAATTCGCCATCACCGTGCAGGGCGTGGAAGTGGCGGCCGAAGCCGCCATCGATGATGAATTTGCCAAGGGGTTCGGCCTCGACAGCCTGGATGCCCTGAAGGAAATCCTGAAGGATCAGCTGGACGCCGAACTGGGCGGCCTGTCGCGCACTCACCTCAAGCGCAAGCTGCTCGACACGCTGGCGTCGCGCCACGATTTCGACGTGCCGGAAACCATGGTGGATGCCGAGTTCGAACAGATCTGGCAGACGCTGGAAGCCGAAGCCGCGCGTGAGGCCGATCCGGCCGCCGCCAAGGCCGAAATCGAAGCCGAGCGCGAGGATTATCGCCGCATCGCCGTGCGCCGCGTGCGCCTGGGCCTGTTGCTGTCGGAAATCGGCCAGCGCAACGGCGTGACCGTGTCCCAGGCCGAAATGAACCGTCTGATCGGCCAGGAAGCCAGCCGCTATGCCCCGGCCGAACAGCAGAAGGTGGTGAAGTTCTTCCAGGAGAACGCCATGGCCGCCATGCAGCTGCGCGCGCCGCTGTATGAAGACAAGGTGGTGGATTTCCTGATCGGCAAGGCCGCGCTGACCGAGCGCAGCGTGACCCGCGATGAGCTGGAAGCCGCCATCGCCAGCGAAGACGAATCGCCGACCGGCCATGTGCACGGCCCCGGCTGTGGCCATGATCATGATCACGACCATGATCATGCGCCGGCCGCCGAAGCCCCGGCCAAGCCGAAGAAGGCTGCGGCAAAGAAGGCCAAGGCCGAAGAGCCGGCGGCTGACGCCCCGGCCGAAGCGGCTGCCGAGCCGGTGAAGAAGGCCCCGGCCAAGAAGGCCAAGGCCGCGGCTGCGGACGGCGAAGAAGCGCCGGCCAAGCCGAAGAAGGCTGCCAAGAAGGCCGACTGAATCAGGCCTTGACGGGATTGCAGGGGCCCCGCCGGTGATGCCGGTGGGGCCCTTGGCTTTTGGGCTTATCCCCGGCTGTTTTGCCGCGCCGGCCGGGCACCCCCTTGAACTTGTCCCGCAAACGTCCGAACTAGGGGCATGAAGGAGATTCCCATGATCAATCCGCAGGCCGGGCTGGTGCCCATCGTCATCGAAAGCTCCAACCGCGGCGAACGCTCGTTCGACATTTTCTCGCGGCTGCTGCGTGATCGCATCGTGTTCGTGAACGGCCAGGTGGAAGATGGCATGGCCTCGCTGATCGTGGCCCAGTTGCTGTTCCTGGAATCGGAAAATCCGAAGAAGGACATCTTCATGTACATCAACTCGCCGGGCGGGGTGATCACCTCGGGCATGGCGATTTATGACACGATGCAATATATCCGCCCGGAAGTGGCGACGGTGTGCGTGGGCCAGGCCTGTTCGATGGGCAGCTTCCTGCTGGCCGCCGGCGCGCCGGGCAAGCGCGTTGCGTTGAAGAATGCCCGCATCATGGTGCACCAGCCGTCGGGCGGCGCGCAGGGCCAGGCCACCGATATCGAGATCCAGGCGCGCGAGATCCTGCGGGTGCGCGGCATCCTCAATGATCTTTATGTCAAGCACACCGGCAAGGATATCGACACGATCGAGCGCGCCATGGAGCGCGACAAGTTCATGAGTGCCGAAGAGGCCAAGGATTTCGGCCTGGTGGACATGGTGATGGAAAAGCGCCCGTTGCCCACCGAGGGTGAATCGCTGGCGGCTTGATGAATTGAGCCATTTTCGCGCCGGTTGGTGCCAGCGCGGGACATAAAAATGCAAGAATTGCCGCGGCTGCTCTTGCGGCTGCTTGGTGAATCTCGCTACATTGAACGGCCGGCCCTGTGCATATGGGTTCAGGCAACGTTTTGTGATGTCGGCGGGCTGGGCCGGCACGAGGAAGGAATGTCATGACCAAGCTGGGCGGCAGCGACAGCAAGGGCACTCTCTACTGCAGCTTCTGCGGGAAGAGCCAGCACGAGGTCAGGAAGCTGATCGCCGGGCCAACCGTGTTCATCTGCGATGAATGCGTGGAACTGTGCAACGACATCATCCGTGAGGAAACCAAGACGGCGCTGGTGAAGAAATCCGGTGACGTGCCGACGCCGCGCGAAATCTGCAAGGTGCTGGATGATTATGTGATCGGCCAGTTCCACGCCAAGCGCGTGCTGTCGGTTGCCGTCCACAATCACTACAAGCGGCTGAACCACGGCGGCAAGGGTGCCGAAGTCGAACTGGCCAAGTCCAACATCCTGCTCGTCGGCCCCACCGGCTGCGGCAAGACGCTGCTGGCGCAAACGCTGGCGCGCATCCTGGATGTGCCGTTCACCATGGCCGATGCCACCACGCTGACCGAAGCCGGTTATGTGGGCGAGGATGTGGAAAACATCATCCTGAAGCTGTTGCAGGCCAGCGATTACAACGTCGAACGCGCCCAGCGCGGCATTGTCTACATCGATGAAATCGACAAGATCAGCCGCAAGTCTGACAATCCGTCGATCACCCGCGACGTGTCGGGCGAAGGCGTGCAGCAGGCGCTGCTCAAGATCATGGAAGGCACCACCGCCTCCGTGCCGCCGCAGGGCGGCCGCAAGCATCCGCAGCAGGAATTCCTGCAGGTGGATACCACCAACATCCTGTTCATCTGTGGCGGCGCCTTCTCCGGCCTCGATCGCATCATCGGCGATCGCATGCAGGGCCGCTCCATCGGCTTTGGCGCGCATGTCGCCGCGCCGGATGAGCGCCGGGTGGGCGAACTGCTGCGCAAGTGCGAGCCGGAAGATCTGCTGCGCTTCGGCCTCATCCCGGAATTCATCGGCCGTCTGCCGGTCATCGCCACGCTGGAAGATCTGGACGAACCGGCCCTGATCAAGATCCTCACCGAACCCAAGAACGCGCTGGTGAAGCAATATGCCCGCCTGTTCGAGATGGAAGGCGTGAAGCTGAACTTCACGGTGGATGCGCTGTCGGCCATCGCCAAGCGCGCCATCGAACGCAAGACCGGCGCGCGTGGCCTGCGCTCGATCATGGAGGGCATCCTGCTCGACACCATGTTCGATCTGCCCGGCCTGGAAGGCGTGGAAGAGGTGCAGGTGGACAAGGACGTGGTCGCCGGCACCAAGCAGCCGATGCGCCAGATGGTGGCCGACAAGGCCGCCTGACGCGCATCCCTTCGCGATTTCGGGCGCAGCGCTGGTGACAGCGCTGCGCCCTTTTCGTTTGACGCTGGAGCAGACCTCGGGCGGGCAGGGTTGAGCCCCTACCCGGCGACCACCTCGCGGCAGTGCGGACATTTCTTGCGGGGGAACAGGATGAGACCCTTGGCCATCAATGGCTTGCGGCAGGCCGGGCAACGCAGCAGTGCGATGGCCACCAGGCTGCCAATCAGGATGAACGCCGGGAAGACATAGGTGAGCAGGCGCAACGGTGCCGGCCAGGGGATGAGCCAGGCCGCCAGCGGGGCCAGCACGGTGATGGCCAGCAGTCGGGTTTGCAGGGCAAACAGGCCTTTCAGCGGCAGCTCTGCATCAGGGGTGCGCGTGGGCGCTGTGCGGGCGGGCTTGTGTTTCATCAGTACCGCCAGCTCGTCAGGTCAGCCCCCTTGGGTGCAGCGGCTTCGATGCGCTTCAATATCTTGTCCACATACATGGTGTGATAGCGCAGGCGGCTGATCTTGTTGGGCTGGGTGGGATCACCATTCCAGCAATGTTCGGCCCGGTCACCATAGGCAATCTCGCCCAGGAAGGGCGGATCGGCCTTCTTCAGGAAATCCTCGGCCAGATAGACGGCGTTGTTGAGGTAATAATTGTCCATGTCGCCGACATAGAGGAAGATCTTGTCACGGATCTTGGGGCCGAGCGTCTTCCAGTCGCGCTCCATGATGTGCCTGAGATCATAATGCTCGCGCCAATGGGCGGCGACCTTGGGATCGATCACGCCGGTGCGCTTGTCAAAGATGCGCTGCGGATAGCCATCGGGCCCCTGCGGGGAATAGACCGCCTCCCAGATATCCCATTGCTGGCCGGAACGGGATTTGTCCCCCAGCACCAGTTCCAGCCGCTGTTCCTGTTCCACCGTGTAATCGATGTGGCCGAGATAATTGCGGTGGGCCGGGCGCTCGACCTTGCCGAACGGGCCGACCTTCCAGAAGACATTCTTGTCCTCATAGATGTTGATGTTGGTATATTGGCGGAAATCAATCGGATCGGGGCAGGCGGCAAAGGCGCCGTTGAAATCATCCGGGTAGAACATCTGCACCGCCAGCGCCTCCCACCCACCGGTGGAGCCGCCATAGGTGAAGCGCGCCCAGCCCTGGCCCAGGCCGCGATACTTCGCCTCAAGCGCCGGCACGAATTCCTTCATGATGGCATCGCCATAAGGGCCAAGATTGGCCGAGTTCACGGCATAGCTGTCATCATAATAGGGATTGGAGTGATCAATCTCCACGATGAGGAAGCGCGGGAAATTGTCAGACGTCCATCGCTTGTAGAGGTCAAAGGCCTCCTGCTGTTCGATCTTGTTGTAGCAGGGCTCGCTGAAGCGGGGTTCGGGCTTGCACGGCAGGTTTGGATCCGGCGGCGTGGTCGAAAAACCGCCGAAATCGGCCGGGAAATGCCCGTGGTTGATCACCAGCGGATAGCGCGCCTCCGGATGCTTGTCGAAATCCCTCGGCACCAGCACATGGCCGGTGAGGAACACATCGGTGCCCCAGAATTTCGACAGGCGTTCGGACCTGATCTTGAAATGGCGGACGAACTCCGTGTCCTTGGGCTGCTCCACCGGCGGGATCACCTTGGTGAGCGGAATCGTCACCACGTCCTTCGCCTTGGGATCAAAGCGGATTTTCAGCGGTTCGGAGATGATGTTGCCGGGTTCCGCCCGCCAGTTCTGCCCGGCCCCGCGTGCCGCCGGCAGCTTCACCGTGTGACCGGACGCCAGGTTGAACGTCTGATATTTGTGCAGCACTGCCTGCACCATATAATCGCCGGCCGGCACCTTGCTGAGATCTTCGGCGGGGTAGCCGAGCACACCGGTGCCGATGCGGGCGCTGCCGCCGGGTTTCAGGCCATCGACATTGATGCCCAGCACCTGCGGCGCATCGGCGCCCAGCTTGACCTGAAAGCGCGGTTCCTTCGAAGCGTCGGGGGTAATGATCAGGATGAGGCGGCCATCGGTGCTGGCATCCACGCCGGTGGCTGGCATCTGCACGCGAAATTCGGTGGCACTGGCCGCACTGGCCAGCAGCGCTGCGGCCAGCGCCATCATTACCGGTTTTGCCGTCGTTCCCGTTGCCCGCATCATCCGCCCCAAGCCGCCATTGCCACTATCCCGGAGGTTACAGCAGGCAGATGCGCCGTCAACCGGGCGGATGGCGCGGCCGCCGTTTGGAAAGATTATGTTTGCCAATATGTTGGCTGGGTAAACCAAGGTTTACGAAAGATACTCCATCTGGTTGTGATGCGCCGAATCAACTATAGCGGGCGCTTCAAGAGCCAATGGCAAGGTAGAGATGCTCGAAAATCTGTTGTCGTCTGATGTGACGCTTGTGTTGTTTTCCCTGCTGCTGGGTGGCCTGGTCGGCGTGTTTGGCGAACGCCACCGGCGCGACCGGCAGGATCATTCCGGCCCGAATTGAGCCTGGTTCAGCGCGTGCGCAGTGGCCGGTCATCCGTGGCCGCCAGCCAGATCGCCGCCGTCCACGCCGCGACATTCTGATCAAGCTGTTTGCGGTCGACTTTGTCCAGCGTGTCATCGGGCGTGTGGTGCACATCGAAATAGCGGGTCATGTCCTGCCCCAGATCGATCACGCCGGCTCCCAGCGTCGCCAGCGGGCCAACATCGGCGCCGCCGCCCGACTTGTTGCCGGTTTCGGGCTGGATGCCCAGCGGTGCCAGCACCGCACCGATTTCGCCAAACAGCGGCAGACCGGCATCGGCCACCTTTGAACCCACATTCCAGATGCGATCGGCCCCGGCATCGCTTTCACCGGCCAGCATGATCGCCTCATCCTTGTGGGCTTCGGCATAGGCGCGCCCGCCGATCACGCCGAATTCCTCTGCCCCCCACAACACCACCCGGATGGTGCGGCGCGGGCGTTGGCCGGTACGATCAACATGCTCCTTGATCGCGGCGGCGGCGGCCATGGTGATCGCCACGCCGGCGCCATCATCGAACACGCCGTGGCCAATGTCCCAACTGTCGAGATGCCCGCCCAGCACGACCACTTCGCCGGGAACG
>JAIXQY010000092.1 GCA_027485485.1 Sphingomonadales bacterium | reverse complement strand
TGTTTGCCGGCCTGGCCGAGGATGGCGCATTGCAGATGCGGCTGGACGATGGCAGCCTGCGCTCCATCCACGCCGGCGAAGTCTTTGCGGTGTAAGGGAGAGGCTGATGCTGCTCGCCATTGATGTCGGCAACACCAATATCGTCTTCGCCCTGTGTGATGGCGATGAGATCGTCCACCGCTGGCGCATTTCCACCGATGGCCAGCGCACGGCCGATGAATATGCCGTGTGGCTGCACCAGCTGATGGCGCTGGAGGGCGTCGCGATGGGCAGCGTGGATGCCGCGATCATCTCCACTGTGGTGCCGCCAACCCTGTTCAACCTGCAGCGCCTGTGCCGCAAATATTTCAAGGTGGAACCCGATGTGGTCGCCATCGGCGCCATCAATCTGGGCCTGGTGATCGATCTGCCCAACCCGGCCGAAGTGGGCGCGGATCGGCTGGTGAACGCCGTGGCGGCGCATGCGTTGTGGCCCGGCCATCTGATCATCGTCGATTTCGGCACCGCCACCACCTTCGATGTGGTGTCGGCCACCGGTGCCTATCAGGGTGGGGCGATTGCGCCGGGGATCAATCTTTCCATGGACGCGCTCTATCAGGCCGCCGCCAAGCTGCCGCGCATCGCGGTGGAACCGCCGGCGGGCAATGGCGGGGCGATCGGCAAGGGCACGGTGCACGCCATGCAATCGGGCGTGTTCTGGGGCTATGTCGGGCTGATCGAGGGGCTGGTGGCCCGCCTGTCCCGCGAAATCCCCGGGCCGGTGACGGTGATTGCCACGGGTGGTCTTGCCACCTTGTTCCAACGCCACACAACTGCGATAGCCCATGTGGACGGTGATCTCACCATTCGCGGATTGATCCGCCTTCACGACCTCAACAAAAAGCAGACCTGAATGACCCCTGGAAAAGAGCTGATCTTCCTGCCGCTCGGCGGCTCGGGAGAGATTGGCATGAACGTCAATCTTTATGGCGCCAATGGCAAATGGGTCATGGTCGATCTGGGCATGACCTTTGGCGATCCGCGCTATCCGGGGATCGATGTGGTGCTGCCCGATCTGGCCTTCATCGAGGAACGCCGCAAGGATCTGCTCGGCATCGTGCTCACCCATGGGCACGAGGATCATATCGGCGCCATCCCCTATCTGGCTGCCGAACTGAAGGTGCCGCTCTATGCCACGCCGTTCACCGCCGGCCTGATCGCCAAGAAGCTGGAGGAAGAGGGCCTCACCAACGAGGTCAAGCTGAAGATCATCCCAATGGGCGGCACGCTGCAACTGGGGCCGTTCGGCTTCACCTATGTCGCGCTCGCCCATTCGATTCCCGAAGGCAATGCGCTGATCATCGACACGCCCTATGGCCGCATTTTCCACACCGGCGACTGGAAGCTGGATGATGCGCCGCAGATGGGCACCCCGGCCAGCGCCGCGCAGCTGAAGGCCATTGGTGACAGCGGCATATTGGCGATGATCGGTGATTCCACCAACGTGTTCAATCCGGAAGCATCGGGCAGCGAAGGCGATGTGAAAGACGGGCTGATGCGGCTGATCAAGGCGCGCAAGCAGGGCCGGGTGCTGGTGACGACCTTTGCCAGCAACGCCGCCCGGCTGGGCACGCTGGGCGCGGTGGCGAAAGCCTGTGGCCGCGAACTGGTGCTGGCCGGCCGCAGCATGGACCGCATCACCCAGGTGGCCCGCGCCACCGGTTATCTGAAAGACATGCCGGACCCGATTGATTGGGACACGGCGATGAGCCTTCCGCGAAACAAGGTGCTGATCCTGTGCACCGGCGCGCAGGGCGAACCGCTGGCGGCGCTCAGCCGGATTGCCGAAGGCAGCCACCCCAAGCTGCGGCTGGAGCCGGGCGATCTGGTGGTCTATTCATCGAAGCAGATTCCCGGCAACGAGCTTTCCATTGGCCGGGTGCAGAATGCGCTGGCCACGCGTGGCATCGATATCGTCACCGAAAAACAGGCGCATGTGCATGTGTCGGGCCATCCCGGCCAGCCGGAGCTGGAAGCCATGTATGAATGGATCCGGCCCGAAATCGCCATCCCCGTGCATGGCGAGCGCCGGCACATGGAAGAACATGCCAAGCTGGCCAAGGCCTGCGGCGTGCCAAAGGCGCTGGTGCCGGTGAACGGCAGCGCGATCCGGCTGGCGCCCGATGGCCCCAAGCTGATCTCCAGCGAGAAGGCCGGCCGGCTGGTGCTGGATGGTGATGTGATCCTGCCCGCCGATGGCGCCACCATGGTGGAACGCCGCCGCCTGTCGCAACACGGCCTGATCGCGGTGGCCGTGGTGATGGGCAAGAACGGCCTGCCCGCCGCCACCCCCAAGGTGAGCGCGCAGGGCGTGCCGGTCGAGGAAGACAAGGACGACTTCCTGGCCGAATGCGCCGAGGCCGCCGAACGCGCCGCCGCCAAGGCCGATCTGAAGCGCCCCGAAGCCTTTGCCGAAGCCATCCGCACCGCGGTGCGTCGCGTGGCGCGCGAATGGACCGGCAAGAAGCCGGTGACCGAGGTGCAGGTGATCCGCCTGTGAAGTTGCAGTCGGCGCTGGCCATCTATCTGCTGTTCTGGACGCTCACCCTGTTTGCGGTGCTGCCGTTCGGGGTGAAGACGGCCGATGAAGATGGCAGCGAGGCTGTGCCGGGCCAGGCGACATCGGCCCCCAGCAATCCGATGATCCTGAAGAAAATGGCGTGGACCAGCCTGATCAGCGGCATATTGTTCGGGCTGTTTCTGGCCAACTACACCTATGGCTGGATCGGCGTGGACGATGTGCCCTTCTGGCGCACCACCGGCCCCTACGCGCCGATGAAGGGCTGACAAAAAAATCCTCCCCCTCTGGGGGAGGTGCCGACCACCGGGAGGCGGAGGGGGCGGGCAAGCGCAGCCCTTAAGCGCCCCCTCCGCCCTGCGGGCACCTCCCCCGGCGGGGGATTATCATTGAATCAGCTGAACCGCCCCGCTGACTGGCTGAGTGCCAGATAGAGTTTGCCCAGCGTGGACGACAGCAGCACGGCGCCCAGCGCCTCGCCGCCGCGATCGGGGACGATATCGCCCACCAATGCCTCGAACTCGGTCATGAAGCGGCCGGCTTCGGCGCGGAATTCGGTGTCGTGGGTGAAATGGCGCACGAACTGGCGACCGGTGCCATGATCCAGCCCCTGCTCCAGCCGGCGGGCGATGGCGCTGCGGTCGCCGGCGGCATATTCGGCCCAGGCCTTGTCATCCAGATCAAAGTCCAGCAGGCGGGCCAGATCGATGGCGCTGCCCTGCAAACTGTCGATCAGGCCGTTGGCGCGGCGGCCCAGCGCGTTGCGCGCCCGCACATCGGCGCGGGTTTCCACCTCTGCCACATGGGCTTCCACATCGGCCAGCGTGCGGGTGAGGGCAAGGATACGCTGCGTCACCCGTTCGGCGGCGACCTGTGCCACATCGCCGGTCCTGGCCTGCAGGCTCACCAGTTCCTCGATCTTTTCGCGGATCGGCGCGCCAAAGGCGGTTTCGGCGCGTGCTGTGGCCGCTTCGCCCAGAGCGGCTTCGGCTTCGGCCACCACGCCGTCCAGCGCGGTGCGCATCGCCCCGGCGGCGGCCTGCGCCACATCACGCACCCGGCCGAAACTGTCGATCAGATCGGTGGAGGTGGTCAGTGCCAGCCGGCTGGTATCGGCCTCCATCGCGCGCAACTGGTCTTGCGCGCGGGCAATGGCGTCGGTCAGTTCGGCGCTGCTGGCGCCCAGCGCCTCGCGCGCCATCGCCAGCCGGTCGCTGGCGCTGCCGATATTGTTGCTGCTGGCCATGATCGGTTCGGCCAGCGCTTCGGCCTCCCGCTGCAGTGCGGCAAGCCGGGTGGACAGGGCCGCCAGCAACGGTTCGCTGGCGGGCAGGCGCGTGTCGATCAGGGCCAGTGTGGCATCGGCATCGGCGCTGATGCCGGCCAACTGATCTTGCACCTTGGCCAAGGTGGCAGTGGCGCTGTCAATCGGTTGGCCCAGCGCGCCGGCGCTGGCACTGGCGCGGTCCATGCCAGCCTCCAGTGCGGCCAGCGCTTGCGTGGCGGCCTGCATCGCGCCCGCCAGCCGGGCCTCCATCGCTTCGACCTGGCTGCCCAGAGTGCTGACCAGCCCGCCGGCATTGGCCCCGGCGCTGGCGATTTCGGCCGCCACCCGCCCGGCCAGCGCCTGCAATGCGGCCAGCCGTTCATCCAGCACGCGCGCGGCATCGCCGCCGATGTGGGACAGGGTGGTGCGGGCCTGATCCAGCCCGGCCAGCATGGCGCTGGTCTGGGTGTGCACCGCCTCACGCGTGCCATCCACCACGGCCAGCGTGCGGCTGTTGGCGGCATCCAGCGCGGCCGACAGCCTGGCCAACGGAGTTTCCACGGCGGTGCGGGCGGCATCGGCGGCAGATGTGAGCTGGGCCAGGCTGGCGGCGCCGGTGTCGCCCAAGGCGCGGATCTCGGCGGTGCTGGCGGCGGCGGCGCTGCGGGCCTGGGCTTCGGCCTCGCTGGCGCGGGTGTAGAGCGCGGCGAGCAGGGTTTCGGTTTCGGCCAATTGGCTGCGCAACTGATTGTCGGTGCGGGCGAGCAGTTCGATCAGGCTGTTGGCCTGGGCCGTGGTGGCGGGCACGGCGCCGGCCACATCGCCACTGGCGGCAACGGCGCGGGCGACGCTGCGGTCAAGCGTGTCGGTGCTGTGATCAAGGCTGCGCGCAGCGTCGGCAATGGCGCTGCTGTGGGTGGCCACCGGCCTCGCCAGCGCGGCGATGCGGTTTGCCGTGGTGTCGAGCTGTTCCTGCAGGGCGGCGAGGGCGGCGGCGCTGCGCTCCACCTCGATGGCGGCCAGCCGGCTGCGGGTTTCGGCGGCCTCGGCGCGCAGGGCGGCAACCGCCCCGGCATCGCGCAGATGCAGCGCGGCGAGCCAGACCACGGCCAGCGGCGCCAGCAGTGCCAGCCCGGTGATGATCAGTGGCTGCACCCCATCGATCAGCACGATCTGGCCGGTGAACACCGCCCAGCCGGCACCAATGCCGGCAGCCCAGATCAGGCTGGCCATGATCGCCATGATCCAGGGCCACCGGCGGGGGGTGGGGGTGGTGAACAGATCGTCCATGGCCAATCACAAACAGGAAAAGGGGCCGCCGTTCAAGCCGGCAGCCCCCTTCATAACCGCAAGTTGCAAAGATTCAGCGAAGCTCAGCCGCGCTGATCGAGCGGCACATAATCGCGCGGGCCGTGGCCGGTATAAAGCTGGCGCGGGCGGCCGATGCGCTGATCATTGTCTTCCATCATTTCCGTCCATTGCGCGATCCAGCCGGTGGTGCGGGCCAGGGCGAACAGGGCGGTGAACATGGAGGTGGGGAAGCCGATCGCCGACAGGATGATGCCGGAATAGAAATCGACGTTGGGATAGAGCTTCTTCTCGATGAAATAATCATCCGAAAGCGCCACCCGCTCCAGTTCGCGCGCGGTGTCGAGCACCGGATCGGAAATGCCCAGCGTGTCCAGCACCTTGGTGGCGGCGGCACCCAGCACCTTGGCGCGCGGATCGTAATTCTTGTACACGCGGTGGCCAAAGCCCATCAGGCGGAACGGATCATCCTTGTTCTTGGCGCGGGCGACATATTCCGGAATGCGTTCCGGCCGGCCGATTTCGCGCAGCATGTCCAGCGCGGCTTCGTTGGCGCCGCCATGCGCCGGGCCCCACAGGCAGGCGATGCCGGCAGCGATGCAGGCAAAGGGGTTGGCCCCTGACGAGCCGGCCAGCCGCACCGTGGAGGTGGAGGCATTCTGTTCGTGATCGGCGTGCAGGATGAAGATCTTGTCGAGCGCGTCTTCCACCACCGGGTTGATCACATAGGGCTCGGCCGGGACACCAAAGGTCATCCGCAGGAAATTGCCGGTATAGCTCAACGAGTTGTCGGGATAGAGGAAGGGCTGACCAACCGAATATTTATAGGCCATGGCCGCGATGGTCGGCATCTTGGCGATCAGGCGGTGGCAGGCGATGACGCGCTGCTTGGGATCATGAATGTCGGTGGAATCGTGATAGAAGGCCGACAGCGCGCCAACCACGCCGCACATGATCGCCATCGGGTGGGCATCGCGACGGAAGCCGCGATAGAAGGTGGCCAGCTGTTCATGCACCATGGTGTGGCGCGTGATCAGATATTTGAACTCGTCATGTTCGGCCTGGTTGGGCAGATCGCCGTTCAGCAACAGATAGGCCACTTCCAGGAAGCTGGACTTTTCGGCCAGCTGCTCGATCGGGTAGCCCCGGTGCAGCAACACGCCCTGATCGCCATCGATATAGGTGATCTTGGATTCGCAGGCCGCCGTGCTGGTGAAGCCGGGATCATAGGTGAAGCGGCCCGTGTTGCCGTACAACTTTCGGATATCAATGACTTCCGGGCCGATGCTGCCGGCATGAACCGGATATTCACCGCTTTTGCCGTCAACGTTGATCGTGGCCGTCATGCACCTGTTCCCTTCGCGTGTCAGGCCAGGGCGTCTTCGATCCGCCCCAGCACCTCGTTCTTGCCCAGCACCTCAAGCACCTCGAACAAGCCGGGCGATTGTGCCGATCCGGTGACGGCGGCGCGCAATGGCTGGGCGATCTGGCCAAGCTTGGCGCCTTCGCTTTCCGCCATGTCGCGCGCCACTTGTTCCAGCGCAGCGGCCGTCCAGTCATCCTGGGCGGCGAATCGGGCCCGGGCGCGGTCAAGAAGCCCTGGTGACGCAGAGGCTAGCAGCTTGGCCGCACCTTCGTCCATGGGGATGGGGCGGCTGCGAAGGAAGAAAAGGCTGCCGCCTGCCAAATCATTGAGGTTGCTGGCGCGTTTTTTCAGTTCCGGCATGGTGCGCTGCAAAAGCGCCCGGTCGGAATCGGCCAGATCGCGACCCAATGCCGCGGCGACGCGCCCGGCGATTAGATCAACCAGCCGCGCATCATCGGCGGCGCGCAGATAGTGCCCGTTCAGATTCTCCAGCTTTTTCATGTCAAAGCGTGACGGGCTGCGGCCCACTCCGGCCAGATCGAACCAGGCGGTGGCCTGTTCGCGGCTGATGATCTCCTCATCGCCGTGCCCCCAGCCCAGCCGCAGCAGATAATTTTCCACCGCTTCCGACAGCAGGCCCAGCTCGTCGCGATAGGCATCCACACCCAGCGCGCCGTGGCGCTTCGACAATTTGGCCCCATCGCTGCCGTGGATCAGCGGGATATGGGCATAGACCGGTTCCGGCCATCCCAACGCACGGATCAGCGCCAGTTGGCGGAAGGCGTTGTTGAGATGATCATCGCCGCGGATCACATGGGTGACGCCCATGTCCTGATCGTCCACCACCACCGCCAGCATATAGGTGGGCGTGCCATCGGAACGCAGCAGGATGAAATCATCCAACTCGGCATTGTTCACCGTCACCGGGCCCTGCACCTGATCGTCGATGGTGACGGCGCCCTCGCGCGGCGCCTTCAGGCGGATCACATAAGGTGCATCGTTGGGATAATCGGTGCGGTCACGCCAGCGGCCATCGTACCGCATCGGCTGTTTGGCGGCCCGCTGTTCCTCGCGCAGGGCGGCCAGCTCTTCGGGTGTGGCGTAACAGCGATAGGCGTGGCCGCTGGCCAGCAACTGGTGCGCCACTTCGGCATGGCGGGCGGCGCGGGCGAATTGATAGACGATCTCGCCATCGTGGCTCAGGTTCAGCCAGCTCATGCCATCGATGATCGCGTCGATCGCGGCATCGGTGGAGCGCGCGCGATCGGTATCCTCGATGCGCAGGCGGAAGATGCCGCCATGGTGACGGGCGAACAGCCAGTTGAACAGGGCGGTGCGGGCGCCGCCGATGTGCAGAAAGCCGGTGGGCGACGGGGCAAAGCGGGTGACGACCTGACTTGCGCTCATGCGCGTTTCATCCAATCCTTGAGGGCACGGGGTCTGTGGCGGGAGGGCCAAGACGGAATTGGCGGGTGGTTAGCAGAAGGACGGCAGACAGACAAACCGCCGGGCAACGGCTGATATCGGGCTGGCACGGCTGGCTGGATGCCGAACGCGCGCATCTGCCGCTGTGGTTGCCGGTGGCGCTGGCCGCTGGCATTGCGCTGTGGTTCGCGCTGCCCTGGGCCGAATGGCGGCAGGCGGCGCTGCTGGCGGCGCTGGGGCTCGCGGCTGGCGCGGCGCTGGCCGGCTGGCGCGGCCTGCTGCTGTTGGCTGCCATCTGTGCCCTTGGGCTGGCGGCGGTGGACGTGCGGGTGGCGATGAACGCGCACCCGGTGCTGGCAGTGCGCCAGTTCACCATGCTGGACGCCACGGTGGAGGCCGCCCAGCCGCTGCCGTTCGGGACCCAGCGGCTGATCCTGCGCGCCGCTGCCGGCCAGCGCCCCGGCGGGGTGGAACGTCTGAGCCTGCGCATCGCCGCCGGCCAACCCGCGATTGTGCCGGGCAGCCGCATCCGCGCCCGCGCGCTGCTGTCGCCGCCGGCCGGTGCGGCGGTGCCGGGCGGGTATGATGTGGGCCGGCGGGCCTGGTTTGATGGCATCGGCGCCAGCGGCGTGGCGCTGGGGCCGGTGCAGGTGATGGCTGCCCCCACCGGCGGCGCGGCACAATGGCTGGCAGCCTTGCGCAGCGCCATCCAGGCCCGCATCACGGCGGCGGTGCCGGGGGAGGCGGGCACGGTGGCCGCCGCCTTTGTGACGGGCCAACAGGGCGCCATTCCCGCTGCCACGGCGCAGGCGATGCGCGATGCCGGGCTGGCGCATCTTCTGTCCATTTCGGGGCTGCACATTGCCGTGGTGGTGGGCGGCGTGGCGCTTGCGCTGCGGCGGCTGCTGGCGCTGTGGCCGTGGCTGGCGCTGCGGCTGCCGCTGCCCACGCTGGCGCTGGCCGGCGGGGCGCTGGCGGGCCTGGCCTATACGCTGCTCGCCGGGGCGCAGGTGCCCACGGTGCGGGCGGTGATCGTGGCCGGCATCGTGGTGCTGGGCATGATGCTGGGCCGGCAGGCGCTGTCGCTGCGGCTGGTGGCAGCGGCGGCCTTTGCGATTCTGCTGGTGCGGCCCGAAGCCTTGCTGGGCGCCAGTTTCCAGATGAGCTTTGCTGCGGTGATCGGCATCATCGCCCTCTATGAAAGCGCCGCCGGCAAATGGCTGAGCGCGGTTCGCGAGGATGAGGCCTGGTGGCATTGGCTGGCCCGGCACGCCGCCGCGCTGCTGGCCACCGGGCTGGTGGCGGAAGCCGCGCTGGCCGGCATCGGCCTCTATCACTTCGGCCGCAGCGGGCTCTATGGCGTGCTGGCCAATCTGCTGGCGATTCCGTGGACCAGTTTTGTCGCCATGCCGGCGCTGATGCTGGCGCTGTTGGGCGATCTGCTGGGGCTGGGCTGGTTCTGGCCGCTGGCCGGCTGGACGTTGCAGCGGCTGATCGATCTGGCGGATGTCACGGCCGCGATGCCGGGCGCGGTGATCATCACCAGCGCGGTGCCGGGGCCGGCCTTTGCCGTGGGCGTGGCCGGCGGGCTGTGGCTGGCGCTGTGGCGCAGCCGGGCGCGCTGGCTGGGGCTGGCCGGGGTGGCGGCGGCGGTGGTGCTGGCGCTGGCCAGCCTGCCGCCCGATCTGTTGATCAGCGGTGATGGCCGGCAACTGGCGCTGCGCCTGACCGATGGCCGGCTGGCGCATGCGCGCGAACGCGTGGGTGATTGGCTGCTCGACAATATGGCCGAAGCCATGGGCAGCGATGCCGCCGATGCGCTGTGGCTGGGCCAGGTGCCGGGCGCGCGCTGTTCGGGCGATGCCTGCGTGGCCGATGTGCGCCGGGGCGGCCGGCGCTGGCGGGTGCTGGCCACCACCAGCAATTATCTGGTGCCGCGCGCCGCCATGGAACCGGCCTGCCGCGCCGCTGATATCGTGGTGGCCGATCGCAGGCTGCCGGCCTGGTGCCGGCCGCGCTGGCTGAAACTGGATCGAGCGGCGCTGGCGCACACCGGCGCGGTGGCCATCTGGCTGGACGGGCGCCGGGTGGCGGTGGCAGCCGATTGGGCCGGCGACCGCCCTTGGAAGCCGATCAGGCGCGGTTGAGGCTTGAGCGCCGGTCGTTCCGGGGCCAGCATGGGGGCATCGAATCGGCAGGGGAGGCCGGCCATGCAGCATATCATCGATCCTGAGCGGCCGATCATCGATCCGCACCATCATCTCTGGGATCGGCGCATCTTCCCCATGCCGGCCGCCGGCGCCTATCCGTTCGAACGGGCGATCAGCCTCAGCCCGCTCTATCTGCTCGATCAGTTGAACGCTGACATGCAGGCCGGGCACAACATAATTGCCACCGTCTTTCTGGAATGCGGCGCGTTTTATCGTGCTGATGGCCCGCCAGCGCTGCGGGCGGTGGGCGAGACCGAGTTTGTGAATGGCGTTGCCGCCATGAGCGCTTCGGGGCTTTATGGTCCGGCCCGGGCCTGTGCCGGCATTGTTGGCCATGCCGATCTGTCGGCCGGCGCGGCGGTGCGCCCGGTGCTGGACGCGCATCTGGCGGCCGCCCCCTCGCGCTTTCGCGGTATCCGCCATTCACCGGCATGGGATGCCGACCCGGCGGTGCTGGGCATATTGCAACGAAACCCGCCCGGCCTCCTGGCCCAGCCCGATTTTCGTGCGGGCCTGGCCGAGCTGGCCGCCTTGGGCCTCAGCTATGATTGCTGGCTGCTGGCGCCGCAATTGCCGGAGCTGATCGCCATGGCGCGTGCCCTGCCGGAATTGACCATCATCTGCGATCATCTGGCAACGCCGCTCGGCTCTGCGTCTTATGCGGGCCAGCGCGACGCCGGCTTTGCCGGTTGGGCCGCGGATGTGAAGGCGCTGGCGGCCTGCCCCAATGTGGTGATGAAGCTGGGCGGGCTGGCCATGCCGTTTGCCGGCTTTGCCAGCTTCATGGCCGATCCGCCGGCCAGCGCGCAGATACTTGCCGATGAATGGCGGCCGTGGATCGAAACCGCCATCGCAGCCTTTGGCCCGGATCGCTGCATGTTCGAAAGCAATTTCCCGGTGGATCGCGGCACCTGCGATTACGCCACGCTGTGGAACGCCTTCAAGCTGATCGCGGCGGGCGCCAGCGAGGCGGAGAAGACCGCGCTGTTCAGCGGCACGGCGGCCCGGGTTTACCGTCTGCCTGTCTGAACCGGCCGATCAGTGATAGCGGCGCAGCAGGCCGGCGAGCTTGCCCTGGATGCGCACCTGATCCGGGCGATAGCGTTGCGGCTGGTGGGCGCTGTTGGCCGGATCGAGGCGGATCATGCCCTTTTCATGGCGCAGATATTTCAGCGTCGCTTCGTCTTCGTTGATCAGGGCCACCACGATATCGCCGTCGCGCGCCGTGTCACAGCGGCGGATCAGGGCATAGTCGCCATCGTGGATGCCGGCTTCGATCATCGAATCGCCGGAAACTTCCAGCGCATAATGATCGCCGGGGCCGAGCAGGGCGGACGGCACGGAGAGCGAGCGATCGCTTTCCAGCGCCTCCATCGGCAGGCCGGCGGCAATGCGGCCGTGCAGTGGCACGGTGACCGTATCATTGGCCGCCAGCATGGCGAGGGCCGGCGGCGCCGGGGCGGGGCGGCTGGCCACGAGGGTGAGCGCCGGCTTTTCGGCGCGCAGGGCTTCGGGCAGTTGCAGCACCTCAAGCGCGCGAGCGCGGTTGGGCAGGCGGCGGATAAAGCTGCGTTCTTCC
The DNA here is from genome assembly GCA_027485485.1 of Sphingomonadales bacterium. Classification (GTDB taxonomy): domain Bacteria; phylum Pseudomonadota; class Alphaproteobacteria; order Sphingomonadales; family Sphingomonadaceae; genus Sandarakinorhabdus. The sequence continues at coordinate 1,424 of JAIXQY010000092.1, read as the reverse complement.
AGCGCGTTGATCAGGCGGTGGACACCGGATTTGGATTTGAGGTTCAGCGCTTCCTTCATCTCTTCGAAGGACGGCGACACCCCATCGGATTTCAGCCGTTCATCGATGAAGACAAGCAATTCCTGCTGTTTCTTGGTGAGCATTTCAACCGCCTCCCACGCCGCACAAACGGAACATGGGAGGAACATTTAGAAAACGATATGGAACATGTCAAGCGCGATGCAATCGACCATATCGCCGGCTGCGGCGGCGGGCGCATGCGCCGGGCGGATGATCAGCAGTTCGGCCTGGGCGAGCAGCGACAGCAGCGCACTGTCCTGCCGGGCAAAGGCTTCGGCACCCTGCGCCGTGCGCCGCGCGCGCAGATGATCGCGGCGCGGGCCATTGGCCGGCAGAGGGCTGGCCAGGGGCAGGCGCTCCATCGGCAGCGCATGCGCACGGCCCGCCAGCCGCGCCACCAGCGGCATGGCGAACAACAGGGCGGTCACGAACGCCGAAACCGGATTGCCGGGCAGGCCCAGCACGCGCGTGCCATTGAGGCGCCCGGCCAACAGCGGCTTGCCGGGCCGCAGCGCGATCTTCCAGAAATCAAGCTCTGCCCCCAGTTCGCGCAGCACCGGCACCACCAGATCATGATCCCCCACCGAAGCGCCGCCGATGGTGAGGATCAGATCGGCATCAGCGGCCTTGAGGGCGGCGGCCAGCGCGGCGCAGTCATCCGGGATCAGGCCGGGATCGGTCACCTCTGCCCCGGCGCTGCGCAACAGGGCGGTGAGCATGGCGGGATTGGCCGAGACGATCTGGCCAGGGCCGGGGGTGGCGCCGGGCGGCACCAGTTCGTCGCCGGTGGCGATCAATGTGACACGCGGGCGGCTCACCACCGGCAGGCTGCCATGGCCGGCGGCGGCCGCCAGGCCCAGGTGCGGCGGGGTGAGGCGGGTGCCGGCGCCGATCAGCACATTGCCAGCGGTGAAATCCTGCCCGGCGCGGCGAATATGAGCGTGCGGGCGCGGCGGGCCTTCGCCGGTCAGCCGGGCGGTGTCATCATCCCGCGTCACCTCTTCCTGCACAACGATCACATCGGCCCCGGTTGGCACCGGCGCGCCGGTGAAGATGCGCACGGCCTCACCTGCGCCCAGCATGCCCGCCCAGCCGTGGCCGGCAGCGCTTTCCCCCACGATGCGCCAGGGCAGGTGCAGATCGGCCCAGCGGATCGCATAGCCATCCATGGCGGCGGCGGCGAAGGGCGGCTGGGTGAGGCGGGCGGCAAGATCCTGCGCCAGCACGCGGCCAGCGCATGCGTCGATGGGCAACAATTCCGCCGGCAGCGCCGACACGTCGCCAAGAAGCTGCTCCAGCGCGGTCTCGAACGGCAGCAGCGCGCTCATGGCGCAGTATAATCGCCTGACCTGCCGCCGGATTTC
>JAIXQY010000072.1 GCA_027485485.1 Sphingomonadales bacterium | reverse complement strand
TCGGGCACCATCGGCACCAACCGGCCCGATGGGTTTGGCGTGGTGGCAGCCATGGTGGAGGATGGCATTGCGCCATCCGGCAAGGCCGGCGGGGCCGGGCTGGATGCGCTGCTGGCCAGCCGCGGCGTTTCGGCAACGGATTTCGCCGCCTGGCAGCGGATCGAGGCAGCGGAAGTGGCCGGCGCCCGGAGCGGCGCGCCACGCGAAAAGATCGTGGACGTGACGAAAATGCTGCAAATCGCGCTTTGAGCGGTTGCGCAGCGCTGGGGTGGCGGCTATAGGGCCGCTTCCGCAAGGATCGGGGCGTAGCTCAGCCTGGTAGAGCGCTGTCTTCGGGAGGCAGAGGCCGGAGGTTCGAATCCTCTCGCCCCGACCATTGCGGGTTCCCAAATCTGGTTTGTCGGCCGGCCACTGCTTGTGAGAGCAGGGCTTGGCTTTCTTGCATGCGCGAAGGCCTTTTGCTCCTCACAGGCCGGTTGTGGAACCGCGCCGGACTTGCTAGCCCGTTGATCAACAAGACAGCGCAGACGGGGGGTCATCATGCGGTTGGTTCGGTTGGCGATGCTGGTGGGCACCAGCCTGTTTGTGACGGCGTGCGGCGGCAGCGGATCGGGCGGTGGCCTGGTGATCACCAACCCGCCAGCGCCTGCCCCGACACCCACGCCCACGCCCACGCCCACGCCCACGCCCACGCCCACGCCGACGCCTACTCCGACGCCGACACCCACTCCGACACCGACCCCTACGCCAACGCCAACGCCCACTCCGACACCGACGCCCACCCCGACTCCAACACCCACCAACACGTCGCTGATCGGCCTGACCGCCAGCCAGAGCTTCCCCACAGATGCGGTGACCGGGACGGTGAGTGTCAACCGCACCACCGAAGCGGCCACGGCGACGGCGGTGCGCGCCACGGTGACCATCGCCTATAGCCAGGCCACCGGCGGCTATACGGTCACGGTGGGATCGCGCAGCCAGAGCTTCCTGCCCGGCGATCTGGATGCCGCGCAGAGCAGCCCCGGCGCCGCGGTCTATATCCGCCGCAACGGCAGCACGACCGACAGCCTGACGCTCACCCGCGCCGGCACGTCGGGCCGGCTCACCTTCCAATATGTTGGCGCCGGTTTCTGGCAGCGCACGGTGGAAAACAGCAACACCGTCGATGGCAGTTTCGATGCCTTCACCTATGGCTTTCCCACCCTGGCCGCAGCCATGCCGCGCACCGGCAAGGCCAGTTATGATATTGATCTGCTGGGCGTGATCTCGCCGCAGCAGGCAATTTCGGGTGGCGGCACGCTGCAAGTGCTGTTCGATAACGGCCTGATGCTGATCAGCGGCACGCTTGATCCCAACGCCGGCAGCCCGCGCGCCGAAGCCTTCACCGGCGATGCCCGCATCACCAGTGGCAATGCCTTCACCGGCAATCTGGGCTTTTTCCAGTTCGGCCAATTCACCGGCACGCTCGATGGCCAATTCTATGGCCCGGAAGGGCAGGAGGTGGGCGCGGCCTTTGCCCTGGCGGAGGCCGGCGGCCGGCGGGCGGTGGGCACCATCACCGGCCGGCGCGGCACCGGCGCCGGCGGCAACACCAGCCTGGCCGAACAGACGCTCAGCGATTTCTATCCCGGCATCGGCGGCCGGCTGGGCGCGCGCATCACCGGCACATCGGGCACCAACACCACGCCCACCACCTATGCCAATCTGTCGGCCGCCAACGGCGATTTCACCGTGAATTACAACGCCGGCACCCGCAAATACACGGTGGTGGCCGGGGATCGCAGCTTGCCCGAAGGCACCAGCGCGGGCGGCACCGTCACCGAAAGCTTTGAACGCGCCAGCTATTCCAACCGCTTGAACCTGGTGGGCGGCAGCGGCGGCGCGGTGTTTGACACGTTGCGCTATGTCGCTGGCGGGGTGTGGACCAAGCGCACCGGGGCCGGCGCAAACACCGATTATCTGATCGATGAGCTGGTGTTCGGCATCCGCACGCCACTGTCCGGCATGCCGCGCACCGGCGAAGCCGCCTATAACTTCGCCATCCACGGCACCGCGGCCGATCCGGATCAGCGCAATTTCATGTTCGTCGGCGGCAGCGGCGTCTTGCGGGCCAATTTCGCCTCGGGCGCGATCAACATGGCCGGTTCGGCCCGTTATCGGGAGAACAGCACGATCTCGGGCTTCCCGCCGGTGCAGGCCGATGGCAGCTTCACCGCCACGGCCAGCATCGCATCGGGCAGCAACGGCTTTGCCGGCACCGCCACACTGGCCGGCCTGGGCAATTATACCGGGCCGATCAGCGGCAATTTCTTCGGCCCGGCGGCTGACGAGGTGGGCGGCGCCTTCAGCCTGTCGGATGGCAGCGGGCGTATGGTGGGCAGCTTCATCGGCATCAAGGATGACAGTCTGCTGGCCGCCGGGCAGCCGCTGCTCAACGTGGCCAGCCCGACGACCTTCGAACAATTTCCCATCGCCATGACCGATGGGGTGGGCCGCGCGCCCGCCGGCACGGTGGTGACCTATTCACCCAGCAACGCATCCTATCGGGTGACGGGCGATGCGTCCGAATTTGCCCGGCTTGGCATCACCACCGCGTTCCTCACCGAATTTGGCCCGGCCAACCGCCTCGTTGCCCAAACCAATGCAACCTTCACCGTAGGCCGCACCATCATCGAAGGCCCACCGGTGCGCCGCCAGATCACCGGCCGGTTGTTCAACCCCGGCAGCGGCAACACCACATTGGCCCTCACCTATACCAGCTTCATGGACGTGCTGGTGCAGGAGGTGGACGCCGCCGGCCAGCCGATCAGCCCGCGCGGCTATAGCCGGATGTGGCTGCCATTCGGCGTGGCGACGCCGGCCGCCGCCCTGCCGCGCACCGGCAGCGCCACCTATAACGGGGTCGCCTATGCCCAGGGCGTGACGCCCACCAGCTTCAATGTGGAAGCCAGCGGCACCAGCCGGTTGGTGGCCAATTTCGCCGACAACAGCTTCACCGCCAGCGTGACGTTGAGCGATGTCGCCACCGGCACCGCCTTTGCGCCGTTCAACTTCGGCGGCTTCATCGCCACCAACGGCTTCAACGGCAATGGCAACAACGGCAATATCGGGCAGTTTTCCGGCCGCTTCTTTGGCCCGGCGGCCAATGAATTCGGCGCGGCCTTCGATGCCACCCGTGATGACGCCAATGGCCGCACCACATTTTCGGGCGTTGCTGTCGGCCGGCAGGATTGATCCGGCGTGCCGCTGTGGCTGATCGCGGCCGCGCTGGCCGCGCCGGCGGCTGCGCCTGAACCGGCACCGGCACCCGCACCGCCAGCCGCCGTGACCCTGGATCTGGGCGCGGCGCAGGTGTTGGAACTGGCCAGCGCCAAGGCGGAAGCCGGCGACGTGGCCGGCGCCATCACCCTGTTCACCGCGCTGGCCAAGGATCCGGATGTCGATATCCGTGCCGAGGCCCGCTTCCGTCATGGCCGGCTGCTGGAAGCGCAGCGCCAGTTTGGCGATGCGGCCGTGCTGTATCGCGCCATATTGGATGAACGCCCCAATGCCCAGCGTGTGCGGCTGCAACTGGCGCAGGCGCTGTTGCTGGCGGGCAAGGAGGGGGCGGCGGCGCAAGCGCTGCGCCAGGTCCAGGCGGGCGGCCTGCCGCCCGATATCACCCGCATCGTCGCCCAGTTTCAAAGCGCGCTGCGCGCCGTGCAGCCGGTGGGCGGGTCGCTGGAAGTGGCGCTGGCGCCCAGCAGCAACGTCAACCGCGCGCCGCGCAGCGCCACGCTCGACACGATCATCGCGCCCCTTCAGCTTTCAGACGATGCACAGGCGCAATCGGGGCTGGGGGTGAAGCTGGCTGGGCAGGGCTTTGTGCGCTTGCCGATCAGCAGCCGGCTGCGCTGGACGGCGCGGGCATCGGGCCAGGGGTTTTTCTATGGCCAGGCCCAGTTCAACGATGTGGCCGGCAGCGTGGAAACCGGGCTGGAATGGCGCATCGGCCGGTCCCGCCTGCAACCCAGTGTTGGCCACACGCGGCGCTGGTTCGGCGGGCGGCCCTTCACCACCGCCAACACCGCCAGCCTGAACTGGTTGCGGCCGCTGGGCCCGCGCACGCAACTGGATGTGTCGGCAAGCGCCGGCCACAATGATTTTGCCCAGAATGATCTGCAGGATGGGGCTGCCATCGATCTGGCCGTGGGGCTGGAACGGGCCTTTGATGCCCGCAGTGGCGGCCGCATCAGCCTGGCGGCGCAGCGGCTGGCCGCGCGCGATCCGGGCTATGCCGCCGTGGGTGGCGGCGTAAACCTGCTCTATTACCGCGAGATCGGGCGTTCCACCCTGTTCGGTTCGGCCGGCGTGTCGCACCTTGGCGGCGATGACCGGCTGTTCCTGTTTCCCAAGCGCCGCATCGAATGGCTGGTGCGCGCGGCGGCTGGGATCACGCTGCGGCAGGTGCAGGTGCGGGGCTTCTCGCCGGTGATCAGGGTGAGCCACGAACGCAATTTTTCCACCGTGGGCCTGTTCGATTTCGCCCGCACCGGCGTGGACGTGGGCATCACCCGGGCGTTCTAGGGCGATACGCCGATCAGGGCGAAGGGTGCCCAGGCCGATGGGTGCGACAGCGACTGGGCGGCATCATCCTGGCTGGCATCGGCGGCCAGGCTGCGCATGGCCTGCATCAGCGCGGCGGCGCGGCTGGTGCCGGGGGCCGCGGCGGCGATGGCAGCGCCGGTGATGCGGCCGGCGGCATCATCGCGGATGCGCCAGTGCGATACCAGCAGGCTGGCGGCACCGGCATGGAAGAACGCCCGGGCCAGGCCCGACAGGCCTTCCGGCCCGCCATCGCCGGCCGCGGTGTTGCAGGCCGACAATATCACCCAGTCGGCCGCCAGCGACAGGCCCGAGGCTTCGGCAGCGGTGAGCAGACCATCGTTGCTGGCATCGCCGGCGCTGCCCGGCGGCGGCGGAGACAGGGCCAGCGCCGGTTGCGCCAGCCGGCCGCCCAGATCGCCGGCAATCAGGCCATGGGTGGCAAACATCACCACCCGCGCGCTGGCCAGCAGGGCGCGCCGCTCATACAGCCGGGCTTCGGTGGCCTCCCGGCCCAGCAATGTGGCTTCCGGCGCGGCGGCCAGGCGGCGGGCCTGGCTTTCCACCTCGCCGCGGGTGCCGGGCAGGGGATCAAGGGCGGCGATCGCGGCCGTATCGCCGCCGGCATCGCGATAGAGGCCGCGCAAGGCACCGCCGCGCCCGGCGCCGCTGGCGCCGCCAAAGGCCGGATCGCCCACACCAAAAAACGGCGTGCTGGCGTTGCGCACCGCCCGACCGGCGCCGCGCAACGCCACCAGCGCTGACACATCCGGCACCACGCTGATCGGCCGTTTCAGGCCCAGCCAGGCCGTCTGCCGCAAGCTGGCCGCATCGCCATCATCCCCGGTGGGCGGTGCGGTGACGAGCGCGGCAAAGGGCAGGGACAACAGGCTGCCCTTGGGCGCCACGATCCATTCCGCCTTGCCGGCAATCAACCGCGCGATCGCCGGCGCGCCCAGCAGCGCCTGATACAGGCGATGGGCGCGGGCGCGATCGAAACGCTCGCGCTCATCGGGGCTGGCCGCGCTGCCGCCGCTGCGCAGGCCGCGCACGGCGCGGGCGATGCAGGCGCTATTGTCGGCCCCGCCGCCATGATCCAGTTCGCAGCGCAGGGCGGCAACTTCGCGGGCCAGCGCCGCCGGCGACAGCGGGATCTGCGCCCAGGCCGTGCCCTCGCGGGTGACGGCCAGAACCAGGCCGTTCTGCTGCCCTGCCGGCAGGCTGGCCGAACCGGGGTGGAGCAGGATCAGCGCCTCGTTGGCCTTCAGCAGCGCTGGCTGGCCCCGTTGCCCGCGTTGCAGGGCGGCCAGTGCAACGGGTGCGGGAGCCACCAGCCTGACATAGGCCGGCGCGGCGGCGGCAAAGGCAGCCGCCGCGCTGGCCACCGCCTTGTCGGCCGCAACGCGATCGCGCGTCAGTTGCTGGCGGCGGGCATCGCTTTCGCCATGGCGGCTGTCGAGCGCTCGGGCAATCTGCCGGTCCAGCCCGGCGCGGTTCAGCAGCGCCAGTTGCCAGCTGGCCCACAGGCCACGCGCCGCATCCGGCACCGCCGCCTTGGCCGCGGCGCGGGCCAGGGCCCGGCCGGCTGCACTGCCCCCCGCCGATTGCAGCGCATCCAAGGCCAGCGCCCGGTTCCGGGCCGTGCTGCCGCTGGCAAACAGCGCCCGCGCCAGCACCAGCGCAGGCTGCTCGGTGCCGCCGGCCAGCCTTGCCTGTTGCTCATCATCTTCGGCCTGGGCTTCGCGGGTGGCCATGTCCCGCTGCACCGCCAGCGCAGCGCGGGCCGGGGCGATGGCCTGGCGCGGTGTCAGCGACAGCTGGGCGCGGGCCAGCGCCGCCGAAATCCGGCCGCTGTCGGGATGGGCAGCGCCCAGCAGGCGGGTGGAGAGGGCCAGCGCCTGGCGCAGCAATGGCACGGCGGCCGCCGGCTTGCCCTGCTGATCCAGATTGCCGGCCAGTGCCGCCAGCGCGGTGGCATGATCGGGATGCGCACCCCCGGCCCTTGCGGCGGCAGCGGCCAGCGCCTTGCGGCGCAAGGGTTCGGCATCGATGTGGCGGCCGCTTGCTTCCAGCAGGGCGGCGAGGCTGGCTTCCAGCGCGGCGCGCCCGGCGGGATCAAAGCCCTTGCCATCCTGATAGGCCGTCAGGATGGCGCGCAGATAATCCTCTGCCGCCCGGCCTTCGCCCAGCGCCACGAACACATCGGCCATGCGCCGGGCCGCCGCCGTGGTGGCCGGGTGCAGCGGGCCCAGCCGTGCGCGCCGCTGTTCAACTGCGCTGCTGATATAATCCAGCGCCGCCATCGGCTGCCCCCGGGCCAGCAGCACGCCGGCCAGCTCATATTGGCTGGTCAGCGTATCGGGGTGGCTGCTGCCCAGCCGGGCTTCGCGGATGGCCAGTGCCTGGCGGTGGCGGGTTTCGGCATCGGCCATCCGGCCCTGCCGGGCCAGATTGGCTGCCAGATCAAACAGGCGGCTGGCGGTATCGGGATGATCGGCGCCAACCGTGGTTTCCGCAAGGTTCAGAAGGCGTTGGCGCAAGGGTTCGGCGGCCTGCACCATGCCCAGCGCTTCGCGGCAGGTGGCCAGATTGGCCAGCGCCAGCCGTGTGGCGGCATGGCCATCGCCCAGCAGCCGCTGCCGCTGCGCCAGCACGTTGGCATAGAGCGGTTGTGCCGCCTGTTGCCGTTCCTGCGCGTAAAGGCTGCCGGCCAATTGGGCCATGGCCGCGATGGTATCGGGATGATCATCGCCCAGCGCGGCACGGCGGATGGCCAGTGCCTGGGCATATTCGGCTTCGGCCGCCGCCGGCTTGCCCTGCTCATCCAGCAGATCGGCCAACAGGGCACGGATGCTGGCGATATCAGGATGACCGGCGCCCACCAGCGGCAGGGCAAAGGCCAGAAAACTGCGGGTGGCGGCCTCTGCCGCCGGCCAGTCCCGGGCTTTGCGGGCGGCATTCACCACGCCGATCAGCCGGGCCTGTTCCTGCTTCTGGGCCGGGGTGAGCTGCCGCACCGGCGTTGGTGGCAGCGCCAGCCGGCCAAGGTTGCGCAGGGCGGCTTCGGCCATGTCGCCACGGCCGGTGGCGCGGGTGGTGCGCAGCAACTGGCGTTGCAGGCGGCGGGCGGCGGCGGCCTTGCCCTGGGCTTCCAGCGCCAGCGCCAGGGTGCGGCGCGCGGCGGCGGGCCAACCGGTGGGGGCGGCGCGGGTGGCGCGTGCAATGGCCAGCGCGGCGCGGGCGCTGGCTTCGGCGCCCGGCCAGTCGGGCAGGCGGGTCTGGGCGATGCCCTGTTCGGTGAGCAGGATGCCGGCGGCTGCCGTTCGCTGCCGGCCGCTGGCGGCCAGTGTGGCCAGGCTGGCGCGGGCGGCGGCCACGGCGGCGGGATAATCCTGCCGATCAAAGGCGGCATCCACGGCGGGATCGGCCATGGCCGGCACGGCCAACAGCAGCAACAACAGGGCAAGGCGGCGCATCATGGGGCTTGTGCCAGCCCGGCCGGCAAAAGGCTTGGACAAAACCGCCACCCCCCGGCGTTGTGACCTTGCCCGGCGCGCGTTTCCGCGCCAGAGAGGCGCGCGACCGGCTGGGGCCGGCCACGGCGGAGTTGGGCATGAAAATCGCGGTTGTCGGTCTGGGCTATGTGGGCCTGTCGAACGCAGTGCTGCTGGCGCAGGCGCACAGCGTGACGGCGGTGGACGTGATGCAGGGGCGGGTTGATCTGGTCAACGCCCGGCAAAGCCCGATTGCGGATGCCGAGCTCGAGGATTTCCTCGCCACCCGCACGCTTGACCTCACCGCCACCACCGATCTGGCCGCCGCCACGCGGGATGCCGATCTGGTGGTGATTGCCACGCCCACCGATTATGATCCGGCGACCAACCATTTCAACACATCGTCGGTGGAAAATGTCGCGCGCGCGGCGCTGGCCAGCAATCCGGATGTGCCCATCGTGGTCAAATCCACCATCCCGGTGGGCTTCATCGAACGCGTGCGCCGGGAATTGGGCAGCGAAAACATCGTGTTCAGCCCGGAATTCCTGCGCGAGGGCCGCGCCTTGTATGACAATCTCTACCCATCGCGCATCATCGTTGGCGATCGCGGCCGCATCGGCGCGATTTTCTCCGGCCTGATGCAGGCCGGCGCGGTGAAGCAGGATGTGCCGGTGCTGCTCACCGATCCGGCCGAGGCCGAGGCAATCAAGCTGTTTGCCAACACCTATCTCGCCATGCGCGTCGCCTTCTTCAACGAGCTCGACAGCTATGCCATGGCGCACGGCATGGACACGCGCCAGATCATCGAGGGCGTCGGCCTCGATCCGCGCATCGGCACGCATTACAACAACCCCTCGTTCGGCTATGGCGGCTATTGTTTGCCCAAGGATACCAAGCAGTTGCTGGCCAATTATGGCAGCGTGCCGCAAAACATGATCACTGCCATCGTGGATGCCAACCGCACCCGCAAGGATTTCCTGGCCGAACAGATTCTCGCCCGCGGCCCCCGCACCGTTGGCGTGTTCCGGCTGGTGATGAAGGCCAACAGCGACAATTTCCGCCAGAGCAGCATCCAGGGCATCATGAAGCGCATCAAGGCGCGCGGCATCAAGGTGGTGCTGTTCGAACCGGCGCTGGAGCAGGATGAATTCTTCGGCTCCCCGGTGATCCGCGATCTGGCAGAGTTCAAGGCGCAATCCGATGTGATCCTGGCCAACCGAATGAGCGATCAACTGGCTGATGTGGAAGGCAAGATCTTCACCCGCGATCTGTTCGGGGCCGATTGAACCGGATCTCTGCCCTGCACGGCAGCCAGTCGAGCCTGGTGATCGAACAGGCGCCGGCGGGCTTGTTGTGGCGTTACTGGGGCCCGCGTCTGCCTGATGATTTCAGGTCCGGCCCGTGGCTGGAATTCGCCCGGCCGGTGCCCACTTTCTCGCTGGATGTGCCGGTTCCGCTGCATCTGGTGCCCACATTCGGCCTGGGCTGGTATGGCCAGAGCGCCCTGTTGGCCCACCGCGCGGGCCGGGATTTTGCGCAAGGCTTCGGGCAGTGCGATGTGGTTCAGCATGGCCAGCATCTGGCCTGCAAGTTGCTCGATACGGTGGCTGGCATCGAACTCTGTGTCGATCTGGTGCTCGATCCCGCCACCGACGTGATCGAAATCCGCACCATGGTGACCAATATCGGCACGGCCGTGCTCGATGTGCAATGGCTGGCTGCCGCCACCCTGCCGCTGCCCGATGATGCCAGCGCGGTCCGCCATTTCAGCGGCCGCCACAACCGCGAGTTTGCCGAACACACCGATGCATTGGGCCACGGCATCTGGCTGCGCGAGAACCGCCACGGCATCACCAGCCATGGCCATTTCCCCGGCGCGGTGGTGCTGCTGCCCGGCACCACCGACGATGACGGCACAGCCTATGGCGCGCAGATCGCCTGGTCCGGCAATCACCGCCAGTTGATCGAGCGGCTGGATGATGGCCGCAGCCAGTGGCAATTGGGCGGCTGGCTGGCGCCCGGCGAAGTGCGGCTGGCGCCCGGCGAACGGCATGAGAGCCCGGCGGTGCTGGCCACCTGTTCCACCGCCGGCCTGGGCGGCGTGGCGCGCAATTTCCATGGCGCGCTGCGGCAGCGGCTGGGTTGGCCCGGCGGGACCATGCGCCCGCGCCCGGTGCTGATCAACAGTTGGGAGGGGTTTTACTTCGATCATGATCCGGACCGCATGATGGCGCTGGCCGACGCCGCCGCCCGCATCGGGGTGGAGCGCTTCGTACTCGATGATGGCTGGTTCGCCGGCCGAGATGATGACCGCACCTCGCTGGGCGATTGGTGGGTGGATGGCCGCAAATACCCCGATGGACTGAAGCCGCTGGCCGATCATGTGCGAGGGCTGGGCATGGAATTCGGCCTGTGGGTGGAACCCGAGATGATCAGCCCCAACAGCGACTTGTTCCGCGCCCATCCCGATTGGGCGCTGCAACTGGCCGGCCGGCCCTTGGCGACGGCGCGCCACCAATTGGTGCTCGATCTCACCCGGCCCGAGGTGGGTGATTATCTGTTCGATCGGCTGGCGGCGCTGGTGGCCGAACTGGGCGTGGATTACCTCAAATGGGATCACAACCGCGATCTGGCGCCGGCCGGCGATGCGGCGGGCCGCGCGGCCTATACGGCGCAAGTGCGCAGCACATGGGCGCTGATGGCCCGGCTGCGCAGCAGCTTCCCTGATCTTGAGATTGAATCCTGTGCCGGCGGCGGCGGGCGCATCGATGCCGGCATTGCCGCGCATGTGAACCGCTTCTGGGCCAGCGACTGCATCGACGCGCGGCTGCGCATCGGCCTGCAGCGCGGGTTTCAGCAGTTTCTGCCGCCCGAGGTGATGGGCGCGCACATCGGGGCGGAGCGCTGCCACACCACCGGCCGGCGCTTTTCCCTCGCCTTTCAGGCGCTGGTGGCATGCCAAGGCCATCTCGGGCTGGAGTTTGACCTCACCCAGCTGGATGCGGACGAACAGGCAAAGCTGGCCGGCTGGATCGGCTTTTACAAAGAGCACCGCCATTTGCTGCACGGCGGCGATGTGTGGGCCGGCGAGGGCAGCGATGGTGTGGCCTGGCATGCCGCCGGGAGCGCCGATGAATATCTGCTGCTGGTCTATCGCACCGAGGTGATGCAGCAGCGCCACGCCTCGCCGCTGCGGCTGCCGTTTCTGCACGATGGCACGTGGCGCATCGCCGAAGTGCGCCCCGGCGAACGGCGGGCGGAAACAGACTATAGCGGCGCATGGCTGGCCCAGGCCGGCCTGCCGATCCCGCCCGGCCTGCCCGATACGGCCACCGCCTGGCACATGGCCCGCCTGTAACACCCCCAACCTTGCCAAGCCCGCGGCGATGGGCAACATATCGCCATGAGCATCCGCAACACCCCCGACGACATTGCCGAGCTTGATCGCCGCTTTGTCTTTCATCCCTTCACCGCGCTGGGCGATCATGAACGCGCCGGGCCGGCCTTCGTCATCACCCATGCCCAGGGCTCGCGGCTCACCGACACGGCGGGGCGGGAATATATCGACATCATGGGCGGCCTGTGGTGCGTGAACATCGGTTATGGCCGCACCGAAATCGCCCGCGCCATGGCGGATCAGTCCGAGAAACTCAGCTATTGCCACGCCTTTTCCAGCATGGCCTCCGACACGCCGGCCTTGCTGTCCCAACGGCTGATCGCCTTGGCGCCGCCGGCCTGGGGTGGCCAGATGTCAAAGGTCTTCTATGGCAACAGCGGTTCGGATGCCAACGACACCCAGGTGAAGCTGGCCTGGTATTATCACCACGCCATGGGCCGCACCGGGCGGCGCAAGATCATCGCCCGCCAGCGCGGCTATCACGGCGTGACGGTGATGACCGCCAGCATGACCGGCCTGCCCGGCCTGCACGCCGGCTTTCCGCTGCCGCTCGACATGGTGCGCCACACCACGGCCCCGCGCCGCATCTGGGAAGGCCATGGGCTTTCGGAAGCACAATTTGCCGCCCGCCTGATCGACGATCTGGAGCAACTGATCACCGCCGAAGGGCCCGACACCATTGCGGCAATGATCCTGGAGCCGGTGATGGGCGCCGGCGGCGTGCATGCCCCGCCCGCCGGCTATTATGAAGGCGTGCAGGCCCTGCTGCGCCGGCACGACATATTGCTGATCGCCGATGAAGTGATCTGCGGCTTTGGCCGGCTGGGCCAGATGTTCGGCTGCAGCGTGTTCGGCATCCAGCCCGACATGATCACCGTGGCCAAGGGCCTCACCTCCGCCTATTTCCCGCTGTCGGCCTGCATCGTGTCGCAGCGGGTTTGGGATGGGCTGGTGGCGGGCAGCGACCAGTTGGGCGCCTTTGGCCATGGCTATACTTATTCCAGCCACCCGGTGGGCGCGGCGGCTGCGCTGGCCAATCTCGACATATTGGAAGGCGAAGGGCTGGTGGCCCGCGCGGCCACCATGGGCGAACATCTGCAGGCCCGGTTGCGCAGCGCCTTCACCGGCCACAGCCTCGTGGGCGATGTGCGCGGCCAGGCCCTGATCGGTGCGGTCGAATTTGTTGACCGCATCGACGCGGCGGGCCCGGTGGCCTTTGATCCGGCGCTGAAGGTTGCGCCGCGCATCGTGAAGGCGGCGCTGCGGCGCGGCGTGATCGGCCGGGCGCTGGCCACATCGGATGCCATCGCCTTCTCGCCGCCGTTCGTGGTGACGGAAGCCGAGATTGATATTGCCGTGAACGCCTTCCGCGACGCCGCCGATGAAGTGGCCGCCGAACTGGGGCGGTGAGGGGGCACAACCACGGAAATGGTGCGAACCAACCCCAAGTCCGCTCATGCCGAGCTTGTCGAGGCACGGCACACAGTCCGGGCGTGCCTCGACAAGCTCGGCATGAGCGGCGTTCTGCAGGTTCGGCACAGTTTGAGGGGACAGATGATGCAGACACGCTGGTTGCTGGCCGCCGCGCTGGTAGCGCTGGCCGGGCCGGGTACCTGGGTGCCCGCCATAGCGCAAACCGCAACGCAGGCTGAAGCCGGCCCGCCGCGCGGGACGGGCGATTATCAGGCCACCTTGATGGTTTGGGATGAATTCCTCCGCTGGCGCAGCGGCTGGGCAGCGCGCACGCCGGATTGGTCCGCCGCCGGCATGGCGCAGGAGCGCGCCGCCATGGCCGGCTTCCTCGCCCGCATGCAGGACATGAACGTCGCCGCCATGGATCGCGGCCAGCGCACCGAATGGCTGGCGGCGCGGGCCAAGATGCTGGAACATCAGTTCCTGATCGACGTGGCCAAGCCGTGGGAGCGTGATCCCGGCTTCTATGTCGACAAGTTGCTCGACATTGGCTTTGCCGAACTGCCGGCCACCGGCGCGGCGCTGTTCCTGCTGAGAACCCGGCTGGCCGATGTGCCGCGCCTCACCGCTGTGGCCCGCACCAATCTCAGGAATGTGCCGGGCGATTATGCTGATCTGGCGCTGCACAATCTCGATACCGCCGATGGCGTCGGCCATGGCCACCCCTATCGCCCGGTGCCGCCGGCCGGCGTATTGGGCTGGCTGGATGATCTGGCCGGCCGCGCCGCCATGCAACAGCCGGAATTGCTGCCCGACATCCGTGCCGCGCGGGCCGCCGCCGCCGATTTCCAGGCCTGGCTCAAGGCCGGCCGTCCGGCGATGACCGCCAGTGCCGGCGTCGGCAAGGCGCGCTTTGACTGGTATCTCAAGAATGTGAAGCTGCTGCCTTACACCAGCGATCAATTGCTGGTGCTGGGCGCGCGCGAAACCCAGCGGCTGTGGTCGATCCACGCGCTGGAAGAGCATCGCAACCGCAACGCGCCGCCGCTCACCTTGCCCGCCACGGCCGCCGAATATCAGGCGCGCAAGGACAGATCGCTGGCGCTGATCCGCGACTGGATCGCCCGCGAACAGATCATCACCGTGCCCGATGACATTGGCGATCTCTATATCAACGTGCCGTGGATCGTGCGGCCGCAGGGGCCGAATTTCTGGGAACAGGTGCAATATCGCGACCCGACCCCCGATCTGTTGCACGCCACGCTGCCCGGCCATGCCTTTGACGGGCAGATGGCCAGGCGCGACACACGGCCGATCCGCGGCCGCATCGGCGATGGCGTGCGCGCCGAAGGCTGGGGCGTCTATCTGGAGGAGGCGGCGCAGAAACTGGGCTTCATGGATGATCGCCCGCGCCTGCGCGAACTGATCGATATTTTCGGCATTTTCCGCGCCGTGCGGGTGGCGGGTGACATTGATCTGCAGCTGAACCGCAAGAGCGTGGCGCAGGTGGTGGCCGATTGGCAGGCGTGGACGCCCTGGCTCGACCGGAATGTCGCGCGGGTGGACGCCGAAATCTATCTGCGCCGCCCACCCGGCTATGGCCTGGGCTATACAGTGGGCATGATCGAAATGCAGAAGCTGCTGGCCGATCGCCGCCACCAGTTGGGCGAGAAATTCGCGCTGAAGCCGTTCCACGACGAGCTCATGGCCGCCGGCCGCATGCCGTTCTCGCTGATCCGCTATGACCTGACCGGGCTGGACGACGAGGTGCGCCACTTCTGGCAGATCGACCCATTGCCACCGGCCAGTTGAGCCGGACATCATGGGCATGGACATGGTGGACGCAAATGGAGGACGCACCGGGCGACTCCCTCCACGCCTGTCCTGTCCGATGGGCCAAAGGCTGATCGATCGGGGCGGACGATCAACGGGGCAGGGCACACAATTGGGGCAGACGGCATGGCTTTTGGCGTTTTAGCTTGTCATAGTATGTCTTGCACGGCAGGCCGGGCAGACGCCGGTTTCCGCTTCAAGCTGTGATGGCACACGTCAGGCAAGGGGGCAGACGCATGACCAGGCTGAACGAACAGGCGAAATCCGGGCCGAAGCCCGGCAAGCGGGGGCTGTTGGCGCGGCTGCGCACCATGGTGCTGGCGGCTGTGGCCCTGCTGGCGGCACCGGCGGTCGCACAACAGGCCATCGTCCTCGACGGCGGCATGCTGGTGAACGGCCTTTCGGTGCCGCCGCTGCACAATGCCCGCGTGGTCATCAAGGGCGATCGGGTGGTGGAGGCCGGCAGCGCCGCCGAGGTGGCGATCCCGGCCGGCGCCACGGTGATCGACACCAGGGGCCAGACGATCATGCCCGGCCTGATCGACGCCCACGCCCATCTGTTCATGCTGGGCTATGGCGATGAAGCCGCCTGGTTCAAATGGCTGGCCGGGCCGGGCAAGAAATACTCCATCCAGAAGGTGATGGAGCTTTCGGCCTGGCAGCTGCTGATGTCGGGCATCACCGGCGCCATCGATCTGGGCGGCACGCCGGAAGACAGTATTGCGGTGCGCGACCGCATCAACAAGGGGCAGGTGCCCGGCCCGCGCCTCATCGTGTCGGGGCCATTGGTGACCCGCCGTGCCTTCGGCGGCTTCCCGGCGGAAGCCTCGGCCGTGATCGCCAACCCGCAGGAAGGCGCGGCGGTTGTCGACAAGCTGGTCAAGATGGGCGTCGACGTGATCAAGGCCCACGCCGGCCTGACGCGCGATGATTATTTTGCCATCGTGGGTGCCGCACGCAAGAACGGCGTCAAGGTGCATGCCCATGTCTATGACGAACCGGCAGTGCGCAACGCCTTTGATGCCGGTGTTGATGTGCTGCAGCACATGGGCTCGGCCGGCGGGCCGACCTATAGCGAGGAGCTGATGAAGGCGATCGGCAGCGCCAACCGCCCTGTGGTGCTGACCGCGGCGCACCGCAGCTGGATCTTTCCCGACACGGTCGCCTTTCCGGAACGGCTGCGCGACCCGGTGTTGAAGAGCATGTTCCCGGCTGACATGTGGCAGGCGGTGCAGGCCAGCTTCAAGGAGTGGCCGGCCGAATCCTATTTCGCGCAGATCGACCGCCAGATCCGCTATCGCAGCCCGCAGGTTCGCCAACTGATCGCGGCCAATCTGGTGATGGGCGTGGGCACCGACAGCGGCACGCCGATGAACTTCAACACCGATGGCCTGGTGCGCGAGATGATCGTGCTGGCCGATGAAGGCATGGCGCCGCTGGAGGTGATTTCCAACACCACCCGCGTCAACGCCCGGCTGATGGGCAAGCCCGACACGGGCACCATCGAACCCGGCAAGCGTGCCGATATCATCGTGGTGCCCGGCGATCCGGTCTACAACCGGCTGCGCAATCTCTTCACCGTTTCCACGGTCATCAAGGACGGCACGCTCTACAAGCGCGACGGCAAGCCGCTGGTGCCGATGCCACGCTGAACGGCAGCAGGAACAGCAGCATGAGCGGGGAGCGCAGGGCATGAGCGACGACACGACGAACGACACCCGGCCGGGCCTTGGCCGCCGGCAATTGCTGGCCGGCCTGTCGGGTGCGGCACTGGCCGGGGTGGCATCCGGCGGCCGCGCGCAGCAGCCGGCCCCTGCCAGCCCGCCGCCGGCCGGTGTGGGCCGCGCCGCGCCAGACGCGCCGCGCACCGGTGCGGCAGCCGTGCAGCAGCACCGGGTCGAGGTGCCGGGGCCCAATGGCCTTGTCTGTGCTGGTCACCCGCTGGCCTCCATGGCTGGCCTGCGCATGCTGATGCAGGGCGGCCATGCCGCTGATGCGGCGATTGCCGCGATGGCGGTGCTGAACGTGGTCGAGCCCTGGGCGTCGGGCGCGGCCGGCAACGGCCTTGCCACCTGTTTTGAAGGCAAGACCGGCAAGATCAGCGCGCTGGCCTTCACCGGCGCGGCGCCGCGCCTGCTCGATGACAATGCATCCGGGCCCGATCTCACCGCCGGTCACAAGGCGGTGGTGACGCCGGGCGCCTTTGGCGGCTGGATCGCACTGGCCTTGAAATATGGCCGGCTGCCGCTGTCGGTGTTGCTGGAGCCGGCCATCGCCTATGCCCGCGACGGCCATCCGCTCGATCCGTCGATCGCGCAGACAATTGCGCGCCAGCGCGCCACGCTGGCTCGCTATCCGACGACGGCCGACATCTATCTGCCCGGTGGCAACCCGCCGCCGGCGCGTGCGATGTTCCGAAACCTGCCGCTGGCGCGCAGCTTCCAGGCGCTGGCCGATGCCGAAACCGCCGCGCTGAAGGGCGGCGCCAGCCGCGACCGCGCGCTGATGGCAGCCTATGACCATTTCTATTCCGGCCCGATCGCCCAGGAGATGACGCGCTTTTCGGAGGCCGGCGGCGGCTGGCTGCGCATGGAGGACATGCGCGCCTATAAGCCGAAATGGGTCGAACCGGTGATGACCAACTATCGCGGGTTCGACGTGATCTGCTCGCCGCTCACCTCGCGCACCGGGCTGGAGACCTGCGAGCAGCTCAACCTGATCGAAGGTTTCGACATCGCCGCTCTGCCGGCCGACGGGCCCCAGGCGCTGCACCTGATCGCGGAAGTCATCAAGATCACCAAGGCCGATGTCTATCGCTATGCTGCCGATCCGGCCTCCAGCCCGACCCCGGTGGCGACCCTGATATCCAAGGACTTCGCCGCTCAGCGCCGCCGCCTGATCGATCCGGCCCGCGCGATTGCCTTCCCCATGGGGGCCGACATCGGCGGCGCGGTGATGCCGCCGCGCTCTGCGGCGGTGCCGGCGCGGGTGCCGGGGGATACCACCAACATCTCGGTCACCGACAAGGATGGCAATGCTGTCGGCGTCACCACCACGCTGGGCGGCGGCTTCGGTGCCTGCCTGGTGATGGGCAGCACCGGCATGATCTGCAACAACGGCCTGCGCAACGGCTCCACCGCGCCCTATCGCGACCATCCCAATTTCGTGAAGGGCGGGCGCGTGCCCCTGCTCGGCAACTGCCCGACCGTGGTGCTCGACAGCAAGGCTTCCGGGGGCCGCTTCCACATGATCTTCGGCTCGCCCGGCGGCGAGACCATCGGGCAGAGCCAGTTCCAGCACCTGATCAACATCATCGACCGCAAGCTGCCGGTGCAGGCCGCCATCGAGGCGCCGCGCATCGCGCTGGATGCCGATCCCGGCTTCTACACGCCGGGCGCGCCGGTGACGGTGCAGATGGAAAGCCGCTTCCCGCCCGCCACCGTCGCGGCGCTGCGCGCCATGGGCCACACGGTGGAAAGCGTTGGTCCCTATGCCATCGGCAGCATCCAGGCGGTGCTGCAATCCCAATATGGCACCCGCATGGCCGGGTCTGACCCGCGCCGCATGGGCTATGCCATTGGCTATTGATCGCACAGCAAGGACGCGCGCCATGCAGCCGAAACTGCTCATCACCGTCGCGCTCGCCGCCGGCCTCGCCGCCGCAGCCCATGCCGCCCCCGGCCCTGACTGGGCGCATTTCGGTGGCGACATCGGCGACACCAAATATTCCGGCCTGAACCAGATCAACCCGGCCACCATCAAGCGGCTGAAAGTGGTGTGGCGCGCGCCCGCGCTCGATCCGGCGGTGCGCGCCGAAAACCCCACGCTCACGCCGTCCAACAATTATCGCAACGCGCCGCTGGTCACGGGCGGCATCATGTACATCAGCAACCAGATCGGCCAGGTTGAGGCGCGCGATCCGGCCAGCGGCAAACTGCTCTGGCGGCAGGGCCTGTTTCCCGGCGACACCCGTCTGGCCCCGGCTGCCGCTGCCCGTGCGCTGGCAGCCTTTGGCAGCGGCGCCAACATCCGCATCGTCACCGCGCGCGGGCCCTGGCTCTTTATGCTCGATGCGAAGACCGGCGCTTATGTCACCAGCTTCGGCACCGGCGGCCGCGTCGATCTGCGCGACGATCCCAAGACGGTGTTTTCCTGGAACGCGCCGTCGCCCATTGTCGTGGGGGATGTGATCGTCATCGGCGGGCAACCCATTGCGACCGGCATTGCCGACATCAACCGCGCCTCGCTGGCCGGCAATGTCCGCGGCTATGACGTCGCGTCCGGCAAATTGTTGTGGACCTTCCACACCGTGCCCCACCCCGGCGAACCGGGCCACGAGACCTGGGAGAACAACAGCTGGCTGCAGGGCGGCAAGACCAAGGTATGGTCCGCCTTCAGCGCCGATCCGAAGCTCGGCCTCGTCTATCTGCCGCTCAGCGCACCGGCCAGCGACTATTATGGCGTCCAGCGGCCGGGCGACAATCTCTACTCGGACTCGCTGGTGGCCCTCGACGTGAAGACCGGCCGCAAGGTCTGGCACTATCAGCTCGTCCACCATGATCTGTGGGATTATGATCTGCCCAGCCCGCCGATGCTGGCCGACATCAAGGTCAATGGCCGGCTGCGCAAGGCCGCGATCCAGGTCACCAAGATGGCCTATGTCTTCGCGTTCGACCGCGCGACCGGGGAGCCGCTGTTCCCCATCGTCGAAACCCCGGTGGCGCCCACCACCATGCCCGGCGAGAAATCATCCCCCACCCAGCCGATCCCGGTGAAGCCCGCACCGTTCGACCGGCAGGGCATGACCGACGACAATCTGATCGATTTCACGCCCGCACTGAAGGCCGAAGCCCAAGCCATCCTCAGCCGCTATGTCCACGGCCCGATGTACACGCCGCCGTCGCCGGCCGACGGGCCGGATGGCAAGCTCGGCACGCTCTATCTGCCCGGCTGGGTGGGCGGCGCCAACTGGACCGGCGCGGCCCTCGATCCGGAAACCGGCGTCATCTATGTGCCGTCGGTCACTGTGCCGTGGATCGGCCGCAACAACTACAAGCGCCCACCCGAAGACAAGCTCTACATGGACGGGCCGCAGGGCCTGCCGATGGTGAAGCCGCCCTGGGGCCGCATCACCGCCATCGACATGAACAGCGGCGATCATCTGTGGATGGTGCCCAACGGCAACGGACCGCGCGACCACCCGGCGCTCAAGGATCTCAACCTGCCGCCACTGGGCCAGGCCGGCCGCGCCGCGCCGCTCCTCACCAAGAGCTTCCTGTTCATCGGCGAGGGCGACATGGTCGGCCTGTCGATGCCCAGGTTCAGCGGCGGCAACATGTTCCGCGCCTATGACAAGCGCACCGGCAAGATCATGTGGGAAGCCGATCTGGGCGCCGGCACCACCTCGCCGCCGGTCACCTATATGCACAAGGGCAAGCAATATATCGTGGTCGGCGTTGGCGGCGTGAACCATCCCGCCGAGCTGGTCGCGATGAGCATCGAGTGAGCTGACATGCGCCTGAAATCCCTGGTCCTCGCCGCCGCGCTACTGCCGGCAACGGTCATCGCGCAGCCGGTGGACACGCCGGGTGTGACCGCGCCGCTCACGCCGGCGCAGATCCTGCGCAACTATCCGCCCGATGCACTCACCGGCGCCAAGGTCGACCAGCCGGTGGTGCTGAAGAGCCAGGGTGGCATTGGCCTGAAGGTGACGAAGCTGGCCGAGGGCCTGTCCCACCCCGATGGCATGGTGTTCCTGCCCGATGGCCGCACCATCCTGTTGACCGAGCGCACCGGCAAGCTGCGCAGCGTTCGCGATGGCGTGCTGGACCCCACGCCGATTGCCGGCCTGCCGCTGTTCGACAATGTCGGCATCGGCGGCCTGCAGGATATCATGCTGCACCCGGATTTCGCGAAGAACGGCCTTGTCTATATTTCCTATTCCAAGGCGCGCGGGGCCATGCAGGGCACCACGCTGGCCATCTTCCGCGCCCGTTTTGACGGCGCCAAGTTGGTGGACGGCAAGGATGTGCTGGTGACGGAAGCGTGGGAAAGCCCGCTCGGCACCTATGGCGGCCGCCTGATCTTCGGGCCGGATGCCATGCTCTATATCAGCGTTGGCGACCGCGACGGCACCACGGCCAGCGATGTGTCGAGCGCGCGGCCGCAGGCGCAGAAGCTGAACAGCCACATCGGCAAGATCCTGCGTGTGCGTGACGACGGCACCGCCCCGCCCGACAATCCGTTCGTGAAAACACCGGGCGCGCTGCCGGAAATCTGGAGCTATGGCCACCGCAACGTCTATGGCATGGCCTGGGACCCCAAGACCGGCCAGATGTGGGCCACCGAATTCGGGCCGGCCGGCGGCGATGAGATCAACAAGATCTTGCCGGGCCATAATTATGGTTGGCCGCTGGTGTCGCTGGGCCGCCATTATTCGGGCAGCCTGGTGTCGGACCAGCCATGGGCTCGCCCCGGCATGGACAATCCGATGTTCTTCTGGAACCCCAATTTCAATCCGGAAAACATGTTCTTCTATACCGGCGACAAATTCCCGCGCCTGAAGGGTTCGTTGCTGGTGGCCGGCGCCAGCACGAAGAAGATCGCGCAGATCAGCGTGAACGGCGATGTCCTGCGCCAGGGCGACACGATGCTCACCGAGCTGGGCGTGCGCTTCCGCGATATCCGGCAGGGGCCAGACGGCAATATCTATGTGTTGACCGAAGGCCGGCTGCGCGGCCCCAGGGACACTGACGGCATGTTGCTTCGGATCGAACCGGCCACCATGCCTGCCGCCCCGCGCGCGGGCAGCGCAGCCGATCCAGGCTGAACGGTTGCGGCCCGAACGGGACGGCAGGGAGACCCAGGTGCACAGATGTCTGCCCTTGCTGATCTTCACCGGCATCACGCTGGGCGGCATCGCGGCAGCCGCCACCGTGGCGCAGACCATCGCGCTGCCGCCCGGGCCGGGCCGCGACCAGCTCATGGCCGCCTGCACGCGCTGCCACGGCGTTGACGTGATCGCCACGCAACGCCGCACACCCGAGGAATGGCAAGAGGTGATGAGCGTGATGATCGGCCATGGCGCCCAGATGACCGACGAGGAATACCAGGCGATCACCGCCTATCTGTCGACCGCGCTTGCGCCTGCGGTTCCGCCAACCGGGAACTGACCATCGCCACCTTGGCCGGTTGCCGCCCCGCCGCGCCTGCGTCGCCTGTTCTGATGGTTGGATGCAGAATTTCAGCAATGCCGAAGTCTTCAATGATTGGAAGATGGTGGACGCACCAGGGCTCGAACCTGGGACCCGCTGATTAAGAGTCAGCTGCTCTACCGACTGAGCTATGCGTCCACACTGCCGTTGCAGGCAACCGGTGAGCGGCCGTGCCGTCATCGGGAGGGGGCGATTAGCAAGGGCAGGGGGGTTTGTAAACCGGTTTTTGTTGTTCAGCCGTTGGCCTGGCGGTTGGCGCGGGCGACGCCCATCACCAGGCCGAGCAGGATCATTACCGTCATCATCGCGCTGCCGCCCCAGCTGATCAGCGGCAGCGGGATGCCGACCACCGGGGCCAAGCCCATCACCATCATCATGTTGATCGCCAGATAGAAAAACAGCGTCGCCATCAGGCCCAGGCTGAGCAGGCGCTGGAACTGGCTGGTGGCGCCCATGGCGGTGCGGATGCCCCAGGCCAGCACCAGGCCATAAAGGATGATCACCGCCAGCCCGCCCAGCAGGCCCCATTCTTCGGCCATGGTGGCGAAAGCGAAATCGGTGTGAAGTTCTGGCAGATAATCCAGATGGCTTTGTGTGCCCTGGAGGAAACCCTTGCCGGAAATCCCGCCCGAACCGATGGCGATCTTGCTTTGGGTGATATGATAGCCGGCGCCGCGCGGATCGCTTTCGGGATCGAGGAAGATCAGCACGCGGTTGCGCTGATAATCGTGCAGCAGGTTCCAGGCGATCGGCAGCATGGCGGCCACAGCGGCGGTGGCGGCGCCAAAGATCCACAGCCGCACGCCGGCCAGAAACAGCACGACAATGCCGCCAAACATGATCGACAGCGCAGTGCCCAGATCGGGTTGCAGCATCACCAGCCCCACCGGGGCTGCAATCAGCGCCAGCGCCGGTAGCAGCACATCGGGCCGGCTTTCATAGCCTTTTGGAATATATTGATAATATCGCGCCAGCACCAGCACGATGGCCAGTTTCATCATTTCGGATGGCTGGAATTCCATGAAACCCAGATTGAGCCAGCGTTGGCTGCCCCCTTTGACCGCGCCGACCAGTTCCACGCCCAGCAGCGCCACCAGCAACACGCCGTAAATCGGCCAGGCCAGCTCCAGCCAGCGTTCGGGCCGCACCATGGCCAGCATCAGGGCGCCGATCAGGAAGATGGCAAAGCGCACCCCCTGTTTCAGCGCCCAGGGATAGAGCGAGCCACCGGCGGCGGAATAGAGCACCACCAGGCCAAAGCCGGCGATGGCGCAGACCAGCAGCACCACCCCCCAGGGCAGCCGGCCGAGTTCGCGTTGCCAGGGGCCGTTGAGCAGATCCATTAGCGGCTCATTCCGGTTCACGCGGCGGTTGGGGCGCGTCGGGATCGGCCACTTCGAACACGGGCGGCTTGATGTCGATCTTGAGCCAGCTTGGCATCATCCGCCGGTTTTCCTGGGCGATGGCGGCGGCGGCTTCGGATGTGCTGCGTTCGGTGCGGCGGGTGGCGGCATCGGCTTCGATCGCCGGCAGCACCGCCAGCGCGCGTTCCGGCTCGAACAGATAGGTGAGCACGTCGCGCGCAATCGGCGCGGCATAACGGCCACCGGAAATGCCATGTTCCAGGATCACCGAACAGGCATAGCGCGGCGCGCCGGCCGGGACAAAGGCGACGAACAGGGCATGATCGCGCTGTTTCCATGGCAAGGCTTCGTTGCGCAGCACGCCGGTGCGGCGTTCGGCCATGCTGATGCGGCGCACCTGGGCGGTGCCGGTCTTGCCGGCGATCAGCACATCTGCCACCGGGCTGCGGGCGGCCGGCGCGGTGCCAAAACGGGCGTTGACCACATCGATCATGCCCTGGCGCACGATGGCCAGATGCGTGTCTGGAATGCCGAGTGACGGGAAATCCGGCATGGTCTTGTCTGCAATCAGGCGCGGCATCACCACCTTGCCGCTGGCCAGCCGCGCCGTCATCACCGCCAGCTGCAGCGGGTTGGTGATGATATAGCCTTGGCCGATCGACGCGTTCAGCGTTTCGCCTTCGCGCCAGGCGGCTTTCTTCGGATCCTTGCCATATCGTTTCTGCTTCCACGCCTTGTCGGGCACGATGCCTTCGGCTTGGCCCGGCAGCGGCAGGTCATATTCCTGGCCCAGCCCCAGCCGCCGGGCCATGGCGGCAATGGCATCCACGCCGATGCGCCGGCCCATCACATAGAAATAGGTGTCACAGCTCAAAGGCAGGGCGCGGTGCATGTGCACCCCGCCATGGCCGCGGCGGGCGTGACAATGCCAGAGGTTGTTGCCCAGCCGATAGGCGCCGGTGCACAGCACGCTTTCATCGGGATCGACTCCGGCTTCCAGCGCGGCCAGCGTGGTGACCATCTTGAAGGTGGACCCAGGCGGATAGAGGCCCATCGCGCTCTTGTTGAGCAGCGGGGTGTGATCATCTTCCTGCAGGGCTGCCCACAGCCGGGCCGGCACGCGGGTGGAAAACACGTTGGGATCATAGGCCGGCATCGACACCATCGCCAGCACATCGCCGGTCTGGCAATCCATCACGATCACGCTGGCCGAATTGTCCCCCAGCCGGCGGGCGGCATAAGTCTGCAGATCGCGATCGATGGTGAGCTTGAGCGTTTCGCCCGGTTGATCGGGGCGGGTGCCCAGTTCGCGCACCAGTTCGCCGCGCGCCGTCACTTCGGCCTGGGCCGCGCCGGCGGCCCCGCGCAGGCGGCGATCCTCGTGGCGCTCGATGCCATCCTTGCCGATGCGGAAGCCTGGATAGATCAGCAGCGGATCGCGATCGGCGCGATATTGTTCGGGCGTGGGCGCGCCGACATAGCCGATCAGATGCGCCAGCCGATCGGATTCGGGATAATGGCGCGAAAAGCTTTGCACCGGTGCCACGCCCGGCACGGTGGTGAGGCGCACATTGCAGGCGGAAAATTCCGGCCACGTGAGGCCAGACCGCACCACCACCGGCATGAAGCGCGGTTGGGTGGCGATATCGTCGCGGATGCGCAATTCTTCGGCCAGATCGATATCGATCACGCCGCGGATAGCGATGAGCGTGGCGTCCAGATCCTCCATGTCGGCCGGGCGCAGCTCCAGCCGATAATCCGGGCGGTTCATGGCAATGGGCTTGCCGTTGCGATCGACGATCCAGCCGCGCCGCGGTGGCACCAGCCGGTTCTGCACCCGGTTGCCATCGGCCTTCAGGCGATAGGTTTCGCCTTCGAACACCGCCAGCCAGGCCATGCGCCCGGCCAGCAGGCTGCCGGTTGCCGCCATGCCGGCGCCCAATAACAGCGCCCGCCGGCTGAACTGGGCGCGCCGGATCGGATCATCCATAAGACCAACGCGGCGCCGTGCGGGAAAGCCAGCGCTGCACCGCCACGCACAGGCGCAGCAGCAGCGGCCAGATGATCATGCTGGTGAGCACTTGCCACAGCAGCGGCAGCACCGGCACTGGCTGGCCGGCCAGCGCCATCAATGGCCCGGTGGCGAGGCTGCACGCCAGCAGCAGCAGCGCCACCGCCAGCCAATCCAGCACATGGCTGCGTTCCAGCAGCATGGCATCAAACAGCCGCAGCGAGGCGGTGGCGACGGCAAACAGCGTGGCATTCACCCCCATCGGCTGGCCAAACAGCAGATCGGCCACCAGCCCCACGCCAAAGGCCAGCCACAACGGCATCAGCCCGGGTTGCAGCATGGCCCAGGCCAGCACCGCCATCAGCGCCAGATTGGGCATGGCCGGCAGCGGCAGCGGCAAGGGGGCCAGCATCAGCACCACCATCGCCACGCTGATCAGACCGGGCACGCTGTAACGCCACAGGCTGATCAGCCAGCGCCGGCGTTCGTCGCTGGTCATCAACCGGGCGGGCGGCGGGGGCGAGGCAATCATGGCGCGGCCTTGGCCGGGGGCCTGGTCGGGACGGGCGGCAGCGGTGCCGCGGGATCGGCGGGGCGCAGGCGCGGTGGCGGCGCGCCGCGGCTGCGGGCCTCAACTGGCACCGGGGCATCAAACACCGGGCCCTTGGGCGCATCATCCGGGATCGGCAGCCAGGCCTGTTCCACCGTCACAAAGCCGGCGCCCAGCGGATTGGCGGCCAGGCGGATCACCGGGGCATCGGCGCGGGCATCCACCACCACGCCCACCGGCACGCCGGGCGGAAACACCCCGCCATCGCCCGACGTGACGATGCGATCCCCAGCCAGCAGCGGCAGATCCGGCCCGATGCGATCGATCAATAACAGCGTGGGTTGGCCGCGCCCGGCGGCAAGCCCAGCCTGGCCGGTGCGTTGGATCATCACCGGCACCCGGCTTTGCGCATCGGTGAGCAACAATACCCTGGCCGAGGCGGCACCGGCTTCGATGGTGCGGCCGATCAGGCCATCGGCGCCGATCACCGGCAGATCGCGGCCGATGCCATCGCGGCTGCCGGCGGCCAGCATGGCGCTGCGCACGGCGCTGCCCGATGTGGCGGCGGCAATGCGCACCGTGGCAATCACCCGGCGGCTGGGCTCACGCACCGCCATCAGGCGTTTCAGCACGGCCAGTTCGCGGGCCTGGGTGCGGGTGGCGCGCAGCCGCTGGTTGGCCTTGTCCAGTTCGGCCTCAAGGGCTTCGGTGCGGGACACCGCGCCAAAATAATTGCCGACTTGGGCACCCACCCGCGCTGCGCCATCAAAGGGCGCGCGCACCACGCTCCAGAAGGGCGTGACCAGATCGCCGGCCAGGGTGCGCAGCCCGGCGCCGGTTTCCGGGTTCACCCGCGCCACCAGCAACAGGATCAGGCCGCCGGCAATCACCGCGCCCGACACCACGGCCGAAACGAGGGCAAGATTCTGCTCCCGCCTTATGGCAGTGGGTCGGCGCGAAGATTGGTTCCAATCCACCAAGGTCTGGCCCCCCAAGGGGTGTTGATTGCGGGGTTCAGGCGGTGATCAGCACACCGCGGTACATCGGATCTTCCAGCGCGCGGCCGGTGCCGATGGCAACGCAGGTCAGCGGTTCGTCGGCCACGCTCACCGGCAGGCCGGTGGCTTCGCGCAGCACCACATCAAGATCACGCAGCAGCGCGCCGCCGCCGGTCAGCACGATGCCCTGATCGACGATGTCGGCCGCCAGTTCGGGCTGGGTGTTTTCGAGCGCGGCGCGCACGCCTTCCACGATGGTGCCCACCGGTTCCGACAATGCCTCGGCAATCTGGCCCTGGTTGATCTGGATCTCGCTCGGCACGCCGTTCATCAGGTCGCGGCCCTTGATGGAGATGGTCTCGCCAATGCCGTCGGCCGGGCGCTTGGCGGTGCCGATTTCCTTCTTGATGCGCTCGGCGGTGGATTCGCCGATCAGCATGTTGTGGTTGCGGCGGACATAGTTGATGATGGCTTCGTCCATCTTGTCCCCACCCACGCGCACGCTGGTGGTATAGGCAAGACCCTTAAGCGACAGCACGGCCACTTCGGTGGTGCCGCCACCGATATCAACCACCATCGAACCAATTGGTTCGGTCACCGGCATCCCGGCGCCGATCGCCGCGGCCATCGGCTCTTCGATCAGGAACACCTGGGTGGCGCCGGCATTGTTGGCGGCATCGCGGATGGCGCGTTTTTCCACGCTGGTGCTGCCCGATGGCACGCAGATGACGATTTCGGGATAGCGCCCAAAGCGGCTGGTCTGCACCTTCTTGATGAAGTGCTTGATCATCTGTTCGGCCACATCGATATCGGCGATCACGCCGTCGCGCAGCGGCCGGATGCATTCCACATTGCCGGGCGTGCGGCCCATCATCACCTTGGCTTCGTTGCCGACAGCCTTGACGATCTTGTTGCCACGGATGGTTTCGATGGCGACCACGCTGGGTTCGTTCAGCACAATGCCGCGGCCGCGCACATAAACCAGCGTGTTGGCGGTGCCCAGATCAATGGCCATATCCTGGGCGAGGAAGGAAAACATGCGGGAAAAGGGCGACATGGAGCGGCAACCACAGACATGAAACAGGGATTCGCGAACACGCGCGATCGATGGGCCGCCATAGGCCGTAACCCGCCATTTTTGCAAGGGCGAAGGCCAATTTGGCGACGCTTGCGGCTGACAACCGGTTCAACTGCCCCTAAAACCAGCCGGTGCCCATTCGCCGCCTGCCTGAAACCCTGATCAACCAGATCGCCGCCGGCGAGGTGGTGGAGCGGCCGGCGAGCGCCCTGAAGGAACTGGTGGAGAATGCCCTGGATGCTGGCGCCGGCCGCATCGCCATCCGGCTGGCGGCCGGCGGCATCGATGGGCTGGAAGTCGCCGATGATGGCCATGGCATGGTGCCCGACCAACTGCGCCTGGCCATCGAACGCCACGCCACCAGCAAATTGCCCGACGATGATCTGGCCGCCATCGCCACCATGGGCTTTCGCGGTGAGGCGCTGCCGTCCATCGGTTCGGTTGCCACATTGTCGCTCACCAGCCGCGCCGAAGGCAGCGAGGGCTGGCGGCTGGTGGTGGACAATGGCCGCATCACCCATGATGGCCCTGCCGCCGCTGCGCCGGGCACGGTGGTGCGGGTGGATGGCCTGTTCGCCCAGGTGCCGGCGCGGCGCAAGTTCCTGAAATCGCCGCGCTCCGAACTGTCGGCCTGCCTCGATCATGTCCGCCGGCTGGCGATGGCCAATCCCGATGTGGGCTTCAGCCTTGAATCCGAAGGCCGCCGCCTGATCAACCTGCCGCCGCTCCCCGATGGCAGCCCGGCGTCGCTGCTGGCGCGGCTGGCAGCGATCATCGGTGCCGATTTTGCCGACAATGCGGTGGCGGTGGATCTCGAGCGTGACGGCCTCCATCTCGGCGGGCTGGCCGGCCTACCGACCTATAATCGCGGGGTCGCCGATCACCAGTTTCTGTTCGTCGGCCGCCGGCCGGTGCGCGACCGGCTGCTGCTCGGCGCGCTGCGCGGGGCCTATCAGGATCTGCTGGCGCGCGATCGCCATCCGGTGGTGGCGTTGTTTCTGGATGTGCCGGGCGACTTTGTTGATGTGAACGTCCACCCGGCCAAGACGGAGGTGCGCTTCCGCGATGCCGCCCTGGTGCGCGGCCTGATCGTGTCGGGCGTGCGCCGCGCGCTGGATGCCGCTGGCCACCGGGCCTCCACCAATGTGGCCGGTGCTGCGCTGGCGGCCTTTGTGGCGGAACCGGCGGCCAGCCCCTGGGCCGCGCCGGCTGCCCCGGCAGCGCCTGCGCTGGCCGAACCGCCGCGCCTGTTCACCGAACTGCCGCCGGCCTTTGCGCCCAGTGCGCCCGCCGGGCAGCCAACGGCGGTGCCGCCGCTGCCGGCCACGCGCTTTCCGTTGGGCGCCGCGCGCGGGCAGGTTGCGGCCACCTATATCATCGCCGAAACCGATGACGCGCTGGTGATCGTTGATCAGCATGCCGCCCACGAACGCCTCACCCTGGAACGCATGAACCGTGCCCTGGCCGGCGGCGCGGTGGCGCGCCAGGCGCTGCTGGTGCCCGAAGTGGTCGATCTGGACGACATCGCCGCCGGCCGCATCGCTGATCGTGCCGACGAACTGGCCGAACTCGGGCTGGAGGTGGAAGCCTTTGGCCCCGCCGCCGTCCTGGTGCGCGCCACCCCGGCGCTGCTTGGCACCTGCGACGTGAAGGGGCTGATCACCGATCTCGCCGATGATCTCGCCGCCTTCGGCAAAGCGCTCACGCTGAAGGAAAAGCTGGATGCGGTGGCGGCCACTATGGCCTGCCACGGCAGCGTGCGCGCCGGCCGGCATTTGTCGATTGCCGAAATGAACGCCCTGCTGCGCGAAATGGAAGTGACCCCGCACAGCGGCCAATGCAACCACGGCCGCCCCACCTGGGTGCGGCTGGCCAAGACCGATATCGAGAAGTTGTTCGGGCGGCGGTGAACGGCTTTTGCCCCCTGCCAACGGCCCGGCATGGGTGGTTTCCGAGCCTTTTTGCCGGCGCGGGCGATGCTATCGTCCAGACCTGCAGGAGATCTGCCACCGCCTGTGCCTGACCAGCACGGCCGCCCACGTACCGAGATCATAGCGGCTTGTGCCCGGTTGAGCGCAGGCCAAGCGGGAGCCTGTGCCATCGCCACCGAAGAACCTGCATTCACCGTCAGCCTTGCCGAAGGTGACTGCGAGGTGCGCGACTATCCCGCGATGATCACCGCGGACGTTTCGGTAACCGGGGACCGCAAGGCCGCCGCCAGCCAGGGGTTTCGTGTGCTTGCCGGCTATATTTTTGGCGGCAACACCAACCGGCAGACCATCGCCATGACGGCGCCGGTGATGCAGGCCGCAGCGGCCGGCCAAACCATCGCGATGACAGCCCCCGTTTTGCAGAGCGGTGGCGATGGCCTATGGGTGATCCGCTTCATCATGCCCCGCGGTTCGACGCTGTCGGCGCTGCCAAAGCCGAACAATCCCAAGGTGCAGCTGCATGCCATTGCACCGGCCCGCATGGCCGTGATCCGGTTCAGCGGCTTGGCCCGGCAGGACAAGATCGCGGCGGCCACAATTGCGCTGTCCGCGTTCACCATGGCGCATCATCTCCACCCGATCGGGCCGGTTTCGCTGGCACAATATGATCCGCCGTGGAGGCTGTGGTTGCTGCGCCGGAACGAGCTGATGATCCCGATTGCACCAGAGGACATCCGGCCCGCAGGCCAATAGCCAGATACTGCGAACCACTTGCATTAGCGTCCGCGATGGCTGATAACGTCTCGCAACAGCAGGTCTGTGCGATTCGACGAGGCAAATGTGTTCGTTTGTGTCTGCAATGCACTGAAGGAACGGGATGTGCGCGAAGCCGCGCGCGCCGTGGGCAAATCCTGCCCCAAGGCCGCCTATGCCCAGCTGGGTTGCAAGGTAAAGTGCGGCCAGTGCCTGCCCTTTGCCCGCGAGATTCTGGAAGGCGTCAACGCCTGTCGTTGATACTGCAAGTGCGTTGCAGTTGTAAGTATCAGAAAAATCACGCTTTTTCTTGACGCGGATCAAATCCGCCGGCATGGTTGCGCCATCAACAAGGAGATGGTGCCATGCGTGGCGATGCCAAGGTGATCGAATTTCTCAACGCCGTGCTCAAGGGTGAGCTGACGGCGGTGAACCAATATTGGCTGCATTATCGCCTGCTCGACAATCTGGGCATCAAGCGGCTGGCCGATTATGAACGGCATGAATCCATCGACGAGATGAAGCATGCCGACAAGTTGATGGAGCGCATCTTCTTCCTGGAAGGCCTGCCCGGCATGCAGGCGCTCAACCGCCTGCGCATCGGCGAGACGGTGGAAGAGGTGTTGCAGGCCGATCTGGAGCTGGAGTTCGAAGCCATCGCCCTGCTGAAGGATGCCATCCAGCATTGCGAAACCGTGCGCGACTTTGCCAGCCGCGACCTGTTTGCCGAGATCCTCAGCGCCGAGGAAGAGCATGTGGATTTCATCGAAACCCAGCAGACGATGATCAAGCAGATGGGCCTGGCCAATTATATCCAGCTGCAATCGCGCCCGGCTGGCGAATAATCCGCGTTCAAACACAGGAAGGGCCGCCGTGGCATCCCACGGCGGCCCTTCTTGTTTCCGGCGGGAAAGGCCTCAACGCACGCTGGCGTAGAGGCTCCACAGATCGGCAATGTCCTTCATGCCGCTCTTTTCGTTCACCTGCTTGAACACTGCGATGCCGGCGGCCTTCTGGCCACCCTTCACCGCGGCGATGCCCTTGAACACGCGGGCAAAATCGGCGTCCGGGCCATTGGCGGCAATCGCCTTGTCATAAGCGGCGGTGGCTTTGGCATAATCATTCAGGCCCAGATAGGCGTTGCCGCCCTTGAACGCGGTCTTGGCATCGGCCGAAAGCTTCACGGCCTCGGCGCCTTCCTTGGCGACGCCAGCACCGGCGGCCGCGGCCAGCTTCTGGCTCATCGGATCACTGCCGCCGCCAGCCTTGTCCAGCGCGGCCTTGGCCACGGCGGCCTGGCCGTTGATCAGCGCCAGCTTGGCGAAATCGGTGAAATCCTGCGGACGGTTGAGCGTGCCCGTCGTCATCATCAGGTGATACAGCGCCAGCTTGGCTTCGCTGCGCATGTTCTGGCCCTGCAGCTCGGTCAACAGCACGCGCCAGCGGTTGGGCGACGGATCGGCCTTGATCAGCCGGGTGGTGGTGGCGAGATAGCCGACCTTGTCACCAGACTTGAACTGCGCGCCGGCCAGATTTTCCAGATAGATCGGCTTGGCACCGTTACTGCGGATGAGGTTGTTGTAGGCAGCGATGGCATCGCGCGGGCGGCCCATGCGGGTATAGGCCTGGGCCACCAGGATCTGGCTGGCTTCACCGCCGCAGCTCTTGGCGATGCTCACCGCCTTGTCGAGCTGACCGGCCTGATAATAAAGCGGGCCAAGCTGGCTGCACGGGGCGCCCACGGCCTGCAGGGCAGCGGCGGCGTCGGCATAACGGCCGACGGCGGTGAAGGCAAAGCCGGCCATCTGCTCGGTCTTCTGCTTTTCCTCGGCCGTGCTCGCAGCAGCGCGCGCCTGGCCGATGGCAGCAGCAACACCGGCGGCATTGCGCGACTTGGCAGCGGCAGTGGCAGCGTTCAGCGCCTTGCCCACGGCAGGCGACACGGCAGCCGCAGCCGGAGCGGCGGCGGCAATCAGGCTGGCAGCGATCAGCAGACGGGCATTGATCGACATTGGCACTCCTCGGCAATTGCAGTTCAACAGTCTCTGGCGGGCCACCAGCGGGCCAGCCCGACGCCAAGGCAGATCGAAGGGAACACGCGCCTGCGAATCCCTCCCGCTCCTCCCCGAGCGCAAGTGGCAGCCCATAACGCAAACAAAGCCCTGTGCAACAGGGCAAATGCCCACGTTCCCAAGGGGGCAGCAGTGCGGGCAGTTGCGCCAGCGCCGTGAAGCGCCTAATCGCCCGACCATCAGCAGCGATGCGAGGAGAGGGATCATTCGCGCTTTCATCTTTCCCGGACAGGGCAGTCAATCGGTGGGCATGGGCCGCGGCCTGGCCGATGCCAGCCCCCACGCCCGCGCGGTTTTTCAAGAGGTTGATGATGCGCTGGGCCAGCATCTGTCCCGCCTGATGTGGGAGGGGCCGGAGGATGAACTCACCCTCACCACCAATGCGCAGCCGGCGATCATGGCCGTTGGCATTGCGGCCCTGCGTGTGCTGGAAGCCGAAGCGGGCATCCGCATCGCCGACAAGGCAGATTTTGTCGCAGGCCACAGCCTGGGCGAATACACCGCCCTGTGCGCCGCCGGTTCGCTCAGCCTTGCGGACACGGCCCGGCTGCTGCGGCTGCGCGGCGAAGCCATGCAGGCCGCCGTGCCGGCCGGGGTGGGCGCCATGGCGGCGCTGCTCGGGCTGGATTTCGAAACCGTGACGGCGATTGCCGCCGAAGCTGCCGGCACCCAGGTGTGCGCGGCCGCGAATGATAATGCCAATGGCCAGGTGGTGGTATCAGGCCATGTCGAGGCGGTGGCCCGGGCGATGAACCTGGCCAAGGCCAAGGGCGCCCGCCATTCGGTGCTGCTGCCGGTTTCGGCACCGTTCCATTGTGCGTTGATGCAGCCGGCCGCCGATGCCATGGCCGCCGCGCTGGCCACTGCGCCGCTGGCCGCGCCCACCGTGCC
>JAIXQY010000077.1 GCA_027485485.1 Sphingomonadales bacterium | reverse complement strand
GCCACCAGCCGGTGGGCGATGATCCAGAACATCGAACCGCCGATCAGCTCGTCCGCGCGCTTGGGCATCATCCGCGTGTGCGCCCCGGCACGGCCGTCGCCCCACCAATGCGCCTGGCGCGCGGCCAATGTTTCGATATCCGGGCAGCCCACCGCCACCTTGGTGAGGTTCATGCTGTCTCCTTGAAAATCAGTCCACACGCGGGCATATAGTAATCAGCCGGCGAATTCGCTTTTGGGCTGAGTCGATCACTCGACACGGTGCCCACCTGGTGGCGGCGACCCAGGGCCGGTTCTTTCATCGCTGCACCTCATCGCTGGACAGGGCCTTGGCCCGTTCGTTGCGCGCATTGGTCTGACGGAACGACACCAGCATGGTTTCCTAGTTGCGTGTGATCTTCACGACGGCATACCAGCGTTGATCGGCATCGATATGGATGAAGCGAAAATGGTTCGCCCGTTCGCGGTCGCGCAGGATGCGCCCGGTCTGGAACAGCCCCTCCAGGCGGCCATAATCTGCGGCCGTCAGATCCTTGTGCTCGTTCAGCTGCTTGTTCGCGGTGGCACCGCTGAGCATCACATCTGCATCGCGCGCGCCGATTGCAGCCTGCGTCCGGCGATCAAGTTTCGCGACCACGATGGTTCTGCGCGGGTCGCCTTGCGCCAGACGGCGATAACCGGCCTCTCCAAACGACAGGCTCATTGCAAGTTTGCAACGCCCACCATCGCGGCCAGGCCCAGAAAGCCCAGAAAGCCCATCGTGTCGGTCGTCATCGTCACGAAGATGCTGCTGGCCACGGCCGGATCGGTGCGCAGCCGGGTGAGGGCCAGCGGCACCAGCACGCCGGCCAGGCCGGCCACCATGATGTTGAACAGCGCCGCGGCCGCAATCACTGCGCCCAGATTGGCACTGTTGAACAAGATGCCCACGCCCAGCCCGAGCAGGGCGGCGATGGTGAGGCCGTTCAGCATCGCCACCCGCACTTCGCGCCAGATGGTGCGGCGGGTGTTGCTTTCGGTCAGCTGGTTGGTGGCGATGGCGCGCACCGCCACGGCCATGGTCTGCGTGCCGGCATTGCCGCCAATGCTGGCCACGATGGGGGTGAGCGCTGCCAGCGTCACCAGCTTCTCGATCGTGGGTTCAAACACGGCGATCACGCTGGAGGAGATCATCGCGGTGAACAGATTGGCTGCCAGCCAGCGCACCCGCGCCTTGTAACTTTCCACCACCGGCTCGTTGATGTCGCCATCGCCGGCGCCCGACAGTTTCAGCGCGTCCTCACCGGCTTCGGCCTGGATGATGTGCACCACGTCATCCACCGTGATCACGCCGACCAGCTTGCCATAGGCATCGACCACGGCCGCCGAGATCAGCGCATATTTCTGGAACTGCAGCGCCACCTCTTCCTGGTCCATGGTGACGGGGATCAGCGTCTGCTCGCGCTTCATCACATCGCCCACCATCAGATCGGGCGGCGCGGTGAGCAGCCACGACAGGCGCATGGTGCCGATCGGCCGGCTGGCGGCATCAACCACGAAGATTTCCCAGAAATCCGTGGCCGGATCGATATTGGCGCGGATGCGTTCGATCACCGCGCCCACGCTCATATGCTCGGTCACCGCCACCAGCTCGCGCTGCATCAGGCGGCCGGCGGATTCATCCGGATAATTCAGTGCGGCTTCGATGTCGGCGCGGTCCTCCGGGGCCAGGGCGCGCAGCACGGCGCGCTGTTCATCGGCCTCCAGATCCTCGATGACCGCCACGGCATCATCGGTGTCGAGCTGGGTGACGACCTCGGCCACCTCGCCGGGCGACAGTGCCTCCAGCACATCCTCGCGCACATAATCGTCAAGCTCGGCGATCACATCGGCGTTGAGCACATCGCCCAATGCGCCGGCCAGCGGGGTGCGGGCGTTGGCGGGGATGGCGGCAAACAGATCGGCAATATCGGCCGGGTGCAGCGGGCTGACCAGCGCGCGCACCGCATCATCATCGCCGCTGTCGAGCACAGCGGCAACTTCGGCCACAAAGGCCCGGCTCAGCCGGCCTTCCTGCAGCGCGTCTGGCGCTTCGGCCACATCAAGGCGCAGATCATCACTCATTGCGGTGCGTTATACGCCCCCCGTCCGCGATTGCCAGTCAGCCAGCGCCGGTGCGGCGAGCCGCCCGCCAGAGCTTCACCGCCCGGCCCATGTGTGCCCGCCGCAAGCCGCGGCCGGCCAATATGCGTTTGAAATCAATCATGCTGTCGAAATTCTGCAGCTGCCAGTGATAATAATTCACATATTCCAGCCAGGCCAACAGGCTGAGGCCCACGGCTGCGATGGTGCGCGGTGGCCAGCCCTGGGTGGCGACGGCATGGCCGGTGGTGACCGTTGCCGCCGCCAGCAACAGCAGCGACGGAATCTCGGCCCGCGCGCAAAAGCCCACCAGCCGCGCGGCCAGCGCCATCTCCCCATCCAGCCGGGCCAACGCCATGCGCCAGGCCGCGGTGCCCACCACCAGCAGGAAGGAACAGGCCACAGCGCTCAGGATCGCGGCCAGATCGGGCGTGTCATCCGCCTGCCAGACGAGGAACCACACGAACAGCGGCACGGCCAGCACATTGCCGCCCTCCATCTTCCAGTAACTGGCAAGATGGCGGCGCAGGGCGGCCGGATCGCGGCCGGAAAAGCGGGGAGCGGTCATGGCGCTTGTTTTAGCGCAAATGGTGCCGCCAGGCATGGTGGCAAATCGGCCCCGCTTGGTTATGCTGGCGCATGCTCCGCCTGCATCTGCCCAGTGTGACGCCGCTGTTCGTGGCCGCTGGCCTGTGCGTGCTGGCGATCATCACCGCCTGGCCCGAACCGCTGGCCGGCGGCTGGCAATGGGCCACGCTGGCGGCGGGGCTGGTGGGGGTGCTGGGCTCACTGCCGTTCTGGCAGGCGGCAGGTGAGGCGCAGCGCCGGCAAGGCAAGAACCCGGTTGGCGGCATCATCGGCGCGGCGCTGGCCGGCAGCCTTGTGGCGGGCACGCTGCTGCATCTGGCCAATTCCGTCCCGCCGGGCGGCACCGCGCGGGAAGCCGTGCTGCTGGTGACCGACAAATATGTGACGCGCGGCCGGCGCGGGCGCACTAGCCATCATGTGCGCACGGCGCCGGTGCCGGGCATGGCCGGCGAGAGCGGGGAGCACCGGGTGGGAGGCCTGTTCGGCAACAGCGGCACTTGGGATGACTATCGCATCGGCGGCTGCATGGCGCTGCGCTGGCGGCCGGGCTGGTGGTGGCCGGTGGTCGCGAGCCGCCGCGCCATTGCCTGCCCCGATGCGGGCGCCGGCGTGGCTGATCCGGCGCAACTGCCACTGGCCCGGCCGGGGCAGGCATGGGCGCTGGTGCAACAGCGCTTGTCTGGCGGGCTGGCTGGTCTTGATCTGCCGGCGCAGGGGCTGCGGATCGAAGTGCTCGTCACGCTGGGCACCAACGGCCTGATTTTGGCCACCGCACCGCTTGATTCCGCCACCAGATGGCCCGATGCGGTCACGCGGCTGGTTAGCAGCGCGGTTGCGGGTGTGCCATTTGCGCTGGATGGGCCGCCGGGGCGGTATCGGCTGTGGCTGCAACTGAAGCCGGCGGAACCACCGCCGGACATGGGGAGGATCTGATCGATGCAAACATGGCTGCCGATCATCATCTATGGCACCACGGTGGCGATCGGGCTGGTGCTGGGCTGGCATTTCCTGATGGGCAGGCGGCCACACCAGGGGTGGCAGATGCTGCACCTCGTCACCGGCTTTGGCGGGCTGGAAGTGGTGATGCTGGTCACCCGGGCGACCCGCGGCGATCCCGTGCTGGCTGAGAATGCCAAATATGCCATCATCCTGCTGGGCGGCGCGGTGGTGACCGGCCTGTTCGCCGGGATATTGGGCCAATCCAAACAGGGCAATCTTGGCCCGGTTCTGCTCGCCCACGCCATGATCGGCGGGGCGGCCTTCCTGCTGTTGCTGAACTGGGCGATGGCGGCCTGATCAGGCTGGCGGGGTTATTTTCTTCAAAAGGCGGCAGTCTCCGCCGGTGGGCAGCGCACCCGCCGCCAGCATCCGCACCACATAGGGCGCCATGCCGCCATTGTCGTGCGCCACGTCGGGCACCAGCACACAGCTCCAGCCAAAGCTGACCCCGGCCTGTTTGGCGGCTGCCTGTGCGGCGGCAAAAAAGGCCTTGCCGCGCGCCAGCCGGTGGGGGCCCTGCGCCATCGCCTCGGGCTGGCGCGGCAGGCTGGAGTGGTTGGGATCATTGTCGGCCGTGCCCTGCATCAGCAGCATCGGGCCGGACAATGCCTTGGCCGGCTGCCACAGGCCATCGGGCAGGCCGTTCACCCCGAACGGCCATTTGTCGGGGCCGATCGGCCAGGTGTAACTACCTGAATTTGCAGAGATGGCGCGGCTCATCTTGGCGCCGGCGCCCACCAGCACAAAGCGGTGGACGAACTGCGCGCCGGCCGAATGGCCGAACAGCACATAGGTTTTGGCCGCCAGCTTCTCGCGCGCCACCACCCGGTCAAAGATCACGTCGATCGAGGAGTAGCTCCAGGCCGCGCGCGGGCGCAGCTTGCCGGCGTCATCAAACACCGCGCCGAAATTATAGTTGAGCGTATCGGGAAAGCCGGCCCGGGTGAATTCGGGCACCACGATCACGATGCCGGCCGCCGTGGCGATCTCCACCCATTCGGCGATGTAGCGATCGGCATCACGGCCCACACCGTGCATCACGAACATCACCGGCGCGTTCGGGCCGGCCTTGGCCGGGCGCAACAGCCACACCGGGATCGGCGCACCGCCCCAATCATCCACCACAAAGCGCGTCACCCCGCCCTGGACCAAGGCCGCCGGCACCGCCGCGATGCCGGTATCGGGCACGCGCCTGGCCGCCGGCATCCGCTCAAAATCCTTGAGCAAGGCCTTGATATCGGCCGGTTCTGCTGCCGCAACAGGGGCGGCAACGGCCAGGGCAAGCATCAGGATCAAGGGCTTCATCATGTCATTCCCCACGGGCATTGGCCCTGTCCAGATCGGGCCCGCCGCTTTTGGCCGGGGCGGTGGCGGCGGCAAACCAACTGTCGGGCAGGGTCTGGGCTGCCACCGGCAGCGCCAGACCCAACCCGATCAGCAGGGCCGCCGCCCGCCGCATCAGAAGCTGCCGCGCAGCTGCACGTAGAACTCGCGGCCCTTCAGCTGGTGATAATCGGGGCGATAACCCAGCGATTCGTCCACCACCGGCGGCGAGACGCCCGCCACATTGTTGACCCCGATGCGCAGCCGCAGATCCTGGCCCTTCTTGATCTTCATGCGCACATCGCCAAACAGGTTGACGCGCCAATCTTCCTGCACCTGCCAGAACTGGGTGGCGCCATTCACCAATATGTCGGCGTTGGTATCGGTGAAACCATCGACATAGCGCACCGAACCGCCCAGGCCAAAGATGCCCTTGGTCCAGCTGAAGGTGCTGCTTGCGCGCCAGCGTGGGTTGCCGTCCAGCCGCACGCGGCCGACCTGAAGGATCGTGAAATCATTGCCGAACGCCCCGGTGGGGTTGGTCGCCAGGCTGTTCAGCAGCTCGTTGCGCTGCACATCCAGCGTCATCAGATAGGTGGCTTCGACACCAAAGCGGAAATTGCCCAGCTTGCCGGCATCAAAGCTGGTGGCCAGGCTGAAATCGAACCCATCGGCAACCTGGCTGTCGAGGTTGATATAGGGATCGCGGATGAACAGCACGGCGCCGGCGGCGGTGCGCTGATCATTGGGGTTGGCAGCGTTCCAGGCCGCAAAGGCGGCAATATCCTCGGTGGTGGCGCTGGCGCGCACCACGTTGGGATTGGTGCGGCCCTGCTTGCGCTCCAGGAAGTCCAGCGCCAGCGCTTCGCGGTCCCCAAAGGCACCCACCACGCCGGTCTGTTCAAAGCGCCAATAATC
>JAIXQY010000193.1 GCA_027485485.1 Sphingomonadales bacterium | reverse complement strand
GCGATGACCGATGTGATGATCGGCGCCTGCGCCAATGATGGCGGCCTGTTCCGCACCAGCGTTGCCACGACGGAAATTGTCGATGCGGCACTGGCCACGGCGGCCGCCTTTTTCAATTGCGGCGATGATGAGGTGATCTTCGGGTTGAACACCACCAGCCTGTTTTTCCAGATGGCCCCGCTGATCGCCCAGGATTGGCAGGCGGGGGACAATATCCTGGTCACCCGGATGGATCATGATGCCAATGTTTCGCCCTGGCTGCAGGCGGCCGCCGCGCGCGGGGTGGCGGTGCGCTTTCTGGAATGGGACCGCGAGACGTTCGCGCTCAAACTGGAGACACTGCCCGAACTGATCGACACGCGCACCCGCGCCGTGGCGGTGGGCCATGCCAGCAACATGCTGGGCACCATCAACGATGTCGCCGCTGTATGCGCCGCTGCCAAGGCAGTGGGGGCGGTGAGCATCGTTGATGCCGTGCAATCGGCGCCGCATCTGGCGCTGGATGTGGCCGCCATCGGCTGCGATCTCATGTCGGCATCGGCTTATAAATTCTTTGGGCCGCATGCGGCGATCATGTATATTTCCAAAGGGTTGCAGGCGCGCATCCCGCCCCTGAAAGTTCGGCCGTCAGTGGATGCCATGCCCACCCGCCTGCAGCCCGGCACGCCCAGTTTCGAAGCCATGGCTGGCACAGCGGCAGCGATCGAGCACCTGGCCTGGCTGGGGGAGGCGGCTGGCACGGTGAGCGCCGATCAGCCGCTGCGCACCCGGCTGGAGGCTGGCCTGGCCGCCGCCCAGGCGCATGAACTGGAATTGGCGCGGCAGTTTCTGTCTGGCCTTGGCAATATCCCGGGCGTGACTCTGCACGGCATTGCCAACCCCAACCGCCTGCACGAGCGGGTGGCGACCTTCACATTTGAAATTGCCGGTCACAGCGCTGATGCGATTGCTGCGGCACTGGCGGCGCGCAACATGTTCGTGTGGAACGGATATTATTACGCCTGGGAACCGGCCGGCGTGCTGGGCCTAAAGGACCGGGGCGCGGTGCGGGTGGGCTTCACCCATTACAACAGCGCAGCGGAGGTGGCGGCACTGCTGGCGGCATTGGCCGCGATTGTCGGCTGATTGCGGGCCGTTTCAGGGCTGCAGGCTGGGATCGGCGGCCATGTCGCGCGCCATGAAGCCGGCCAGTTCACGCATCGGCATCTGATTGACGGTCACCAACCCGGACCGCGGCCGATCCAGATCCAGCACCAGCATCACGGCGCCGGTGGCCAACAGCATGAACAGCAGATGCGGCAGCCGCGCCAGCCGGCTGTTGCCCGTGCCGGAAAAGCCCAGGGACATGGCCGACAACAGCAGAAACACCGCCAGCCCATCGATCACCGGCAGCGGAATATGCTCCCGCGCCATTGCCTCGCGGCGCCAGGCGGCATCATCGACCCGGCTCAAACTGTCGGCCATCAGGCGCAGCCGGGCGCCGTCCCCACCGGCAAGGCGGGACAGATTCCACATTTGCTCCATCAGGGCATCGCTGGCGGCGTCGCCGGGCCGGTCCCGATCGGTTTCGGTTCCCTGCGTCGCCCATGCCAGCCGCGCATCGACATAGGCGCGCATGGTGGCTGCCATTTCGGCGCGGTGGGGTGCCGGCTGCAATTGCAGGCGCTGCCACAGTGCGAAACAACTGGCGGCCTCCTCCACCACCAGATCGCGCCTGGTGTCATAACGGTTCAACGCAACCGAAAAGGTGAAACCGATCAGCAGGGTGAACAGGCTGATCGTTGCGGTGGTGGCATAGAGTGTTTCGCCCGGCGTTTCGCCCAGGCGCTGCCGCATGGCGCGCCCGGCCATCATCGCCACAAGGCCGGCAGCCAGCAGCAGCAGCGCCACAACCACGGCGGGAAGATCATCAACCAGATTGTACATCGCCGCATAGCTTAACTGCAGTTGCGCCCGATACCAGCCTTGCCGAGTCAGCTTTTTCGTTGCGCTCGGACAGGCTGTGCCGGCTGGTGGATAGGGCCGCATTTGCCGCTGGATTTTGTCGGCGTCGCTTGGCAAAGCCTGCGATCATGACCAACACCCCGCGCACCCTGTACCAGAAGATCTGGGATGATCATGTCGTCAACACGCTGGACGATGGCACTGCGCTGATCTTCATCGATCGCCATCTGATCCACGAGGTCACCACCCCGCAGGCGTTCGAGGCGCTGCGCCTGGCCGGCCGCCGGCTGCGCCGGCCCGATCTGACGCTGGCAGTGCCGGATCACAATGTGCCGACCACGGATCGCCGGTTGCCGATCCTCGATCCAATGTCCAAGGCGCAGTTGGACGCGCTGGTCACCAATTGTGCCGATTTCGGCGTTGAACTGTACAGCATCGACGCGCCGGAACAGGGCATCGTGCATGTGATCGGTCCCGAACAGGGCTTTACGCTGCCGGGAGTCACCATGGTCTGCGGGGACAGCCACACCGCCACGCACGGTGCCTTTGGCGCGCTGGCGTTCGGTATCGGCACATCCGAGGTGGAGCATGTGTTTGCGACGCAAACGCTGCTGCTGCGCCAATCCAAATCGCTGCAAGTGCATGTGACCGGCGAACTGGGTTTTTCGGTTTCGGCCAAGGATGTGGCGCTGGCCGTATGCGGCGCGCTGGGTTCGGGGGGCGGTGCCGGTTATGTGATCGAATATGCCGGCCCGGTGATCGAAGCCCTGTCGATGGAAGGGCGGATGACGCTGTGCAACATGGCGATTGAAGCCGGCGCCCGCGCGGGCCTGATCGCGCCCGATCAGAAGACCTTTGATTATGTGCAGGGCCGGCCACGCGCGCCCAGCGGTGCAGCCTGGGAACAGGCGCTGGCCTGGTGGCAGACGCTGAAGACCGATCCCGGCGCCGTGTATGACAAGGTTATCGAGATTGATGGCAGCGCCATCGCGCCGCTGGTCACCTGGGGCACCAGCCCGGAAGATGTGGTGGCCATCACCGGTGTCGTGCCCGATCCGGCCAGCTTTGCCGATCCGTCCAAGCAGGCGGCCGCCGCCAAGAGCCTGGAGTATATGGGCCTCACGCCGGGCACCCGCATGGAAGATGTGCCGGTGGAGAATATCTTCATCGGCAGCTGCACCAACAGCCGCATCGAGGATCTGCGCGTGGCCGCCGCGGTGGTGCAGGGCCGCCAGGTGGCCGCCAACGTGCGCCAGGCGCTCGTGGTGCCGGGATCGGGCTTGGTCAAGCGCCAGGCTGAAGCCGAGGGGTTGGACCGCATCTTCATCGCGGCCGGCTTTGAATGGCGGGAACCGGGCTGTTCGATGTGCCTGGGCATGAACCCTGACAAGGTGCCGGCCGGTGAGCGGTGTGCCAGCACCTCCAACCGCAATTTTGTGGGCCGGCAAGGGCCTGGCGCCCGCACCCATCTTGTGTCTCCAGCCATGGCGGCCGCGGCTGCAATCGCTGGCCGGCTGGCCGATGTGCGAACACTTGTGGATTGATCTGGTCGGCTAACCATTTGTAAAGGCTTTTTTGCGAATAGCTTTGGCTGCGAGGGTCAAGGTTGGAGCAATGGGGGAAATTTTCCGCCAATTCTTTGTTGTGCACATAAATCATGTTCGCATGGTCCGCTCCCTGCTGGCCTGCGTTTTCCTGTT
Organism: Sphingomonadales bacterium; assembly: GCA_027485485.1. GTDB lineage: Bacteria > Pseudomonadota > Alphaproteobacteria > Sphingomonadales > Sphingomonadaceae > Sandarakinorhabdus. Next base: position 14,211 of record JAIXQY010000193.1, on the reverse strand, counting down.
TTTGGGCCTGTCGGGCCTGCTGGCCCCCGCTGCAGAGGCCGCCGCATTCCAGGCCCCCTATCGCCAGATCGATTGCCGGGTTGAGGCCTGCCCGGCCAAGCCCGGTCAGCGCTGGACATGGTTTGCAGTTGACGCAAAAGCCGTGAGGACCTTGGCGCCAGATTGGCAGTTACTGGTTGATAATACACGTTTTTCTTACATCGAAGTGAGGGTGCGGCACAGCGCCGGCACCCTGGTTATTCAGCGCGATCAGTTCGATCTCCACAAGAACTGGTCGATGGGAAACAATTTGCGCTTTGCGATTCCGATGGCCGGATCGGGCATCAGCCGGATTGAGGTGGGCTTCCGCGACATGGATGCGCCCGGCCTGATGCGCACCATCAAGGCCATGGACAAGGCCGATCACGCCGAGTTCGTGCAGAATTGGACGGTGCTGGTCGCCGTGGTGATCGGCGTGCTGTTTGCCGCCTTCACCTATAATGTGTTCCTGCTCACCTGGCTGCACGCGCCGTTCCAGCGCTGGTATGTCGTATGGGTCGCCGCGGCCTGCAGTTATCTGATGATCTGGAGCGGCAAAATTCTTGACGTGTTTCCGTTCATGGCCGGGCCGTCGTCGGCGCGAACGTCGTTTCTGCTGGTGGGTCTGCTCGTGGTGTCGGGCGCGGCGTTTTTCTTTTCGTTGATCGAAAAGGACAAGCTGCCCCAGCGTTTGATCGACGTGGGCCAGGCTGGCGGCATATTGGTGGCGATCACCAGCGTGATTGCGGCGTTCGATATGGTCTTCCCGGCCGCCTACACCGATCGCATGTTCAATTTTGCCATGGTGATCGTCACCATCACCCTCACCATCGGCTGTGGTTTTGCGGCCATTCGGGGCAGCCGGGCGATCTGGTATTATCTCGCCGGCTGGCTGCCGGCGCTGGCGCTGCTGGGCGCGCGCATCGCCCGCAACTTCGATCTGCTGCCGCAGGACGACATCATCGACAAGGCCGGGTTCGAAGCACTCGCCTGGGAAGCCCTGATCCTCAGCCTGGCCATTGCCGATCGCTTTCGCCAGCTGCGGCGCGAGGCGGATGCCACCGATTCGGAACGGCGCACCCTGTTGCGGGTGGCCACCACCGATTCCCTGACCGGGCTGGGCAATCGCTCATTGTTCCAAAGCCTGCTGGAGCGCGCAACGCCTTATGTGGGTGGGCTGGACGTGGTGGCGGTGGATATCGATTTCCTCAAGCAGACCAATGACATGGCGGGCCATGATGCCGGGGATGCCCTGATCGTGGCGGTGGCGGAACGGCTGCGGGCCGCGGCCGGCCCCAGCGCCACCATCACCCGCATTGGCGGCGATGAATTCGTGATCCTTCTGGAAGGCGAAGCGCGCCAGCGCCTGGACGCGGTCCGCCAGATGATCGCGCTTTCGGCCGGGGTGCCGCTGCGCCATGCCGGCTATGATCTCACCATTTCCATCTGCGCCGGCCATGCTGCCGATCCGGACGGCAATGCCAATCTGCAGACGGTCCACAAGTTGGCCGATCTGGCGCTTTATCGTGCCAAGGCGGAAGGGCGCGGCTGCTGGCGCACTTATGATGCCAGCATGGCCGATGAACTGGATGCCCGCACCCAGATGGTGCGGGAAGCCCGTGCTGCCCTGCGGCTGGGCGAATTTGTGCTGCATTACGAACCGATCGTCGATCAGAACCGGCGGCCAATCGCGCAGGAGGCGGTCCTGCGCTGGCAGCATCCGCGGCTTGGCCTGCTCAGCCCGCCGCAATTCGCGATTCTGATGCGCGAATCCACCATCGTGCTCGCGCTGCAGCAACTGGCGCTGGAACAGGCGATGGCCAAGGCGGCCGATATGCACGTTGGTGCCCCCGGCATGGCCATGGCCATCAATTTCGTCACCAGCCAGTTGCAGGGGCCCAGCGCTGCCATCGCCATATTGGATGAACTGGCCCAGCGGAACCTGCCGCCCCAGGCGCTGATCGCCGAGGTGACGGAGCCGGTGGCGATGGGTGGGCTGGGCAGTGCGCTGTTTGAATGCCTGGAATGCCTGCGTGAGGCCGGCGCGCGGGTGGCGCTGGATGATTTCGGCACCGGCACCGCCAGCCTCATCCAGATGCGCGATGTGCCGGCCGATCTGATCAAAATCGATGCCAGCTTCGCAGCCGCCCTGGTGGAATCAGACAATTCGCGTCAGGTGGTGCAGGCCATTGTTGCTCTGGCACACAGCCTGGGCAAGAAGGTGGTGGCCCAAGGCATTGAATCCGAAGCGCAATTTGATTTGCTGAAGCAGATGGGTTGTGATTATGCCCAAGGCCCGTTGTTCGGCCTCGCCAGCATGCAGCCACAGGTGGCCGCAGCCTAACCCTCGCGACCCTGCACCGGATCCAGGATCGTGTCGCTGGCTATGGCCAGCATGTCGGGATAATCGGTGCTGTAATGCAGGCCGCGGCTTTCCTTGCGGCGCCGGGCGGAGCGCACGATCAGATCGGCCACCGTCACCAGATTGCGCAATTCGATCACATCGGCGGTCACGCGGAAATTGCCGTAATAATCCTGCACTTCCTTGCGCAGATTCTTCACCCGGTGGGCGGCGCGTTCCAGCCGCTTGTCGGTGCGCACGATGCCCACATAATCCCACATGGTGCGGCGCAGTTCGTCCCAATTGTGGGCGATCACCACTTCTTCATCGCTGTCGGTCACCCGGCTTTCGTCCCATGGCTTGATGCCGGGCGGCGGGGGGGCGGGGCCCTGGGCGGCAATATCGTCGGCAGCGGCCTGGCCGAACACCAGACATTCCAGCAGGCTGTTCGATGCCAGCCGGTTGGCGCCGTGCAGGCCGCTTTGCGTCACTTCGCCCACCGCCCACAGGCCGTTCAGATCGGTGCGGCCGGCCAGGTCCACCATCACGCCGCCGCAGCTGTAATGCGCCGCCGGCACCACCGGGATCGGCACCTTGGTGCAATCAATGTCCAGTTCCAGCAACCGGGCGTGGATGGTGGGGAAATGGCCACGCACGAAATCCGGGTCTAGGTGGGACATATCCAGCAGCACATGTTCCAGGCCCAGCCGCTTCATTTCGGCATCGATGGCGCGGGCCACCACATCGCGCGGGGCGAGTTCCAGCCGCTCATCATAACGTGCCATGAATCGGCTGCCATCGGGCAGCTTCAGATGGCCGCCTTCGCCGCGCGCCGCTTCGGTGATCAGGAAGTTGCGCACCTGCGGGTGATAGAGGCACGTCGGGTGAAACTGGTTGAATTCCATGTTGGAAACCCGGCATCCGGCGCGCCAGGCCATGGCGATGCCATCGCCGGTCGCGCCATCGGGATTGGTGGAGTAAAGATAGACGCGGGATGCACCGCCAGTGGCCAGCACAGTGGCCGGTGCCACAAAGCGCACCACATGCCGCCGCTCCACATCCAGCGCGTAAACGCCGTGGCAGCGCCGGCCGGGGAAACGTTCCCCCAGCACATGGCGGTGAGTGATCAGATCCAGCGCCGCCATGCCCGGCACCAGCGTGATGTTGGGATGGGCCATCGCGGCCTGGATCAACGCCTGGCTGACGGCCCAGCCGGTGGCATCATCAACATGCACGATGCGGCGATGGCTGTGCCCACCCTCGCGGGTGAGGTGCCAGCGTTCGGAAACCGTCTCGCCAGCGTTGAACGGCACGCCCAGTGCCGCCAGCCGGTCGATGGCGGCCGATGCGTTGGCGGCAACAAATTCCACCGTGGCGCGATGGTTCAGCCCGGCGCCGGCCACCATCGTGTCTTCCACATGGGCATCGACCGTGTCGCCCGCATCCAGCACGGCGGCAATGCCGCCCTGCGCCCAGGCCGTGGAGCCATCGGCCAGCCCGCCCTTGGCAAGCACCGCCACCCGGCCATGCGCGGCCAGGTTCAGCGCCGCTGTCAGCCCCGCCGCCCCCGAACCGATGACGATGGCATCAAACTGGCGCGCCTCAGGCGGCGTTTTCGGCTTTTGGCCCACTCGTCAGCTCCAGGAACACATCTTCCAGATCGGCCTCGCGGGTGGAAACCTCCACCACGCCCAGTCCGGCCGTTGCCACCATCGCTAGGACTGCGCCGGCGTTGTTGCTGCGCTTGTCATAGGTGATGACCAGCGTGCGCGCGCCTTTCAGCTCGCTGGCCTTGCAGCCCTGCAGGGCGGCCGGCACGGCGTCAAGATCGCGGTCCACCACCACTTCCAGCACCTTGTCACCGGTGGTGCCGAGCAGCTTTGACGTCTCATCATTGGCCACCACCTGGCCATGATTGATGATGGCGATACGGTCACACAGGCTTTCGGCCTCTTCCAGATAATGGGTGGTCAGCACGATGGTGGTGCCGCCGGCGTGCAATTCCCGCACATAATCCCACAGCAATTGCCGCAGCTCGATGTCCACGCCCGCCGTCGGTTCGTCCAGCACCAGCACCGGCGGATTGTGCACCAGCGCCTTGGCCACCAGCAGCCGCCGCTTCATGCCGCCCGAAAGCGTGCGGGAATAGACATGCGCCTTGTCTTCCAGCCGCACCGCGCGCAGCAATTCCATGCTGCGCCGCTGGGCCTTGGGCACGCCGAACAGGCCAGCCTGCAATTCCAGCGTTTCGAACGGCGTGAAAAACGCATCGAACACCAGTTCCTGCGGCACGATGCCGATGCTGGCCTTGGCGTTGCGGGGGTGCTCGTCGATATCAAAGCCCCAGATGCGCGCCGTGCCGGCGGTCTTGTTCACCAGGCCGGCCAGGATGTTGATCGTCGTGGATTTGCCGGCGCCATTGGGGCCGAGCAGGCCGAAAATGCTGCCGCGCGGAATGTCGAGATCAATGGACTTCAGCGCCTGCTTGCCGCCGGCATAGGTTTTGGTGAGGCCACGCAGGCTGATGGCGGGTTCTGACATACGAGATGGGATAGACCTGCCGGGGTGTGGGGGCAAGGGGAGGGGGTGGCGCAGGCTTTGGTAAACGGCCGGCGGCGGAGCCGCCGAGTCCGTTTTGAAGGAGAAGGCAGGAAGTAAGGGAAGGGCGGGGCGGAGCCGCGCCGTCAGACGAGTCAAAAAGGGCGGGGTGTGCCCGCCCTTTTCGCTCGCTGGCCGATCTTGCCGGAGTCGGCAAATAGCTGCGCTATTTGCGCGCCCGGCTGCGATCAAAACCGCACCACCGCTTCCACCCCGAACAACCGCGGCAAACCACGGATGAAAGTGGGGATGCCAAAGGCGCCGCCGGTGTTGCCGGCATCCATCACATATTCCTGGTTGAACAGGTTGGTGGCAAAGCCGATCACTTCCCACTTGCCGTCCGGATGGCGCACGCCGGCGCGCAGATTGGCCAGCGTCACCGCGCCCTGGCTGGTCACCGGGTTGTTGGGCAGTTCAAAGAACATGCTGGAACGGTGGGTGACGGTGGGGGTGGCGAAGATTTCCAGGCCATTGCCCAGCGGCGCGCGCAGCGTGCCGCCGATGGCACCCTGCCACTCGGACTGCAGGCGGAAGCGGTCACCAGCGAAATTGCCGAAGCGCGGATCATTGTTCACTCGCGCATCAATATAGGCGCCGTTGGCGAACAGGCTGATGTTGGCCGAAAGCTTGGCGGTGATTTCGGCTTCGATGCCCTTGTTGCTGGCATCGGCGTTGACGATCAGCGCGGGGGCGCCCTGTTGCGGCACCGAAATCTGGAAATCCTTGTATTTCAGCAGATAGACACCCAGGCTGAAGTTGATCTTGCCAAAGCCACCCTTGATGCCGGCCTCGAAATTGTCGACGATTTCGGCTGGGAACTCGCGGATCGACGGCACCACCTGCCCGCTCACCCGGGCGGCGGCCAGCTGCACCACCGGCGAACGGCGACCACGCGAATAGGTGGCATAAAGATTGATCTGGTCGGTGGCGCGGAACAATATGTTGGCGCGCGGCAGGAAGGCGTCAAAACGCTTGCCCGTGGTGAACATCGTGCCCCCAGTGCTGACCCCGCCGGGGATCAGGGTGGCGCGGGTGATCACCGTGTTGGGGATGTTGGACGAATAACCGCTCTGGCGGTTTTCCGTCAGCCAGCGGCCACCCACGGTCAGCTCCAGCTGCGGCAGCGGGATGAAGGTGGCATCGGCAAACAGGCTGAACGTGTCGATCTTGGCCGAATTGCGGAACAGTTCGGCGGCATAGGGCAGCACGGTGGCGGCGCCGCCAGTGAGGATCGCCGTGGCGCGGGCGGCTTCCACCACGCCGGTGGCGTTGTTGATGCAGGCCAGACCGGGCACCAGGCGGGCGGCGCATTGCAGGAATGTGCCTTCTTCCGAGCTGAATGGCACGCGCTGGAAGCCGGTTTCCCAGAAATAATTGGCGCCGAAGAAGGCCCGGATCTTGTCTGTGGTGTAATTCACCCGGCCTTCGGCGCTCAACTGTTCGCCGCGCGCGTCTTCGGCAAATTCCAGATACCAGGCCTGGGTGCCATCGGCGTCGAACACTTCATTGCTGTCGAAATTGCGCCAGCCGGCGATGCCGGTCACGCTCCACGGGCCATCGGTGCGATAATTGGCGGTGATGTTGAGATCATAGACATTGCGGTTCAAGCTGGGCTGATCGGCGCCCAGATCCTGCCGGCTGCGCGGCGAGCCGGCAATTTCCTTGAAGCTGTAGGGGCTGGTGGTGCCGCCGGTGGGCGCGAAGGTGCCCGACGAGAAGGCCGTGCCGGGCGCGCGCTGACCATCATAAGTGCCCACCACATCCAGGGTGAAATCGGCGGTTGGCGTGTAGCGCACCGAAAGCCGGGCGCCATATTGGCCCTGGCCATTGAGGGCATCCACCTGCGGACCGTTTGGCGTTTGCGAGCCAACGCGGCCGGCGATGTTTTCCACGACGCCTTCGCGAAGCTTGACGGCGCCGGCAAAGCGCACGGCAATCACATCATTGCCAACGTTCAAATGCCCATCCAGCCGGCGCTGGTTGTAATTGCCAAAGCCCAGCCGGGCTTCGCCGGACACGCCGGCGCGCGGCTTCGCCGTGATCACCGACACCACACCCACGGCAGCGGCGGTGCCGAACAGGGTGGATTGCGGGCCCTTCACCACTTCGGTGCGTTCCAGATCATAAAGATCGAAGTACGACCCGCGCGACCGGCTGACATCGATCCCGTTCAGATAGACGGTGACGGCTGGCGACCCCTGCGACGAGCCGGAGTCAGACGTGATGCCGCGGATCACGAAGCCGGGGTTGTTGGGGCTCTGCTCCTGCACATTGAGGCCGGGGATATAGGCGGCCAGCTGGTCAAACTGGGTGACGCCGATTTCGCGCAGGGTGCGGCCGGTGAAGGCGGTCACGGTGACGGCGACATCCTTCAGCTTCTGCTCGGTCTTCTGGGCCGTGACGACGATTTCCTCGCCAATTTCCTCGGCGGCGCTCACCGGTTGATCTGCGGCGGCCTCGCCAACGGCCACCGCGGCGGTGGCGGGAACGGCGGCGAACAGGCTGGCGCTGGCGAGCAGGACAAAGCGATTCATCATCTGGAAACCCCTTGAAGGACAGGCAATTGGTCAATCGACAGCGCATGGTGCGTTGCAACATGTGCGCAATGGCGCGGCTTGGTTGCAGGCCGATGGCAGCGGCGTGACAATGATGTTGCACGTGCTGCGGCATGGTGACTTCGCCGGCTGGCGCTGGTAAGGCTGGGCCCATGCCCAATCTTCGCACTTCCGCTCAGGCTCTCCCGGCGCCGGAAACCTATGTCAGCTCCACCGCCCGCGTGTTCTGCGATGGCGATGAGAATGGCGGCGACGGCCACCCGCGCGTGTGGATCCAGATCGATGCCAGCGGCTTTGCCGATTGCGGCTATTGTGATCGCCGCTTCATCCTGGCCGGTGGCCCGGCTGACAAGCGATGAGGGCGCTGGCCGTCGTCTTGTTCCTGGCGCTGGCGCCGACCACGGTCCCAACCATGGCTCTGGCCGCCAAGCCCAAGGCCCCGGCAGTGTTCACGTTGACCACCAGCGACAGGGGCAATCCCTATCTGCCGGTGACGGTAAAAAATGCCACGCTCAATGTCCGCATCGCGCTCAGCTATGATCAGGGGCTGGTGCTGAACCCGGCCGCCGTGCAGCGCGCCGGCGTGAAGCCGTTTCCGATCATCGGCAAGTTCAGCCTGAACAACACGCCGTTTGCCAGCGGCAAGACGGTGATCCGCTTCAATCTGGGCACCGCCACGCCGCAGGGCCTGCCGGGCCGCAAGGTGCCGATCGCCTGGCTGGAAACCGTGACCGCTGCTGATGCCGATGGCATTTTGCCGATCGGTTCGCTGGCCGCCGACCGCGTCGACATCGTGCGTGGCGAGACCCCGCCGGGCAGCCAAACCTATCTCATCCCGAAAAAGGGCAAGGGCGAGGCGATGATCCGCACCCGTATCGGCGGGGAAGAGGTGAATGTCAGCCTTGAACTCAACATCCCGACCACGGTGATGAACGCCCGCGCCGGCGACGCGCTGATCAAGGCCGGTCTGGCCAACCGCGCCGCCGACATCGGTTATTGGCGGCCATTTCCCGCCGTGTCATTGCCGATGCAGAGCCTCACCGGCAAAGCCGGCCTCACCATCGCCGGGCTGCCGATGCGACGCATGTCGGTGCGGGTGTCGGAAGCCGAAGCCCGGGCCATCGATGCCCGCGCCAAGGGCACGTCAACCGAACAGGATGATGAAGATACCATCACCGTATCGGCCGACCGCAACAAACCAAAGCGTGGCCGCGATCCCTGGATATTGATCGGCCGCGACGTGCTGGATGATTGCAGCCGCATCAGCTTTGACCGGCCGGGGGAGCGCTGGGTGTTGACCTGCAAGTTCGGCTGAACCGCCTGCGCTGACACGACAACGCACCCCTTTCCCTTTGCTGCGTGCTGGCCCATATCTGCCACCATGATGACAGCAGATGCCACCAAACTCTTCTATTCCGACACCGGACTGGATCCGGATGCCACCGCGCGGCAGGTTGCGGACGCACTTCACGGCTGTGATGACGGTGAACTCTATTTGCAGTACGCCGTTTCCGAGAGTTTTGCGTTTGACGATGGCCGGCTGAAATCCGCCAGTTTCGACACGCAGAAGGGCTTTGGCCTGCGCGGCGTGGCCGGCGAAATGACGGCCTTTGCCCATGCCACCGAATTGTCGCCAGCCGCCATCGCCCGCGCCGCCGACACGGTCGCTGTGGTGCGCGATGGCCACGGCGGCACCATGGCGCTGCCGCCGATGCCCACCAATGCCCGGCGCTACACTGACGAGAACCCACTGGCAGGCATCGATTTTTCCGCCAAGGTGGCCCTGATGCAGCAGATCGACGCCGCCGCCCGGGCTCGCGATCCCAGCGTCGTCCAGGTGTCGGCCAGTCTGCTCGGCAGCTGGAGTGTGGTGGAGATATTGCGCGGTGATGGCAGCCGGGTGCGTGATGTGCGCCCGCTGGTGCGCCTCAACGTCCAGATCGTCACCGAAAAGAACGGGCGCCGTGAAACCGGCTTCCACGGCCTGGGCGGGCGTTACATGTATGACCGGCTGTTCGAGGCCGATGTGTGGCAGCAAGCCATTGATATTGCACTGGCACAGTCGCTGACCAATCTTGATTCCGTTGATGCCCCGGCCGGCGAAATGACCGTGGTGCTCGGCCCCGGCTGGCCCGGCATCCTGCTGCACGAGGCCGTGGGCCATGGCCTGGAAGGCGATTTCAACCGCAAGGGCACCAGCGCCTTTTCGGGCCGCATTGGCGAACGGGTGGCGGCGCCCGGCGTGACGGTGGTGGACGATGGCAGCCTTGACCAGCGCCGCGGCAGCCTGACGGTTGACGATGAAGGCACGCCCACCGGCCGCACCGTCCTGATCGAGGACGGCATATTGAAGGGCTATATGCAGGATCGACTCAATGCCCGCTTGATGGGCGTGGCGCCCACCGGCAACGGCCGGCGCGAATCCTATGCCCACGCGCCGATGCCGCGGATGACCAACACCTTCATGCTGGGCGGCAGCGAAGATCCGGGGACCATCCTTGCTGGTGTGAAAAAAGGCATTTTTGCCAAGAGCTTCGGCGGCGGCCAGGTGGACATCACCAGCGGCAAGTTCGTGTTTTCCTGCACCGAGGCCTATGAGATCGAGAATGGCCGGCTGGGCCGCCCTTTGAAGGGTGCCACGCTGATCGGCAATGGCCCCGATGTGCTGACGCGGGTTCGCGCCATCGGCAATGATTTGGCGCTGGATGAAGGTGTGGGCATTTGCGGCAAGGCGGGGCAAAGCGTGCCGGCCGGTGTGGGCCAGCCCACGTTGTTGGTGGATGGCCTGACCGTGGGCGGCACGGCAGCCTGACAATGGAGGCCAATGGCGATGTCGGACTTTTTTGACCATATCACGGAAAAACAAGCCGATTTCATCGCACGTCAGCCGGTTTTTTTCGTTGCCACCGCGGCAGCAGATGCCCGGATCAACCTGTCGCCCAAGGGGATGGACACGTTTCGGGTGCTGGATGCTGGACGGGCCTGCGCCTATCTGGATTATGGCGGCAGCGGCAATGAAACCCACGCCCACCTTGCCGCTGATGGCCGCATCACTATCATGTTCTGCGCCTTTGATCAGCCGGCCCTGATCTACCGCATTTATGGCCGTGGCCAGGCGGTGCTGCCGCAGGACGATGATTTTTCGGCCCTTGCCAGCCACTTCACCATCGAGCGCGGCGTGCGGCAGATTTTCCTGATCGCGGTGGAAAGCACCCAGGAAAGCTGTGGCTGGGCCGTGCCCAGGATGACACTGGTGGCGGAACGCCAGACCCTGCGCAAATTTCACGCCCAGGAAGAACCGGCGGAACGCTTGGCCAAATACCAGGATCGCAACCGCTCCATCGATGGTCTGCCGGTCATCCCGCCGTCGATCCTGCCTTACAACTGATGCCACTGGCCTGCGTTGAAACCCTGTTCTCCCCGGTGGAGGCCGCAATCCTGCGCAGCCGGTTGGAGTCTGCCGGCATCCCGGCCATATTGTTCGACGCCGGCATCGCCAGCTTGATCGGGCCCGGTGTTTCGGGCATCAGGCTGATGGTCGATGCGGATGATCTGGCACTGGCCCGCGCCGAACTGGCCCGCCCGCTCTAATTGTGCGACGCACCGGCAAACACCCCATTTGCAAATATCGTGGCTGCGGCAGGATCGCGTCGTGGCAACAAACCGATCAGGCAGCAGCACATGAAGCTGATCACGGCGATCATCAAGCCGTTCCGGCTGGACCAGGTGCGTGAGGCCCTGATGCAGGCCGATGTGCAGGGTATGACCGTTTCCGAAGTGCGCGGCTTTGGCCGGCAAAAGGGTGAAGCCGAATTTTATCGCGGTGCCGAACATAATCTCAATCTGGTGCCCAAGCTGAAGATCGAGGTGGTGGTGGAAGCCGAAGACGTTGGCCGCGTGGTCGATGCTATTCTCCACGCCGCCCGCAGCGGCAGTGTGGGGGACGGCAAGATCTTCGTCTCCTCCATCGGCAGCGCCGTTCGCATCCGCACTGGTGAGTTGGACGCAACCGCACTTTGACGCCGCCGCCCTCGCGCTGCTAAGGCAACGGCCATGCCTACGCTCGTTCTCCTCCGCCACGGCCAAAGCCAGTGGAACCTCGAAAACCGCTTCACCGGCTGGTGGGATGTCGGCCTGACCGACAAGGGCACCGCCGAAGCGCTGGATGCCGGCCGCCGGATGGCCGCCGCCGGGCTTGATTTCGATATCGGCTTCACCTCGGTGCAAAGCCGCGCCATCAAGACGCTCAACCTGGCGCTGGCCGCCATGGACCGGGTGTGGATCCCGGTCACCAAGAACTGGCACCTCAACGAACGCCATTATGGCGGCCTCACCGGTCTCAACAAGGCCGACACCGCCGCCAGATATGGCGAGGAGCAGGTGCTGATCTGGCGCCGCAGCTTCGACGTGCCGCCGCCGCCGCTGGAGCCCGGTTCTCCCTTCGACCTTTCCGGCGATCGCCGCTATGAAGGCGTCACCGTGCCGGCCGCCGAGAGCCTGAAAGACACGATCGAGCGCGTCCTCCCCTATTTCCAGGCCGAGATCGCGCCGCAGCTCAAGGCCGGCAAGCGGGTCATCATCGCCGCCCATGGCAACTCGCTCCGCGCCCTCGTCAAGCATCTCTCCAACCTGTCCGATGATGAGATCCTCCACGAGGAGATCCCCACCGGCCAACCCATGGTCTATGATCTGGCCGACGATCTCACCGCCATCGCCCGCCGCTATCTCTAAGGCTTGACGTCGGGTCTCACGCTGCCAGACTGTCCGCAACAAGGGCAGGGGGCAGACAATGATCAAGCACTTCATGGCAGCAACAGCGACGCTGGCCACACCGGCGCTGGCGGCGCCCGCCGATACCGTGCTGCTGCACGGCCGCATCATCACCGCCGACGCCAAGGACAGCGTGGTCCAGGCCCTCGCCATCAGCGGCGGCACGATCGCCGCGGTGGGCAGCGATGCCAGCATCAGCGCCCTGATCGGCCCCAAGACCAAGGTGATCGATCTGAAGGGCCGCGCCGCCACGCCCGGCCTGATCGACACCCACGCCCATATCCTCTCCACCGGCCTGGGTGAGCTGGGTCAGATCCAGCTCGCCGGCGCCCGCTCGGTGGAAGACATGGTCGCCGCCGTGAAGGCCCGCGTTGCCACCACGCCCAAGGGCCAATGGGTGCTGGGCGTCGGCTGGGACGAAGGCAAGTTCGCCGACGGCCGCTACCCCACCGCGGCCGAGCTTGATGCCGTCAGCCCCGACAACCCGGTCTGGCTGGACAATACCACCGGCCATTATGGCGTCGCCAATGGCCTCGCCCTCAAACTCGCCGGCGTCACCGCCGCCACGCCCACCCCCACCGCCGGCACCATCGAGAAACTGCCCGATGGGCGCCCCGCCGGCGTGATGAAGGAAACCGCGCAGGAACTCATCACCCGCCTCATCCCCGAACCCACCGTGGCCCAGCGCCAGGCCGCCCTGTCCCACATGATCCGACGCCTCCACGAAGAGGGCATGACCGGCTTCAAGGACCCCAGCATCGGCCGCGCCGATTGGGAGGCCTATCTTGGCCTGGTCAAGGCCGGGCAGTTCCCGATCAACGCCTGCGTCCTCTTCTCCGGCGGCCGCTCCATGGCCACTGCCACCCAGGCGCTGGCCGAAATCCGCCGGGCCAAAACCGAAATCGCCCCCGTCGCCGGAACGTCCCTCAGTGTGTGCGGCGTCAAGCTCTTCATGGATGGCAGCGGCGCCGCGCCCACCGCCTGGATGTATGAAGACTGGAACCACCACCGCACCGAAATCGCCAAGGGCAACAGCGGCTATCCGCAGATTGATCCCAAGGAATATCGCCAGATGATCGCCATGTTCATCAACGCCGATATCGGCATCGGCACCCACGCCATCGGGGACAAGGCCATCGATTGGGTGGTCGATGGCTATGCCGACGCCCTGAAAATCCACCCGGTCAAGGATTTGCGCCTCTCCATCATCCACGCCAACACGCCCACCGATCACGCCATCACCACCATGGCCGCCCTGCAGAAGGAACATGGCTCCGGCTATCCCGAAACGCAGGCCACCTTCACCTGGTGGATCGGTGATATCTATGCCGCCAACCTCGGCCCCGCCCGCAGCCAGCGGCTCAACCCCTATGCCTCCTATGTGAAGGCCGGCATGATCTGGGGCGGCGGATCAGACACCGGCGTCACCCCGTTCCCCGCCCGGCTCGGCCTGTGGGCCTCCACCGCCCGCCAAACCTCCGGCGCCACCTGGGGCGCCACCCCGTTCGGCACCGCCGAAGCCGTGCCGATCAACACCGCCCTCAAAAGCTATACCAGCTGGGCCGCCCCCCTGATCCGTGCTGACAACGCCGGCACGCTCGCCCCCGGCAAATCCGCCGATATCGCCGTGTGGGATCGCGATCCCTATGCCGTGCCCACCGCCGCCATCAAGGACATGAAAGCCGATCTCACCCTGTTCCGCGGCCAGATCGTGTTTGAACGCAAACCCTGATCCACCCGGCCAGAACGACGGCGACCCGCCCGCCAAACCGAATCACGAAACGCCTTCAGTTTTGACACATTTGACAGATTCGGCGGGTTCCAGCCTTGAAATCATTGGCCTCTCCACGCCGCCACACCCGGCAGACCCATCACCGGCAGCGCCATGATGACAGTTAATGGCCGTGTAGGACAGAGCGGCGAGCGCCG
>JAIXQY010000055.1 GCA_027485485.1 Sphingomonadales bacterium | reverse complement strand
CGCTGGGTGGCGGCCAATATCGCCGGCCATGGCGGCGATCCGGCGCGGGTGGCGGTGATGGGCCACAGCGCCGGGGCGCATATCGCCCTGCTGCTGGCGCTGGACCAGCGCTGGGGCGTGGCCGGCAGCATCAAGGCCGCCGTTGGCCTGGCCGGGCCCTATGATTTCCTGCCGTTCACAGCCGGAGGCGCGGCCGATGCGGCGCTGGGCAATGCGGCTGATCTGGCCGAGACGCAGCCGATCCATTTCGCCCGCGGCGATGCGCCGCCGTTGCTGTTGCTGCACGGCAGTGAGGATACGACCGTGCTGCCGCGCAACAGCACGCGGCTGGCCAATGCGGTCAATGATCTGGGCGGCCGGGCCGAGGTGAAGATTTACCCCCAGATTGGCCATATCGGCATCTTGCTCGGCCTGTCCAAGCCGTTTCGGGGCAAGGCGCCGGTGCTGGCCGATGCCAGCAACTTCCTGCTGAAAATCCTTACGCCCTGATCAGGCCGGGCATGGCCGGGGCCGGTGCGGCGGCGAACACGCGGCGCACCACCAGGTCGGGATCAAGCCCGAACTGCCCGGCCACGGCGCCGGCCAGCACGGCGTTCAGGCTGGTGGTGGGCATCAGATCACGATCTTCGAACAGGCGGGCAAGGCCAGGCCAATCGCCATGCACGCGCCCGCCGGCCACCCGCCCGCCGGCCAGCAGCACCGCCGATGCCGTGCCATGATCGGTGCCGTTGGTGCCATTGGCGGCCACCGTGCGGCCGAACTCGGTGGCGCAGATCACCAACGTCTCGCCCCAGACTGCGCCCAACCCGGATTTCAGCGCGGCGATCATGCCATCCAGTTGGCGCAACTGCGCCGCCAGCCGCACCGGCTGGCCGGCATGCGTGTCCCACCCGCCGTGATCGAGCACGGCAATGCGTGGCCCGGCCGGCTGGGCCAGCAGGCGGGCGGCGGTGCCGGCCAGCGCCACCGGATTGCCGGGGCCATTGTCGCTGCCGGCCATCATCTCGGTGGCCATCGCCTCGCCCCACAGCCGGTGCAGCAACGGGTCATGCTCATACAGGGCGGCCACCCGCGCCTTCAGGCTGGCGCTGGCATCGGGCAGGCGGCTGGGGGCAAAGCTGGTGGTGGCGGCCGCGCCCTGCAACAGGATCGGCAGCGCTGCCGAGATCGCCACGGGTGGCGGCGCGGGCGGCAACAGCGGCAGCAACCGATTCAGCCAGCCATCCTTGATGGCATAAGCGGCGTTGCCCCCGGTTTCGAGGATGTTCTGCGCATCGAAATGGCTGCGCTCGCGATAGGGGCTGGCCACGGCGTGCACCACTGCAGCCTCGCCGGCCTTGAACAGCCCGGCAAAGCCGGCCAGTGCCGGATGCGCGGCGAAATCGGCGGTGATCGGCAGCATGTCGCCCAGCTGTTCGGGCGGGCGGGCCAGTGCGCCGCGCAAGGCGCCCAACCGGGAATCGCCCAGGGGGCTGAAGGCCGCCAGCCCGTCCATGGCGCCGCGCAGGATGATGAACACCAGCCGGCGGTTGGTGGCGGCCGCCGCCAGCGCCAGGCCGGGGTGCAGCGCCAGGCTGCCGATCAGGGCAGAGCGGGCCAACAGGGAACGGCGATCGATCATCGGCGCAGAAACTCCGGCGAAACCAGCAGCAGCGCCGTGCCTTCGGCCGGGCTTTCGGCGCGCGCAATGGCGCTGGCAGTGGCGGGGGAGAGCAGGCCGGGCAGGGCGCTGCCCGCCAGCGCACGCGGATCGGCACCGCCGGCCAGCGCGGCCAGCCGGCCGGCCACCTCCACCCGGCGCAGCAACGCATCGGGCGCGGCCCAGCGGCTGGCGGCATCGGGCCAGCCTGCCGGCGACCCCGGCCGCCACACCGGCTGGCCCAGCTCGTTCAGCATGATGGCGATGCGCGCGTTGCCGGCGGCATCCTTCAGGCCCAGCGCGCGCATGGCCGATACCGCCCATTCCCATGGGGTCTTGAACTTTGGCAGCGGCGTGGCCCAGGCTTCGGGCGCTGCGATCAGCGCCTGATAGACCGGCATCAGCGCGCCGCCATTGGCCAGATAGACGCCGGCCAGCCGCTCGACCAGGGCCGGCGGCGGCGTATCGGCCACGAAATGCGTGGCCAGCTTGGTGGCGATGTGGCGGGCGGTGTGCGGGTGCAGCGCCAGATCAGCGAGGATGGCGCGGCCTTGCGCCTCCCCCTCCTGGCCATAGCTCTTGCCTGCCACGGTAACCCGGCCCGGCTCGTGCCAGGCCGGCTGGAACACAAATTGTCCGGGCGGTGCCTCCAGCCCGATGCGCCGTTGCACAAAGCCACCGACCGACCAGCCGGTGAGTGCGCGGGCCAGCCCGGCAACATCGGCCTGGCTGTAATTGCCGGCGCCCAGCGTGTGCAGCTCCAGGATCTCGCGCGCCAGATTCTCGTTCAGGCCGGGTTGCCGGGGCGCATTGCGGCTGCGGGCGACCTCAGCCAACAGGCTGCCCGGCCCCACCGATTGCGCCTGATCCAGGTAGAACATCATGCCGGGATGGCGGGTGACGGCCAGCAGCAGATCGGCGAAGCGCCCACTGATGTTGGGGCGGATGGCTTCGAACTCCAGCGGGCCGCCCATGGTGGCGGTGGCCAGCTTGTCGGCGGAAATGGCGAAATGGTTGGACCAGAAATGCACCAGCCGTTCGGCAAAGGGCGCCGGACCCTCCAGCGCCAGCGCCAGCCGGGCGCGCACCTGGCCAGCATAAGCGGCGCGGAAGGCCTCGCGCCGGGCCTTCTGCTGGGCGTCGGCCATGGCTTGCGCCTCGGCACCCTTGGGCGGTTCGGGGTCATCGGGCTGGCGCGGGATGCCGCCGATGCCCAACTGCCGCAGCTGGCGCAGATTTTCGCGATATTGCACCGTCATCGCGGCGGCGTCGGGCAGGGCGGTGATGATTGCCGGGCGCGGATCGAAGGCGCTGAACTGGGTGGTCAGCCAGGCCTTGGGATCGGCCAGCGCGCCATCATCCGGGCGGCTGCCAAGGCCGAAGCGGTTGCGGGCAATGGCGGTGATGCTCATGCCCATTCAACGCGGCGGCGGGGCGTTATCCCTCGCAACAAAATCGGCCCGGCTGTTGCCAGCCGGGCCGCTTGATATGTCAACGATTGCCCTGGCGTCGCATGAAGCCCGGCACGTCGTCGTCAACCGCCTTGGCCGCGTCCGGCGCGGGGGCCAGCGAGGTGGTGGGTTCCGGCGCGCGCGGCTTGCGGCTCATGCCCATCATGCGTTCAAACAGCGTCAACGGCCGTTCATCGGCCACTGGCGGTTCGACCGGCGGGGCCGGCGGCGGTTCGATCACCGGGGCAGCCACCGGGGCCGGCGGCACCGCCGGCGTGAAGGTGAAGCTGGCCGGGGCCGGATCGTCCATGCGGTCGGCCGTGGCCAGATCGATCACGTCGTCGGCGTCATCCTCCTCGGCGGCCGGCTGCACTTCCGGCAGTTCCAGCATCGGCGCCACCGGTTCGGCGGCCACCGGTTGCGGGGCGGGTTCCGCCACCACCGGTTCTGCGGCGGGCGGCGGGGCGGAGAAAATGCTGGGCTGAGCCAGGAAGGCCGAGCCGCTGGGCTTCTTCGCCGGCTGCACCACTGGCATCGGCTTGGCAGCGGCATCGATGCCGGTGGCGACCACGCTCACCCGCATGATGCCGTCCAGATCGCGGTTGAAGGCGCTGCCCACGATGATGTTGGCATCGCTGTCCACCATGTCGCGGATGTAGGAGGCGGCTTCGTCCACCTCCATCAGCTTCAGATCGTCGCCGCCGGTGATGTTGATGATCACGCCCTTGGCGCCGCGCATCGTCACTTCATCCAGCAGCGGGTTGGCGATGGCCTTCTGCGCCGCTTCGATGGCGCGGCCTTCGCCGCTGGCCTCGCCGGTGCCCATCATCGCCTTGCCCATCTCGCTCATCACGGTGCGGATGTCGGCGAAATCCAGGTTGATCAGGCCGGGCATGATCATCAGATCGGTGATGCCGCGCACGCCCTGGTGCAGCACCTGATCCGCCATCGCAAACGCATCCTTGAAGGTGGTGTTGGCGTTGGCGATCAGGAACAGATTCTGGTTGGGAATGATGATCAGCGTGTCGACATGCTTCTGCAGTTCGGCAATGCCTTCCTCGGCCGCCTTCATCCGCTTGGTGCCTTCAAAGGCGAACGGCTTGGTGACGACACCCACCGTCAGGATGCCCTTTTCGCGCGCGGCGCGGGCCACAACCGGGGCAGCGCCGGTGCCGGTGCCGCCGCCCATGCCGGCCGCGATGAAGCACATGTGCGCGCCGTCCAGCGCGGTTTCGAGCTGTTCGAGGGTTTCCTCGGCCGCGGCACGGCCGATCTCCGGCCGGGCACCGGCGCCCAGGCCCTGCGTGATCTTCATGCCCAGCTGGATGCGGGTGGCGGCCTTGCTCATCGCCAGCTGCTGCGCATCGGTGTTGGCCACCACGAATTCGACGCCCATCAGCTCGGCCTCGATCATGTTGGCGACCGCGTTGCAGCCGGCGCCGCCCACGCCCACCACAGCGATGCGGGGCTTGAGCTCGGTCAGCTCGGGCTTGGCGAATTCCAGCATGTCGTGTCTCCTCGGGTGGCAGGCATACTATATGAGGCGCGAATCGCTGGGAAGCGTCTTCACAGACTTCCCCACAGTTTTTCGATCACGCCAGTCAAGCCGCGTTTTGGTGCAGTCGATTCCCGGGCCTGTGGCTGGTGCCACACGTCGCCGCTGTCGGCCCCGGCAAACAGCACCAGCCCGGCCAGCGCGGCAAAGGCTGGGCCTTCCTGGGCCACCGGCAGGCCGGCCAGACCGCGCGGCCGACCGATGCGCACGTTGCAGCGCAGGAAGGTGCCGGCATATTCGCCGATGGCGCGCAATTCCGCACCGCCGCCGGTGAGCACCACGCGGCGCGCCTGCGGCCCGACGAAGCCCAGCCCGGTGAGCGCCTTGCCGATCTCGCCGAACAACATGTCGAGCCGGGTGCGGATCACTGCCACCAGCTGGGCGCGCGGCACTTTCAATGGCTCCACACTGCCATCATCCACAAAGGGCGCGATGGTCACCGGATCGGTCTGATCGCGGGTGGTGGCGACGGCCGCGCCGTCAAAGGTCTTCAGGCGTTCGGCATGGCTGCGCCGTGTGGCAAAGGCGGCGGCGATATCATCGGTGATATCGGCGCTGCCCATCGGCACGGTGGCCACGCCCACCGGAATGCCAAAGCGATAGACGGCGATGCTGGTGATGCCGGCGCCGAAATCGATCAGCGCCACGCCAATGTCCCGCTCTTCGGCATCCAGCACGGCCATGCCGGCGGCCAGCGGCGTCGCCACCAGCGTGGAGACGCCCAGATGCGCCTGGCCCACGGCGCGGCCAAAGTTCAGGATCGCCGGCGTGTCGGCCGACACCACATGGATATCCATGCCCAGCCGATCGGCATGCAGGCCCAGCGGGCTTTCCACGCCGGGCAGTCCATCGAGCACATAGAGCGCCGGCAGCGCGTGGATGATGCTGCGGCCCCTGGGGTCGATGGCGGCGCGGCCAGCCTGGCGCAGCGTCACCATATCAGTGGGGGTGATGCTGGCCCCGGCGATATCGATTTCGGTGCTGGCCATGCTGCTGCCCAGATTGCCGGCGGCAAAGCCGGTCACCACGCTGTCCACCTGGATGCCGGCGGCGCGTTCGGCCTGGTCCATGGCGCCGCGGATGGCCATTTCGGTCTTGTCGAAATCGGTGACGGTGGCGCGGCGCAACCCGGCGCAGGGCTTCTGGCCACTGCCGATCACGCGCGGCTGCCCATCACCGCCCACCAGCGCGATGAGGGCGGCCACCTTGGAGGTGCCGATATCCAGCACCGCCACCGGCCGTTCGGCCTGGCTGCGGCCCAGGGCCGTGGCGAGCGGGATGCGGGGGGCCATGGGGCGTTCGTCCTTTGCGGTCAGATACGTTGGGCTTCGGCCGCCGCGCGCCGCGCCTTTTCGGCGGCGGCCAGCGTTTCGGCCACGGCGGGGCCGGCCACGATCATGCGGCCGGGCAGGCGCATGTCGAACCGGGTGAAGCGGCCGCCCAGCAGCCGGTCAGGCCCCTTGGCGTCCAGCCGGGCAAAGCTGGCCAGCGCGGCGCGGGCTTGGGCCGGTTGATCGGGCAGGGCCAGAACCTCGCCGCTCTTGAAGCGCAGATCCCAGCGGCGGCCACCCACGAAGGTGGCGGCAAACATGTCGCGGCCCAACGGCGTGGCGGCGATCAGTTCCAGCGCTTCGCGGGCGCGGGTGTTGGCGCCGGGGCCGATCAGGATGGGCAGATCATTCCAGCGTTCCAGCCGGTCGCGCGCCACCACCCGGCCGGAAATGTCGATCGCCGCCACCAGCTTATGGTTCAGCTGCCACAGCGCCACCGGCTTGCGCTCGCTCACTTCGATCACCAGCGTGTCGGGCAGGCGGCGCTGCACCGATGCATCGGCAATCCACGGCAGCGCCCGCAGCCGGGCGCGCACTGCATCCAGATCAGTGGCGAGCATGGCGTTGCTGGGGCCGTTCAGCACGGCGGCATAGATATCCAGCCGGCGCTGTTCGCGCGCGCCGGTGAGCTCCACATGGCGCACCTCCCAGCCGCGCGCCGCCGTCCATTGCACAAAGCCGCCCCACAGCAGTCTGGGCACGCCGGCCATGATCATGATCACCAGCGCCAGCGCGGCCAGCACGGCAATGGCGGCGATCACCTGCTGCCGCCGGATCGGCGCTGTGGCAGCCGGGCCGGGCTTGGCCTTGGCGCTTTTCGGCGGCCGGGCGCCGCGCTTCAAAACGGCGGCGGTCATGCCGGCCTCCCTGCATGGTCGCTTATCGCCAGATCGATCAGGCGCTGCACCAGCTGTTCGTAACTGATGCCGCGATATTTGGCCTGTTCGGGCACCAGGCTGAGCGGTGTCATCCCCGGCTGGGTGTTGACCTCCAGCAGGAACAGCCCGGCCATCCCCTGCGCCGGGTCCCAGCGGAAATCGCTGCGGCTGGTGCCCCGGCAGCCCAGCGCGCGGTGGGCATCCAGCGCATGGGCCAGGCAGGCGGCCTCCACATCGGCCGGCAGTTCGGCCGGGCAGATGTGCAGGGTCAGGCCATCGGTATATTTGGCGTCATAGTCATAGAAGCCCGAAACCGGCTTCAACTCCGTCACCGCCAGCGCCTCGTCGCCCAGCACCGCCACCGTCAGCTCCTTGCCGGCGATGAACGGCTCGGCCAGCAGGCTGGCAAATTCGCCCCACGGCCCCGGCACGTCGCGGTTGATCGGCTGGCCATGGTTGCTGCTGTCGGTGACGATGGCAACGCCCACGCTGGAGCCTTCATTCACCGGCTTCAGCACATAGGGGCGGGGCAGCGGATCGGCGGTGAATAGGGTTTCGCTGGCAACAATGCGGCCCTGCGGCATCGGAATGCCGGCCGGCACCAATATCTTCTTGGTGAGCTCCTTGTCGATGGCGATGGCCGAGGTGGTGAGGCCGCTGTGGGTATAGGCCAGCCCGAGCAGATCCATCACGCCCTGCACGCTGCCATCCTCGCCCGGCGTGCCGTGCAGTGCGTTGAACACCACATCGGGCGCCGCGGCGAGCAATTGCTGCGCCAGATTGCGGCCCATGTCGATCTCGGTCACCTCATGACCCAACGCGCGGCACGCCTCGGCAATGCCGCGCCCGGAGGTGAGCGACACCGCGCGCTCGGCGGACCAGCCGCCCATCAGGACTGCGACCTTCATGGCTGCACCCGCCCCACCCGTTGAATCTCCCATTCCAGCGCCACGCCGGCCTGGCGCAGCACATGCGCGCGCACCAGTTCGCCCAGCGCTTCGATATCGGCGGCGGTGGCGCGGTGGCTGTTGATCAGGAAATTGCTGTGCTTCTCGCTCACCTCGGCCCCGCCCACGCGCAGGCCCCGGCAGCCGGCATTGTGCACCAGTTCCCAGGCCTTGTGGCCGGGCGGATTCTTGAAGGTGGAACCGCCGGTGCGGGTGCGCAGCGGCTGGCTGGCTTCACGGGCGGCGGCGATACGGTCCATCTCGGCCTGGATGATGGCGCGCTCGCCGGGCTGGCCCTTGAGGCGCGCCGCCACCACAATCTCGCCATCGCGCAGGTTGGAGTGGCGATAGCTGTAATCCAGTGCAGCGGCCGGGCGCGTTTCGATCTGGCCGTCGCGGGTGACGATGGCGACGTCGATCAGCACATCGGCCACTTCGCGGCCATAGGCGCCGCCGTTCATCCGGACAAAGCCGCCCACCGTGCCGGGAATGCCGCGCAGAAACTCCAGGCCCGCCACGCCGGCATCGCGCGCCGCGCTGCTCACGACGATGCCCGATGCACCGCCGCCCACCGTCAATGTGGTGCCGTCAGCGCTCACCTTGCCGAACGCCTTGCCCAGCCGCACCACCACGCCCGGCACGCCGCCATCGCGCACGATCAGGTTGCTGCCCAGCCCCAGCGCCATCACCGGCACATCGGCCGGCAGCGCGGCGAGGACGGCGCACAGATCATCCGTGTCCGCCGGCTCGAACAGCCAGTCCGCCACGCCGCCGGCCTTGAACCAGACGAGCGGGGCGAGGGGGGCG
>JAIXQY010000176.1 GCA_027485485.1 Sphingomonadales bacterium | reverse complement strand
GCTGACCAGCGCCAGGAACAGCCACAGCGGCGTGCGGGCGGCGCCGGCCAGCACGGTGAAGCCATCGCCGATGACCGGCAGCCAGCTGAACAGCAAGGTCCACACGCCCCAGCGGTTGAACAAGGCGGCGCTGCGTTGCCAGCCGGCGTCGTTCAGCGGGAACCAGCGGCGGTGGCGCAGCCGGTCGGCGGCGGTGCCGATCGCATAGTTGAGGCACGCGCCCGCGACATTGCCGATGCTGGCCACCAGCACCAGCAGCCAGGCCGACTGATTGCCGGCAATCAGCAGCGCGGCCAGCACCAGTTCGGATTGGGCGGGCAGGATGGAGCCAGCCAGAAACGCGCTGGCAAACAGGCCGGCCAGTTCGGGCACGATCGGGCCCTAAACCCGCTGCCCCTCGCCATAACGGGCTTCCAGGAACTTGCCCTGCACGCGCAGGCCATCGCGATCGGCTTCGGCCAGGGTGGCGGAGGCGCGGGTGAGTTCGGCTTCCACCGCCTTCAACCCGTCGATCACCGTGGCTTCCGGGGTGCGGCCATCATGTTCGACGATGTTGGCGCGCTGCATTGGCGGGATGCGGGTATAACGATCGATCAATTCGGGCAGATGCTTGCCGAGCAGCCGGCCGATATCCTGCGCCACCGGATGATCGGCGGGCACCCGCGCCAATTGCCGATCCAGCGCCGCCAACTGCACCGCGATGCCATCCAGATGCGGCGCGGCCAGGCGCGGCAAATGGCGGCGCTGGCGTTCCAGCCAGGCTTCGGTGATGGCGGGCAGCTCGGCCGGGCTGGCCTGGTCCATCTTGTCCACATCCGGGCCGCCGACCGGCAGCAACATGCCGCCAATGCCAGCCATGGGCAGCAGCAGCAGCGCCACCAGAAACAGGCCGATGCCAAGGCCGCCCGACATCCAGCCATAAACGATCAGCGCGGCCAGCATGGCGGCAAATGTGCCCATGCCGCGCGTCACCCGCGTGGCCATGTTGGCCTTGCGCTTTTCCCAGCGCCGGCTGCGCGCCATCTGCATGGCTTCGGTCCGCGCCATGCGGCGGCGGCGGGCTTCGGCTTCATCCAGTGGCGGCACGCTGGCCATGTCAGGAAAGCGCCGTCAGGCTGGTCTTGGGGCCGGCGATCTGGGCTTCGGCCTGGCCCTGCGCGCGCGCGACATAGGCCCGGCTCTTCTCGACCTCCACGCTCAACGTGTCGACCGTGGTCTTCATCGCTTCCAGCGATTTCAGCTTGAACGTGTCGATGGCGTCCATCGTCTGATAGACATTCTGGAACGCCCGCTGCAGCGTCTCGACCGGGATCGCGCTGGACGACGCCTGTTCATGGATCATCGCCGTGTTGCTCTTCAGCAGTTCGCCGGTTGAATCGATGATGCCGGCGGTGGTGCTGTTCAATTGGGTGATCTGTTCCAGCACCAGTTTCTGGTTGGTCATGGCTTCGGCCACGGTCACGGCGGTGCGCAGCGCGCTCACCGTGGTGGTGCTGGCGCGGTCCACACCCTTCATCAGCTCGACATTGTTCTTCTTCACCAGATCCAGCGCCAGATAGCCCTGGACCGAAACGGCGAGCTGGGTCAGCAGATCCTGGGTGCGCTGGCGCACATAGAAGAGCGCGCTTTCGCGGATCGCCTTGGCCTTGGCCGGATCGGACACGTCCAGCTCGGCGGCCTTTTCCTCAAGCTTTTCGTCCAGCACCTTTGACATATGGACCATCTGTTCCAGCTTGCCCATCGCGTCCCACAGCTTGGCACGCTCGTCCTCGATGCTGATATTGTCTTTCAGCAGCTCATCCTTGCCGCTTTTCAGCGCGCCCAGGATGGCGTTGATATTGCCCTGCGCGCTCTTGTAGCTGTCGAAATAGCTGCGCAATTTGTCCCCGCCCAGCGGGATCAGGCCAAAGAGTTTCTTGCGGCCGGAAAGCTTGCCGGATTTGCCGGGATCAAGATCTTCGACAATCTTGCGCAGCTGCACCAGATCGGCGCCGATGCCGGCTTCCTTGTTGAGGGCGCGCGTCGGGCGATCGAGGAAACGGTTGGATTGCGCCGCGGCCCGGGCGATTTCGGTGGCGCCCAGATTGGCCAGCGCATCGACCTTCTTGCCGAATTCCGGGCTGGCGGCATCGGTGGCGATCAACTCGTCGATGAAGCCATCCACCTTGGCATCAAGCTGTGCGCGCTCCTGATCCTTCAGCGGCACCAGGCCGGCGGCCCGCGCCGGTGCAATGGCGCTCACGGCGACCGGGGGTTCCAGCTTGATAGCAACTTCGTCCGACATGCCTGTCCTCTTGTCCTTGGCTTGGAGCCAGCTTAGCAGCCAGCGCTGCCGCTGCCTACTGTGTTAGGATTGCGACACGCTTTTGCAAGGGGTGGTGGCTCGCCTTCCCCAAAAGAAACCCGTCATGCTGAACTTGTTTCAGCATCCATGGCACCACTGCCCCGCAAGGCGCACCGGTGGAGGCTGCCTCCCATGGATGCTGAAACAAGTTCAGCATGACGAGTGCTATATTCGGAACGCACCCTCACCCCATCACCTCCGCCAGCATATCGTGAAACGCGCCGATCCCCTGTTCCATCCCGCCGAGCAGCACATGATCCACCGCGCCCGAAGCCAGCCCCTCATGCCCCAGCGCCGCCGCCCGGAAATCCTCTGATCCGAACACCGCGCCATCCAGCAGGGCCCAGCTTTTCGCCCAGTGCCGCTCTGCCTTCTCATCCCTGGGCGGTTCGGGGATCAGCATGAAATCCTCCACCCACGTCTCCCCCACGCCGCGCGGCATCAGCACCATGATGTTGATATAATCCGGGCTGGCGATGATCACCGTGGCCGGTGCCAGCGTGTAGGTGAAGGTCATGGTGCGCCGCAGATCGCGCATGTCGTCCAGGTCCACCCCGTCCAGCGCCGCCAGCCGGGCCACGGCCGAACGCTGGTGCGGGCCGATGCGGTCCCCCGTCGTCACACCATCCTGGAAATAGGGCCCAATCGTGTTCGCATGCAGCCGGAGCACATGATAGCTTTCCAGGAAGGCATCCATGATCAGCTTCCAGTTCGCTGCCACCTTGTGCGTGCGCCGGGCATAAAGATGCTGATCGGCAAAACCGATGGCATCGAAATCGGCAGCGAGCGCCCCTGCGGCCAGGCTGAAATCCGGCGCGGCTTGCGCGTCCAACCCCACCCAGATGAGGCCGCCGGCTTCCAGGCTGGGCATCTCGACAAGATTGCGCGTGCTCTTGTCCAGCCCGGCAAAGGCCTCGGCACGCGGCAGGCCCTTCAAGCGGCCATCGGTGCCATAGCTCCAGGCGTGATAGGGGCACACCAGCGCCGGGGCGTTGACCGACGCACAGCCCTCCACCAGCCGCGTGCCGCGATGCCGGCAGACATTCATGAACACGCGGGCCACGCCCTTGCCATCGCGCGCAATCAGCAGCGGCAAACCAAAGCCATCATGCGGCACCGCCATGTTGGGCTGCGGCAGCAGCGCCGATGGCGCCAGCACCACCGGCAGCCGCTTGAACACGCGGGCCCATTCGGCAGCGAAATGATCGGGGCAGGTATAGGCGCTGGCCGGAATCTCCCGCATCACGCCGCTGGCGGGTTTGTGCGCGGCCGCCGGAATGGCCGCCGCCAGCGCGCGCTGGCCGGGCGTGGGGTGGCGGGGCGTGAAGGCGATATCCATGCGCCGGATGGTGACTCCGATCGCGTGCGGGCGCAACCGCTCGCAGATGGGAGGGCGGGGCTTGACCCAGAACTTGGCCGATGGTCACTTGCAGCATGACCGAACCCGGCTGGCATCTCGAAGACCCGCGCCCGAATGCGGAATCGGCACCCTATAGCTTCTTTCGGCCCAGCGAGACCGAATGCCTGGCCGTGCGGGCCGGCGATCTCATCAAGCTGATCTTCATTTACGACGTGCCAACCGAGGAATGGACCGCCGAACGAATGTGGGTGCATGTCACCGAAGCGGGAAAGGAGGGCCTTGCAGGCACCCTTGATAACGACCCTTTCGAGCCTAAGGCGCCTTTGAAGCATGGCGATCTGGTTCGCTGCCAGCACCACCACATCATCGATATCGAATTCGACAAACCTGATCTGGCTCCACCACGGGTGCCACGCCGCGAATTCTGGGAACGCTGTTTTGTCGAGGAGTGCGTTCTTGATGGCAAAGAACCAGTTGAATTTCTCTACCGCGAAACGCCGCTGGCCCCCGAAGAAGACGACGCATACCATGACAGCGGTTGGCGCATCCGGGGCCGCCGGGGCACGGCGACTGCCGAAGACTATGACGCGCGCGAGTTCGTTTACATCGCGCTCGGCAAGGTGCTGAACGAGGATGACAGCTGGCTTCACCTCATCGACATGCCGGTCGGCTGCCAGTTCGAGCGCGATTTTGTCAGCGGCGAATATCTCCGCCGCGCCTGAGAAGAGCAGAGGCTATTTCGTCGCTCCCGCCGTCCCATAATCGATGCCCAGTTGTTCCAGGTAGGAACGATATTTCTTTGAATCGAAATAATATTTTTCCATCTGGGGGCGCAGCTTGGCCATGATATCGGCGTTGAGGTGGATCGCCGGCTGATCATCCGGGCCCAGCAGCGGCGCGTATTTCTCGTTCTTGAACTGCACCTCCTGCTGCCAGGCCTTGGCGCCGGCCACCAGCTCCGGCGTCGTCATCAGATCCAGCACGGTCATCGCCGTCACCTTGGCGCCGGCCACTGCACCCTTGTGGGCAATCGGCGTCGCCATGGCGGCCGCGGCCATGATGTTGTGATAGGAAATGCCGGGGATGTTGGATGGATAGTTGATGGTGATGGTCGGCACCGTCCACATGATGTCGCCGATGTCATCCGAACCCGAATTGCGCACCGGGTTGGGATTTTCCGGTGACCACAGCTTGGGCGCGCCGGTGGCGAGTGGCTGCACCGTGCGACCAAAGCCAGCCAACACGGCGTGAGCGAAATTCTGGTCGGCCGCGCTCCATTTTGGCAGGCCCACCGCCTGCATGTTGGCAAAGGCGGCCTCTGCGATCGGGCGATTGCCATAATTGGTGGCGGCATGGCCGAGCACGCGCCGGGTGACGCTGGTTTCGGTCATCATCGCCGCGCCGGCCGCGATGCGGTTGCCGGCATCATACATGGCCTTCACGGCCGGCAATTGCGTATCGCGGAAATAATACCACACGCTGGCCTTGTCGGGCACGATGTTGGGCTGGTTGCCGCCGCCCGTGATCACATAATGGCTGCGCTGGGTGGGCGGCAGATGCTCGCGCTTCATGTTCCAGCCGTCGTTCATCAACTCCACGGCATCCAGCGCACTCTTGCCGTCCCAGGGGCTGCCGGCGGCGTGGGCGGTGAGCCCGGTGAACGTGTATTCCACGCTCAGCGACGCCGTATGGGCCAGCGGCCCCCACGTGACGTTGAAATCATCGCCGACGTGGGCGAACAGGTTGGCATCGACATCCTTGAACATGCCGGCCCGCACATAATAGGCCTTGGTCGCCACCAGCTCCTCGGCGACGCCCGGCCACAGCATGATGCGGCCCTTGATGCCGTTCTTCTCCATCACCTGCTTGGCCGCAATCGCCGCGACGATCATCATCGGCATGCCGCTGTTGTGCCCCTCGCCATGCCCCGGCGCACCCGCCACCAGCGGCTTGGCCCCCGGCACACCGGGCGTTTGGGACAGGCCCAGCAGCCCATCGATATCGCTGCCCAATGCGATCATCGGCCCGCCCTCACCCCAGGTCGCGGTGAACGCCGTCGGAATGCCGGCCACGCCGCGCGTCACCGTGAAGCCGTTCTTTTCCAATATGCCGGTCAGATAGGCGCTGGTCCGCACCTCCTGAAAGCCCGGTTCGGCAAAGCTGAACACCTGGTCGATCATGTTGGCCAGCTCGCCGGCGCGTGCGTCAACAATGGCAGTGGCCGCATCCTTCAGCGGCGCCGGCGCGGCGGCAAAGGCGGGCGCGGCAGACGCCAGCAGGCTGGCAGCGAGCAATGTGCGGATCATGTCAGTCCCCTTTTCTGGAGAAGACGCTAGCCGTCGGCCCTGCGCGCGTAAAGCCGATCCCGCCTCATGCAGCGCGCTGGCGGAAATCCGCCGGGATCGGGCAATTGGTGCACGCCCGGTCATCGCAAAGGCGGCAAAGATGGCATCGCTCGGCGTCGCTGGTTGGCATGCCGGCCAGCAGCTTGGCCAGCAACATGCCCAGCAGATCCTGTTCGTCATGCGTCAAAGGGGCGAGCAACGGACGGATCGCAGCCAGCCGGCCCTTGAGCAGATCGTCGCGCAGGCGATGGCCGGCGTCGGTGAGGAACAGCGCGATGCTGCGCCGGTCGGCACCGGGGCGTCGGTCCACCAGACCGTCGGCCACCAGCCGGTCCACCAACCGCACGGCTCCAGGGTGCGACAGGCCCAGGATGGCACGCAGCGCCTCGTTGGACGGGCCAAGGCCATAGCCGATCACCACCAGCGCCGCCGGCGTTTCCCCGGCATGGCTGAGGATGGCGCGCGCGGCGGCCGCGATGCGGCTGGCAATGGCCAGCCCAACGGTGCCGAGCAGATTGGTGGTGCGATCGTTCATGGCCGCAGGATATGTGCAGTCCGCACATTTTTCAACTTGACGATATGTGCGCCGCGCACATAATTGGCGAACACACCCTCACCCTTCAGGAGCGACGCATGACCACCGGCTTGACGCCTGAGCATCAGGATTTCTTCGAACGCTTCAAATCCTTCTGGGCCGCGCCCAGCGGCGCCCGCGTGCCGGAACTGATTGCGCCTGAAGCCACGATCCACTTCACCGGCGCCGGCAGCTTTTCCGGCGCCGATTATGTGGGCGTCATGCAATCAATGCTCGATGCGATGGAGGGGCTGGTCGTCACGCCGCTCGATTGCGCCGGCCATGGTGACCGGCTCTACATCGCCTGGGAAAGCTCGGTGATCATCCACGGTGAGCGCCGCACCTATCTGGGGGTCGACCGCTTCCGCCTCGCCAATGGCCGTGCCATCGAGGAGCAGGTGATCTTCGATTCCGCCATATTGGCCCCCTGAGCGAGGATCGCCCGGGGGCCAACGCGCCTCAGCCCTTGCGGCGGGCGATCCACTCATCCACCCGCCGCTCCATGATCGACAGCGGCTGCGAGCCCGACGCGATCAAGAGATCGTGGAAGCCCTTGATGTCAAACTTCGGCCCCAGCGCCTTCTCGGCCTTGGCGCGGACCTCCATGATCTTGAGCATGCCGATCTTGTAGCCGGTGGCCTGGCCGGGCAGCGTGATGTAGCGGCGCACTTCGGACCTCGCCATTTCCGGCGAAGCGCGACCCGTCCCGCCGAGATAGGCCACCGCCTCCTCCTCGCTCCAGCCCTTGGCGTGCAGGCCGGTATCGACCACCAGCCGGGCGGCGCGAAACAGTTCGGCTTCCAGCCGCATGAAATCGGCGGCGATATCGGGGAAGGCGTTCATTTCGGCGCACATGCGCTCGGCATACAGCCCCCAGCCTTCGCCGAAGGCGACATAGCCGGTGACACCGCGGAACCTCGGCCCGCCGGCCTGGCGCACCTGGATATCGCCCTGCATGTTGTGGCCAGGCACGGCTTCGTGACACATCAGCGTGTAGAGATGCGCCGGGTCCTTCTGCATGCCCACCAGGTGCACATAGGTGCGCGCCGGGCGCTTGCCATCCGGGCTGGGGGCACTGGCATGGGCGGCACCACCGGCCACTTCGCTGAACGAAGGCTCCCGCACCACCTCGATGCCATAGGCCGGCAACGTGCCGAAATACGGCCCCAGCAGGGTACGGACTTGGCCGACAAAGCGGTTGGCTTCCTTCAGATACGCGGTGCGCGCCAGATCATCGAAGGGCTTGGGCGGAAACTGCGTCGCCCGCTGCGCATAAAAGGCAAACCGGTCCTTCAGGCCGGCCTTCCTGGCCAGCGCGTCCTGCTCAGCTTCGATCCGCGCCACTTCCTTGAGGCCGATCTGGTGGATCTGCTCGGCGGTCAGATCGGTCGTCGTGTTGAGTTTCAGCTCATTGGCATAATAGGCCGCACCGCCCGGAAGTGACCCGGCACCAACCCGGCCCGACGGCGCGCTGGGCAGGCTGGCCACGGCCCAATCAATCAGCTGGGCATAAGCGGGTTTGAGCGCGACAATCGCCGCGCGGGCTTCGGCCAGCAAGGCATCGGCCTCGGCACGCGGCAGCGTGCCGGCGGCGACCAGCTTTTCCGTCTTGGCCTTCACATCGGCCCACAGCGCCGCATCCGGGCCATCCCCGAACGGCGCGCCGCTGGTGAGCTGCGTGGCGCTGGCGATGATCGATTCGACCTGGAATTTCGGCACGC
Organism: Sphingomonadales bacterium; assembly: GCA_027485485.1. GTDB lineage: Bacteria > Pseudomonadota > Alphaproteobacteria > Sphingomonadales > Sphingomonadaceae > Sandarakinorhabdus. The sequence goes on along the minus strand of JAIXQY010000176.1, from coordinate 4,489 downwards.
GCACGCCGGCCGCCTCGCTGGCGCGGGTGCGTTCCAGCCCCAGCGCCAGCACCGCCGGCATGCCCTTCAGGCGGGCGATATAATTCTTCAGATCAGCGCCATCGGCCACGCTGTGGGTGTTGATCAGGAAATCCGGCAGCTGGCTGTGCAGCGAATAGAGCCGCGAATAGAAGGGCGGGCGATAGAGGCGGTTGGCGTTGCTCAGCGCCCCGCGCTCCGCCTCCAGCGCCCAGATGTCAAAATTCACCTGGCCTTCGGCCGACAATTTGGCGCGGTCGATACTGGCCTTCATCTTGGCCGCGCTGGCCTGCCGCCATTTCACCTGCGCGTCGGCGGCGGCGTCGCTGATGTCGTTCCACTTGTCCGCACCGGCCTTGCTGCCCAGCCGGGTGGCGAGTTGCGGCTGGCCTTTCACAAACTCGGCGAACGCGGCATCCAGAAACGCCGTCAGTCGGGCATCCTCGCTGGCGGTGGCCGTCAGCGGGGCCTGGGCGGCAACCGGTTGCATCGGCAGGGCCAGGCCAAGACCAAGAGCAAACAGGCTGGTGTGGATCAGACGCTTCATGTTCAGTCCCCCTCTATGTGTTGAACCGTGTAGGGGCAGCCCGGCCGAAACAGAAGTGCAAATTGCGCCGGCCGCACCGCCCATTGACAGCAGCCACCTCACCGACAACTTAGCCTGATGGCCTCCAGAAACTCCCTTCTTGCCGCGATCAAACCCTATTTCGAAGCCGGGCCCTTGGGCGCCCTGGCGCTGGGCATGGCGTCGGGCACACCCTATGCCATGATCGCCTCCACGCTCACCACGCGGTTGGCGGAAAGCGGGATCGACAAGAAGAGCGTGACCGCCTTTGGGCTGGCGCTGCTGGTCTACAGTTTCAAGCCCTTGTGGGCACCGTTGATCGACCGGGTGCGCATCCCGGTGCTGGCCGCTCTGATCGGGCAGCGGCGGGCGTGGCTTTTGGTGTCGGTGATCATGGCCAGCCTGGCCATCACCTGGCTCGGCCTGCTTGATCCCACGGCGGATCTGGCGCTGTTTGCGGCGGCGGCGGTGGCGGTGGGCTTTGCCGGGGCGACGCTGGATATCGTGGTGGATGCGATCCGCATCGAATGGCTGCGCGCCGATCAGATGGGCGCAGGTTCCGGCATGACGCAATATGGCTGGCGCATGGGCAGTTATCTGGCCGGGGCCGGGGCGCTGCTGCTGGCGGCGGGCGGCAGCTGGGCCCTGGCCTATGCCAGTGCGGCACTGCTGTTCCTGCCGGCGCTGCTGGTGGCGGCCTGGCTGGGAGAGCCGGAGCGCCCGCCGGCGCCGCAATCCGGCAAGGGGCTGGCGGCGGCGGTGCGCGACAGCATCATCGCGCCGCTGGCGGATTTTCTGACGCGGCCGGGGGCGGGGATCGTGCTGGCGTTCGTGCTGGTCCACAAGATTGGCGACACCGTGTGCCAGCTTTCGGTGCGGCTGTTTTACAATGATCTGGGCTTCAGCAAGCCGGAAGTGGCGTTTTACGACGTGTCGCTGGGCCTGTTCGGCTATCTGGGCGGGGTGTTTCTGGGCGGCATCATCTACAAGCGCATCGGGCTGGCGGCATCGGTGTTCCTGTCGCTGCTGCTGATGGCGGTGTCCAACGCGGCCTATGCCGGCCTGGCCATCATCGGCCATGATGTGTGGGCGATGGCGATTGTGCAGGGCTTTGAAAATCTGGCCAGCGGCATTGGCGGCGTGACAATCGGGGCCTGGCTGGCCCTGCTGTGCGACCGCCGCTTCACCGCGACGCAATTTGCCTTGCTGTCCTCGGCGGCCGCCATATTGGGCCGGGCCTTTTCATCGGGCACGGCGGGCGGGCTGATCGAGTCCATGGGCTATGTGAACTTCTATTGGCTCACCACGGTGCTGGCGCTGCCGGGCGTGCTGATCTTTGCTTGGCTGTGGCGGGCCGGGCTGGTGGTGGCGGACGACAATGCAGCTGCAACAGCATCGTAACCTGTCGTCCACACCAGCGTCACACATCGGCAATCCTGCTGTCACACCGGTGCGTTACTCGACGGTAATCCCGTGGAGTTCATCGCATCTATGAGCCTTGCCCTTTCCCGCGCCATTGAACTGCCGGCCGCCCTGCTGGCAAATACCGCCCCCATTCACCGCGCCGGCCTGCTGGATGTGCGGCTGGCCGTCACCGAAGCGGAGATCGCAGCGGCCCAGGCCCTGCGCTACGAGATCTTCTATGATGAAATGGGCGCCAAGCCCGATCCCATCACTGCGCGGGCCCGGCGTGATATCGATCCTTATGACATGCTGTGCGATCATCTGCTGGTGATCGATCATGCCGATGCGCTGCGCCCGCGCGTGGTGGGCACCTATCGCCTGCTGCGCCAGGATGTGGCGATGGCCAATGGCGGTTTCTATTCGGCCGGCGAATATGATCTGTCACCGCTGATCGCCCAATCCGGGCCGGGCCGGCAATTGCTGGAACTGGGCCGCAGCTGTGTGGCGCCGGCGTGGCGCACCACCGCCACCATTTCGCTGCTGTGGCGCGGCATTGCCACCTATCTCGCCCGGCATGGCATCGGCCATCTGTTTGGCTGCGCCTCCCTGCACGGCGCGGACGCGAAACTGCATCTGGCCGAGCTGTCGTGGCTGTATCACAACCATCTCGCCCCGCCGGAGCTGCGCGCCACCGCGCTGCCGCCGCACCGGGTGGAGATGAACCGGCTGGATGCCGCCGCCATCGATGGCCGCGCCGCCTCGCGCGCGCTGCCGCCGCTGGTGAAGGGCTATCTGCGGGTTGGCGCCATGGTGGGTGATGGCGGCTTTGTCGATCACCAGTTCAACACGGTCGATGTGTTTGTGGTGATGCCGGTGGATCGTATCACCAGCCGCTATGCCGAACGCTTTGGCGCCGCCAACGATTGAGAGCTTGATCCTGCCGCCACCTGCGCTAGCCATGGCGCATGCGCTGGCGCATCCCCCTTTTGGCTCTGGCCGCCGTTGCCGGCATGGCGGCGGCTGACCCTGGCCCAGAATCGATTGGGCCGCCACCCGAGGATGCCATCCCGGCCGGCCCCGATGGCGAAGCGATAAGGCGCGGGCTGGAGATCATCACCAACACGCGCGCCGCCGCGCCCCAATATGCCGGCAATCACCTCAAGTGCGCCAATTGCCATCTGGATGCCGGTCGCACGCCCGGCGCCGCGCCGCTGTGGGCCGCCTTCGGCAATTTCCCGGTGTGGCGCGACAAGAACCGCCAAATGAACAGCTTTGAAAAGCGTGTGCAGGATTGTTTCATCTATTCGATCAACGGCACGCCGCCGCCGTTCGGGGGCGAGGTGCTGCTGGCGGTTTCGGCCTATGCCGGCTGGCTGGCACAGGGGCAGCGCATCGGCGTGTCGCCGCCGGGGCGCGGCTTTCCCGCCATCGCCACCCCGCCGCTGCCGCCCGATGATGCACGCGGCAAGGCGGCCTTTACCGAAAAATGCACCGCCTGCCACGGGCCTGATGGCCAGGGTCTGAAAGATGGTGACACGGTGGTGAACCCGCCGCTGTGGGGGCCGAACAGTTACAACTGGGGCGCCGGCATGGCCCAGGTCGACAAGGCCGCCGCCTTCATCCGCGCCAACATGCCCTTGGGCGAAAGTGGCAGCCTTTCGGTGCAACAGGCGTGGGACATCGCCTGGTATATCGACGGCCAAGTGCGCCCGCAGGACCCGCGCTTTGCCGGAAACCTCGCCGCCACCCGCGCCGAACATCACAACCGGCCGTGGAGCCGATACGGCACACAGGTTGCCGGGCGCACCTTGGGCGATCCCGCCGCCACCCCGCCCCACCATGTGCCGCCCGGCCATGTTTTCTGAAGGGACCAGCCATGACCAGCCCTGCCACACTGCGCATTGATTTCGTGTCCGATATCGTCTGCCCCTGGTGCGTGATCGGCATGAAATCGCTGGAACAGGCGCTCACCGCCCTGGCCGGCGAGGTGGAGGCCGAGTGGCATTTCCACCCCTTCGAACTCAACCCCGGCATGGCCCCGGAGGGCGAGAACAGCGCCGAGCATATCGCGCGCAAATATGGCCGCCCGCCGGAAGCCGGCAACGCCGCCCGCGAGCAGATCAAGACCATGGGCGCTCAACTGGGCTTTGCCTTCAAGGGCGGGCCCGATTCGATGATCTGGAACACAAATGATTGCCACCGGCTGCTGCACTGGGCCGAACAGGCCAGCCCGGCCGCCGCCCACGCCCTGAAAACCGCGCTGTTCGAAGCGCATTTCAGCCGGGCCGAGCCGCTGAATGACCGTGAAACCCTGGTGCGCGCCGCCAGCGCCGCCGGGCTCGATGCCGCTGCCGCCCGCGAGGTGCTGGCCAGCGGGCGTTATGCCGATGAGGTGGCCAGCGCCCAACGCTGGTGGCGCGAGGAACAGGATATCACCGCGGTGCCGGCGATCATCTTCAACGGCAAATATGCCGTGCTGGGTGGCCAACCGCCGGCCACGTT
>JAIXQY010000237.1 GCA_027485485.1 Sphingomonadales bacterium | reverse complement strand
TTGTCCGGCTGACGGACAGTTGCCGGGCCGGCATTGGCGGTGGCGGGTGGGAGGGCGAACCTGCCTGATGCCCGAAGCGGAAACCGATCTTGCCCAGTCGCTGGCCGATCTGATCGGCGATGCCGGCGTGACCAGCGATGCCGAAACCCTGGGCTTTTTCGCGCAGGATGTGATGGCCGCCGGCATCGCGCCCTTGGCGGTGGCCAGCCCGGCCAGCACCGACCAGATGGTGCAATTGGTGAACTTCGCCCGCCAGCACGGCCTGGCGCTGTTTCCACGCGGTGGCGGCATGTCATACACGCGTGCGTTCCTGCCCGAAACCAGCCGGGCCATCGTGGTGGATTTCAGCCGCCTGGCAGCGATCCGCGCCATATCGGCAGAGGATGGCCATGTCACGGTGGAGGCCGGCTGCACCTGGGCAGCGCTGGATGCCGCGCTGGCGCCGCTGGGCCTGCGCACGCGCTTCTGGGGGCCGATGTCGGGCGGCACCGCCACGGTGGGCGGCTCGCTCAGCAATGGCTCGGTCACCTTCGGTTCGGGACAGGTCGGCGCGTCGGCCAATGCGGTCAAATCCTTCGAGATTGTCACCGGTACCGGCGCTGTCATCCACAGCGGATCGGATGGCACCGGCGCCGGCCAGCCCGGCAACCGCAGCCATGGCCCCGATCTCACCGGGCTTTTTGCGCATGATTGCGGCGCGCTGGGCATCAAGACGGCGGTGACGCTGGAAACCGAGCCGCGCCCGGGCCAAGTGGACGGCATCAGCTTTGCCAGTGATGATTTTGCCGCGATGTGCACCTTGTTGCGCGAAGTGGCACAGCGACGGCTGGCCAGCGAGGTGATTGCCATGGATGCCGATGTGGCGCGGCAGATGGCCGGCCCGGCCAACATCTGGGCCGATGTGCAGGCATTGGGCCGCATCGGGCTGGCATCGGGCAATCTGGTCACCGCCATGAGGCGCATGGCCGGCGCGGCGCTTGCGGGGCGGCGCTTTCTGGACCGGGCGGCGTTCACGCTGCATTTCGTGGTGGAGGGCCGCGACCGGGATGATCTGCGCAGCCGCCTGCGCGCCATCCGGCGGCTGGCGGCAGGCTGTGCCGAAATCCCCAACACGGTGCCGCTCGCCACCCGCGCGCAGCCCTTTCCCGATCTGCCGGTGACGCATCCCGACGGAAGGCGGATGCTGCCGCTGCACGGGGTGTTCGCCTGGAGCCAGGTGGCGGGGTTTCATGCCGATTATGCCCAGTGGAAGGCCGGCATGGCGCCGGTGCTGGCGGCGCACCACATCGTGGTGGCGGATTTCTTCGCGGTGGTGGCGGGCGTGGGGCTGTTGTATGAACCGGTGTTCTATTGGCCCGATGCGTTGATGGCCTATCACGAGCGGCGCACGCCCACTTGGCTGGCCGGCATGCCGCGGCATCCCGACAATCCGGCGGCGCGGGGCGTGGTGTTCGATGCGGTGGCGGCGCTGGTGGATCTGATGGCCAGCCACCGCGCCAGCCAGTTCCAGATCGGCCGGCTCTATCCTTATGCCGGCGCGCATGAGGCCGGGCGCGGCGCGCTGTTGCGGGCAATCAAGGCGGCGGTGGACCCGGATGGCCTGTGCAACCCGGGGGTGCTGGGCCTGTGATCGATCCGGGCACCCGCATCGCCATCATCGGCGGCGGCATCGGCGGGCTGGTGTGCGGGTTGGCGCTGCGCAAGATGGGGCTGGCGCCGCTGGTCCTTGAGCGCGCCGGTGCATTTGAAGATGTGGGCGCGGGCATTTCGTTGTCGCCCAATGCGGTCAAGGCACTCAAGTGGCTGGGGCTGGGGGAATGTCTGGCGGCGACGGCCAATGAGCCGCTGGAGCAGCAATTGCGCCATGGCCGCACCGGGGCGCTGCTGCAGGCGATTGATCGCCGGCACACGCGCGATGTGTATGGCGCGCCCTATCTGCAATTGCACAGGGCCGATCTGGTGGCGGCGCTGGTGGCGGCCTTTGGGGCGGAGCGGGTGCAACTGGGCCAGGGCTTGGCGCAGATTGCGGCGGATGGCGAACTGGGCTTTGCCGATGGCAGCAGCGCGCGGGCCGATCTGGTGATCGGGGCCGATGGCCTGCGCTCCACCGTGCGGGCGCAGTTGTTTGACAATGACGCGCCGCAGTTCAGCGGCCATGTTGCCTGGCGGGCGCTGGTGCCGGCCGAAGCATTGCCGGCCGATGCCAGTGCGGCCATCAACATCAACCACTTGGGCCAGGGCCGCAACATCGTCAGCTATCCGGTGCGGGGCACGTCGCTGGTCAATGTCGTGGCGCTGACGCAGAGCGCCAACTGGGCCGAGGAAAGCTGGAGCGCGCGGGCCGACAAGGCTGAGCTGGCGGCGCACTTTGCCGGTTGGGCGCCTTATGTGCAGCAGTTGATTGCGGCCATGCCCGAAGACCAACTGTTCCGCTGGGGCCTGTTCATCCGCGAGCCGCTGGCGCGCTGGGTGGCGGGGCGTGTCGCCCTGCTTGGCGATGCCGCGCACCCCATGCTGCCCTACATGGGCCAGGGCGCCTCGTGCAGCATCGAGGATGGCGTGGTGCTGGCCCGGGCGCTGGCGGCGGCGGATGATGTGGATGGCGCCCTGGCCCGCTATCAGGCGGCGCGGCTGCCACGCGCCGGATTCCTGCAGGCGCAATCCAATCTGGGCGGCGCGCGCCTGCACGCGATTGATCCCGATGCCTTCAAGGCGATACCGCTGAAGGACGAGGATGCGCTGGGCATCTTCCGCTATGATCCGGTGACGGCCGAGATTTAGGCAGGCTTGCGCGCCACCAGCGATTGCAGGAAGGCGTTGGACAGCGCCGGGCCATCCTCCACCACAAAGCCCGCCGCGCTGAGCATCCCGCGGAAATCGCTGGCCACGAACGCTGGCGAATAGGGTTCGCAATTGTTGCGGCTGTCATAATCGATGAGGAAACGGTTGCTGGCCGGCAGCTGATCCTGATCATTGTTGGGAAATTCATAGATGGAGAAGGTGCCGCCCGGCCGCAGCACGCGGAACATCTCGGCGATGATGGCCTGCATCGCCGGCACCGTCACCTCGTGAAACAGGATATAGGACAGCACACAATCAAAAGCGCCATCGCCAAAGCCGGTGGCTTCGGCCAGCGCCTGCTTGAAATGCACCGTCTTGCCCTGTTCCACCGCGCGCATATGGGCATAGCGGATGAGGGGTTCGGCCACATCCAGGCCCCAGATGTCGGCATCGGGATGATTGTCACGCAGGGCGGTGGTGGCCTGGCCGATGGAGCAGCCGATATCGAGGATGCGCGCCACCCGGCCATCGGCCGGCAGGGTCATGCGATCGGCCAGCTCAATGTGCAGCTCGTCCTGATCGTTGCTGCCTTCGTAAAACACCTTGGTGCCATAATGGAACACGATCCCGCCCAGCGGATCATCGGTGTAGCCGCCGGGCTGGCAGTGGATTTCGCAGCGTGTATAGGCCGGCACGTGGAAATCGGGATCGATGTGCAGCCGTTCGGGATGGCTGGCGGCGGCGGCATCCATGCGGGCCAGAAGCCCGGGGGCGGTTTGCAGGAAACTTTCGCGCGTGCGCCGCCACATCATCTCCTGCTGGGTGCGCACAAAGCGTTCAAAGGTGGGCACCACAGCCACCGTGCGGAACTGGCGGCGGATGGCGGCCAATGGCACCGGCTTGCCGGGGGCGGGCGCGGCGATGCTGCCGGCGGTGATCGCGCTCGCCAGCGCGGTTTCGCCATGCTGGGCCACCAGCGGGAACAGCTGGCGGATGGCCAGGTTGCGGAAGCTGGTGACGAATTCCAGATAGGATTCATCGGCCAGCCGGCTGGGGCGGGGCAGCACGCCGATCTGGCCACGGTCCATCGTCATTCTCCCTGGTTGCTGCCGGTCGGCCGGCGCACGAAGCTGCTGAAGATGCGATCCACAAAGGCGGCGCGCAGGGCGGCGCGTTCGGCGATTTCGGCTGCATCGGGCAGATGCGCCTCGATGGCGTCGGTCACGGCGATGCCTTTCTGGGCCAGGATTTTTTCCAGCACGAAGATGCGATCCGCTTGCGTCCACACCGCGGCGGACAGTTCGAGCATGGCATCGAGGATATTGTCGAACAGCACGTTCTCGAAAAACGCCTTGCCTGGTCCGTTGATCTCGTTGCCCAGCCGTTCCGGCACGCTGGCGGCATCATAGGGGCCGGATGGGGGCGGGAGGCGTTCCATATGGCGAGGATAGCGGCCAGCTCGGCCAGCGCGAGGGCCTGTCCCCACCTATCCGCTGATCGGACAATCGGGGGCGATGGCGCTGGCTGGCCGTTGGTTTCTGGCACATCATGGGCCAATAACCGACAGCGCGCAGGATGGGCCGGCATGACCAGCATAGTTGACGTGATCCTCGCCCCGGCGCTGGGGGCCTTCTACTATGATGATCAGGCCGCGATCCGGCAGGGGCGCGATGCCGATGGCGCCTTTTATGCCGGCGCGCCGGTCACGCCGGGCTTTGCCGCCGTGCGGGTGCCGGCGGCGGCGCTGGGCATCGGGCTGGTGCTTTCAACCGGCGCCGTGGCCTGGGGCGATATGGTGAGCGTGCAATATTCGGGCGCTGCCGGGCGCGATCCTTTGTTCCAGCCGGCCGCCATCGCTGCGCTGGTGCGGGCAGTGGTGGCACCGCGCCTGATCGGCCGGCCGGCCGGCCATGCCGATGCCAATGCCGCCATCGCCTTTGCCGATCACGCCGGCAAGCGCCTGCCGATTGCGGTGGAATATGGCGTGAGCCAGGCGCTGCTGCAGGCCGAGGCCATGGCCAGCCAGTTGACCGTGGCCGAAGTGGTGGCCCAGCTGCACGATCTGCCGCTGCCCACACGCCCAGTGCCCATTTTCGCCCAGAGCGGCGATGACCGGTACAACAATGTCGACAAGATGATCCTGAAACGGGTGGACCTGCTGCCCCACGGCCTGATCAACGCGCGCGAGAAGTTCGGCCCGGATGGCGCGGCGTTTCTGGACTATGTGCGCTGGGTCGCCGGCCGGGTGCGGGCGCTGGGTTCGCAGGATTATCAGCCGGTGCTGCATTTCGATGTCTATGGCTGGATCGGCCTGGGCATCGGGCTGGACCCGTTGGCGGTGGCCGGCTTTTGCGCGCGTGTGGCCGAAGCGGTGCCGGGCTGGCGGGTGAACATCGAATGCCCGGCCGATTATGGCAGCATCGATGCCCAGATCGATCATTATGCCCACATCGTCGAGGCCGTGGACGCGCGCACCGATGCGGTGGCCATTGTGGCCGATGAATATTGCAACACGCTGGCCGATATAAGCCGGTTCTGCGATGCCCGCGCCGGCCATATCGTGCAGATCAAGACGCCGGATGTCGGCTCGCTGCTCGATACCGCGCTGGCCATCCGCCATGCCAAGGCGGCTGGCATCGGCGCCTATTGCGGTGGCAGCTGTGCCGAAACCGATCTTTCGGCGCGCATCTGCGTGCATGTGGCCGTGGCGACACAGGCAGACATGATGCTCGCCAAGCCCGGCATGGGGGTGGATGAAGCCATAACCATCGTCGGTAACGAACAGGCCCGCCTGATCGCGGCGATGCAGGCCAAAGCGGCGGCGCGGGCATGAGCGGGCCGCTGGACGGCATATTGGTGGTGGCGCTGGAACAGGCGGTGGCGGCGCCGCTGGCCAGTTGCCGGCTGGCCGATGCCGGGGCGCGGGTGATCAAGGTGGAGCGGCCGGAGGGCGATTTCGCCCGGCGCTATGACGGGTTGGCGCGTGGCGAGAGCGCCTATTTCGTCTGGCTCAACCGCGGCAAGGAATCGCTGCGCCTCGATCTGGCCAATGCCGGTGACCGCGCTTTGCTGGATGCCATGCTGGCTCGGGCCGATGTGTTCATCCAGAATCTGAAGCCCGGCAGCCTGGACCGGCTGGGCTTTCCAATGGCCGATCTGCGCGCCCGCCATCCGCGCCTCATTTGTTGCAGCATTTCCGGCTTTGGCACCGAAGGCCCGTTTGCCCATCTGAAGGCCTATGATCTGATCGTGCAGGGTGAGGTGGGCCTGTGTGCCATCACCGGCACGCCCGATGGCCCGGCGCGGGTGGGGGTTTCGGTATGCGACATTGCCGCCGGGATGACCGCCCATGCCGCCATCCTGCAGGCGCTCTACAGCCGCGAACGCACCGGCCAGGGCTGCAGAATCGAGGTCTCGCTGTTCGATGCGCTCGCCGATTGGATGAACGTGCCCTATCTCCACCATGTCTATGGCGAGCGCGACACGCAGCGGGCCGGGGTGAACCATCCCTCGCTGGCCCCTTATGGGGCCTTTGCCTGCGCGGATGGGCAGCAGATCATCTTTTCGGTGCAGAACCAGGCCGAATGGCGGCGTTTCTGCGCGCTGTTTCTGGGCGATGCCGGCCTGGCCGATGATGCGCGCTTTGCCGACAACATGGCCCGGCTGGCGCATCGCCCGGCGCTGGAGGCGCTGGTGCAGGCGGTGTTTGCCGGGCTGGCCGCCGATGCCGCCATGGCCCGGCTGGAGGCAGCCGGCATCGCCTATGGCCGGCTGAACGATGTCGCTGGGCTGTCCAACCACCCGCATCTGCGCACCATCAGCGTTGAGACCGCGGCCGGCGTGCTGCACGTGATTGCGCCAGCGGCGCTGGTGGATGGGGCCGCGCCGGCGGCGACGCGGGTGCCTGAGCTGGGGGCCGATGATGCGCGGCTGCGGGCTGAATTCAGTTCGTGAGGCCGGCCAGCACGCGGTTGACCAGTTCGCTGTCGTCCCAGGTCAAGGATGGCTTGCCGATGCGCACCACGGTCAGGCCGGCCGATGGCACGACATAGACACGCTGGCCGCCGGCGCCATCGATATAGACGACATCATCGCGGGCAAAGGGTTGGGCGGCGGCGACGGTGAGTGGCACCGCCTTGCCATAACGGCGCACCGGCACATGCGGGCTGCCGCGCCAGAAGTTCATGCCGAAGCTGGGGTTGAGCGGGGACGGCGCGGTGACCGCGCGCACCCAATCGGCGGCGATCACCTGGCGGCGGCCGGCCTTGCCCTGGTTGCGCACCAGTTCGCCCACGCGCAGCCAATCGCCGGCGGTGGCCTGCAGGCAGCAGAAGAAATGCGGGTTGCCACCCGGCCGGTCCAGCCACAGCGCGGCATCACTGGCGCCGATCGGGGCCCAGAGCGCGCGCGACAGATAGGCGGCATAACGCTCGCCCAGCACCGCCTGCAGCGCCAGGCCGGCCAGTTGCGTGCTGATATTCTGATAGGCAAACTCGCTGCCCGGCGGGGTGGTGAGGATGAAGCCGCGCGCGGCGGCGCGATTATCCTCGCCAAACATCAATTGCGCCGATGGTGACTGCGGATCGGCGGGATTGGCGGGCGGGGAGCCGACCCCGCCGGTCATCCGCAGCAATTGCTCGATGGTGACGGCGCCCTTGGGATCATCGGCCAGTTCGGGCAGATGCCGGGACAAGGGATCGGCCAGGCTGATCTTGCCGCTGGCAATTGCCGGGCCAAAGGCCAGCGCCAGCACCGCCTTGTGCATGGAGGCGGTGGCAAAGCGCGAGCTGGCGGTGAAGCCCGGCGCATAATGTTCGTGCACGATGCGGCCATTGCGGGCGATGATCAGGGCAAAGCTGTTCTGGCCATCGGCATAGGCCTGGGCATTGGCAATCGCCGCCGCCGTGACGCCGCCGCCCTTGGGCAATGGCCGGGCCACTGCACCGGCCACCGTTTCGGCCGGCGTATAGGCATCGGGGCTTTCCACGGCAGTTGCCATCGGGATTGCTTTCATCCGGGCCAATATGGCGGCGGCAGCGGGGGAGGGCGGCGCCGGCTGGGCCAGCGCGGCCCCCGCCAGGCCGCACAGCAGCGCGAAGGCCAGCGCCTTCATGGCGCCTGCTCCGGCGGTGGGCACAGGGCCGTCATCAGCGCCTGGGTGTAGCGCGTGCGTTCGGTCGCCAATTCGGCAGTCAGCGCCGGGCCGGGCTGATGATCGGCAATCACGCCGGGGGCGATGATGCCGTTTTCGGCCAGCAGGGCTTCCAGCACGCGCTGGCGATCTTTCACCACCCACAATTCGCGCGCCAGCACCAACAGGGCATTGGCAACATCATCAATCTGATGCGGCGCCAAGGCCTGGGCCTGCCCGACCCCGCGGGAGGCGGCGCCGGGATCATGCGCATCGCTCACGGCTGATCGGCCTTGGGCCTGGTGGCGGTGATCACCCAGGGATAAAGCGCGCCATCCAGCCCGCCTTCGGCCACATCGACAAAGCCCGCATCGCGGGCCGCCTGGCTCCAGTCCAGCGTGGCGGCTTCGCGCCAATAAGGCTCGCCGCCCTTCTTGGCCTGCACATCGGCCCGCCATTCGCCCATCTTGTCGAGCATGCGATAGGGGGTGACATCGCTCATCAGCATCTGGCCGCCGGGCTCCAGCACGCGATAGGCCTCGGCAAAGGCGGCGCGGATGGCGCGGGCCGGCATTTCGTGCAGGATGATATAGCTGGCGACCAGATCGAAGCTGGCATCGGCAAAGCCGGTGGCTTCGGCGGCGCGCTGATACAGATCCCAAGCCCAGCCATTGGCATTGGCGGTGCGCAGCGCCTCTTTCAGCATTGGCACCGAAAGCTCGACGCCGGTGATGCGGGCCGTGGGGAATGTTTCCTGCAAGGCCACGGTGAAATGGCCGGAGCTGGTGCCCATTTCGAGGATGCGGGCATAATCGCGGCGCGGCAGCATGCCGAGCACGGCGCGGCGCTGGGCAAAGATGTCACCGCCGAAATTGCGCGCCACATAGGTCTTGTGGATCAGTTCGCTGTGCACGAAGCCCATTTCCGGGTGGCCATCCCAGCCGCCGGTGGTGCGGTGGAACCAGACGCCGCGATAATAGTCGGGCACCACGAAATCGGGATCGCAGCTGAGCGTGGCTGGCCCCCGCGCTTCCAGTTCGGCAAAGCGCGGCAGCAGCACGTCAGCCATTTCGTTGAAGCCATCACGGGCCACCCGGCCATGCTCCACGCTGGCGAATTCCATCACCAGATTGTGCACGGCAAAGGCCTCGGAACCGGCCAGCGCCTGCTTCACCGCGCCTTCGCGGGCATCGATATCATCGGGCAGGCTGTGCGCATCCAGGCCCGACCGTGCCAGTTCGCCGGCCCAGCGCGCGCCCAGGGGCCGGCTGGCGGTGGTGATTTCCACCATGAAATCCATGGCGGCGCGGCCGCCCTGTCGCAAGGTTGCGCCCATGATTGCTCCTCTTATTCGGCCGGCACCGCGGGGGCCGCCGGTTCGGGATCGAGACGGAAGAAATAGAGCGGGATCACCGACAATGCATAGAGCACGGCCGGCACCACGGCCACGCCGATGATGATGCCGGTGAGGGCTTCGGGCGGTTGCTCCACCGCCTTGCCCAGCGAGGGCTGGAAGTGGAAGGCCTGCAGGATCAGGCCAACCAGCAGCGGGCCGAACGCCATCGAGGCCTTTTCGACAAAGCTGTACGCCCCGGCATACACGCCCTCGCGCCTGATGCCGGAACGGCGGCAATCATGATCGATCGCATCGGGCAGCAGGCTTTGCCCCATCAGCAGCAAGCCGCCGGAGAAGGTGCCTGACAGGAAGCCGCGCAGCAGGATGAAGGCCAGCGGCTCGTTGGCGCCGGCCAGCATCCAGCTGGAGGTGAGGCAGGCGAACAGCAGGCAGCCCAGGCCATAGAGGGTGCGCTTGCTGAAATGCTTGCCCAGCCACACCCAGGCCGGCATCGTGGAGAGCGTGGCAATGGTGGCGCACAGCGAGTAATAGCCCACGGTGGAGGCCGGCTGTTTCAGCACATTGTCCATCAGGAACAGGATTGACGAGGTGAGGCTGGCCAACCCGACGAGCTGGCAGACCTTGGCCGCGATCAGCAGCATGAACGGCCGGTTTTGCACCACCACCAGATAGCGGGCGGCACCGCCAGCCTGCGGCGCGCTGGGCACCTGGCGGGACCGGCGCGCGGCGGTGAAGGCGCTGAGCATCGCCAGCAGCACCACGCCGGCCAGGATGAAGCCGATCTGGCCATAGCCGGTGCGGCCGCCGCCCAGCGTCTTGGCCAGTTGCGGGGTGACGCCGGTGATCAGGCCGCCGATGGACACAAAGGCAATACGCCACGACATGATGGCGGTGCGCTCCACCGGATTGTCGGTCATTTCCGCCGGCATGGCCATATAGGGCACGTTGAACAGCGTATAGCCCAGCGCGATGACCAGCAGGCTGCCCATGATCCAGAAGGGCAGGGCGGCATCCACGGCAGCGGGCGGATTGAAGATCAGCGCCACGCCAAAGGCCGAGGTGAAGGCGCCGGCCAGCAGGAACGGCGCGCGCCGGCCCATGCGGCCGCGCCAATTGTCGCTGATGCCGCCCAGCAGCGGGGCGGCGATGGCATCGAACAGCTTGGCCCCGAACAACAGGCTGCCCGCCAGCGCCGGCGCCAGGCCGAGCACCGACGTCATGAAAAACAGCAGCAGCAGCGAATTGACCGTGAGCACGGTGACCGTGCCGACCGATCCGGCCCCCCAGGCAATGCGCAGGCCGGTGGAAACGCGGCGGATTGGTGCGGGATCGGTCATCGCATCACCTTGGGACCATGGCGCCCATCACCAAGGCTGGCCGGTCGGATGGCCGCTGGGTGGATAATTTGGCTCATGGCGCCGCATCGGCCATGGTTTCGCGGCGCAGCAGGTTGATCACCGCCTTCTGCACCGCCGGATCGGGGATCGGGCCGGACGAGACGATCATCGATGTGCCGGGCAGATGCTTCTGCGGATCGGCGATGAACCAGGCGATGCGTTCGTCGGTCCACACCAGCCCCTTGCGGCCGGCATCGGCCATGGCGGTGGTGTAGGTGAAGCCGGGCACCGTGCCGGCGCGCTGGCCGAAGATGTGATGGAGATTGGGGCCAACCAGATGCGGCCCGTTCTTTTCCACCGTGTGGCAGAAACGGCACCATTTGTAGGTCTCGTCGCGCACCTGGTTCTCAAACGGGGTCGGCGCGCTGGCCATCACCCGGGCGGCCGGATGATCAGCCACGGCGAGGTGGGAGGTGACGCCGGGCGGGCCGCTGGCCTTCTCGCCCATCGGCCAGGGCGTGACCTTGAACAGCGCATGCGGGCCATAGGCACCCAGCGCCGCCAGCGAGATCGCCGCCACCGGCGCGGCCACCCGCGAAAAGCCGCCCAATTGTGGCTTGATCGCCGGGTGGCGCTTGCGGTGGATAAGCCAGCCGATCAGCCACACCAGCGCACAGACGCCGCCAAAGATGGCCAGCGCGCGCGGGCCGGGTTCGGGCGAGCGGAAGGTGGTGAAGGCATAGACGGTGGACGCCACGCCGATGAAGATCTGCACGCCATAGCCGGGCGGGAAGATCGCCAGCAGGCCCTTGCCGTGGCGCAGCAGGGCATAGGCCGTGGTGACGATCGCAGCCAGATTGAGCACCAGCAGCATGAAGCCCAGGCCGGAATGGAAATAGCCGGTGAACATCCACACATCACGGTCGCGGCCCATCAGGGATGGCAGCGCCGGCAGCGGGCCGAGATGCACCTTCAGATCATCGGCCCAGGCATAGATGATGCCCACGAACGGCGCGGCCAGGATGAGCACATAGGCGACCAGCGCCAGCCAGCGGCCCCAATTGTGCAGCGCCGGAGTGACGCCGGCAACCGGCGCCACATCGGCTTCGCGCCGCCACAACAGCAGCCGCCAGATAATCGCGCCCAACAGCACAGACCCGAGCAGATAATGCCAGCCGCGATAATCCTCCCGCAGCGGGCCAAAGCGATCGGACCGGGCCAGCAGCACGGTGAGCTGCTGGTGCGCGAGGTACAGCAACGCCACCAGCCAGCCGGCCAGCTGCGATTGCACGCCATAGCGGTTCTGCGGCATCGTCGGTCCCTCCTTCCGTTGACGATAGGGTGGCTGGCCGGGCAGGGGCAATCGGCCGCATTTTTATTCGCCTGGCGGATGCATGGCGGGTGGGGCCTGTGCCAAGGGGGCGGGCGGCCCATGGTGATCTTCGAGGAAATGCGGGGAATGTCATGCCATCAGCCACACGATTTGCCGCCGTCGCCGCCCTGCTGCTGGCGCCCCTGCTGATGGCTGCGACCTATCCGGCCGATGTGGAGGCGGTCTATGCCGCCCGCTTCAAGGATATCGCCACCAGCGGGCGCGGCGAACTGAGCCGCTATGAGCCGCTCGAAGCCGTGCCGGGGGCGCCGGCCAAGTCGCTGCCGCGCGCCGCCAAGCCCAGCATCGCGCCGGCCGCACTGGCTGCTGCCGAAGCCTATGCCGCGGCCAACAACAGCAATGCCTTCATCGTCATCCACAAGGGCAAGGTCCAGGCGGAGCGCTATTTCAAGGGGGCTGATGCCGCCACCGGCATCGTGTCGAAATCGCTGGCCAAACCGATCACGGCGCTGGCCGTGGGCCGGGCGATCATGCTGGGCAAGATCAAGTCGCTGGATCAGCCGGTGATTGATTTCATCCCGGAATGGCGCGGCACGCCCAAGGCCACGATGCTGATCCGTCACCTGCTTGACATGCGATCGGGTCTGCTGGCGCAGGGCGTTTCGGTGGAGCCGGACAATATCTGGAGCCGGGCCTATCTCCACCCGTTCCACGAGCGCATCATCATTGAGGAATATCCCCTCACCGACGCGCCGGGCAGCATTTATGAGTATAACAACGCCACATCGGAACTCGTGGCGCTGGTGATCGAACGGGCCACTGGCCGCCGCTATGCCGAGTTCATCGGTTCGGAGGTGCTCAAGCCCATCGGCGCGGCCGGCGGCCAGGTGTGGATCAACCGGCCCGGCGGCCTGGCCCACAGCGGCTGCTGCGCGCTGCTGCCGGCCCAGAGCTATGCCCGCATGGCGATGCTGGTGGCCAAGGACGGCAATTGGGGCGGCAAGGCGCTGCTGCCCAAGGGTTATGTTGCGGCGATGAAAACCGGCACGGCCCAGCATCCGCATTATGGCCTGGGCCTGTGGCTGGGCGGCGATTATATCGAGCGGCGCGGCTTTGCCAATCCGAACCGGCCAACGCCCAAGGTGCTGCATTCCGAACCTTATCTGAGCGATGATGTCGTGATGTTTGACGGCAACAGCAACCAGATCGTCTATATCGTGCCATCGCAGGATCTGATCGTTCTGCGCACCGGCGACAGCCCACCGCGCACGCCGGAGTGGGACAATGCCAGGCTGATCAACATCGTGCTGGCCGGCATCCCGGGGGCGAAGCTGACGCCGCAGCCGCGCCGTTAGACGGGGCGGAAATCCTCGGCCGCGGTGCGATAGTAGAGCTGGGTGAGATAGGTGATGGCGGCATCGGGCGTTTCGCTCCAGCCGATCAGTTTCCAGCCGCTGTCGCTGTGGCGCAGCATGGCCAGCACATGGTTGAAGCCGCCCATGGCCTTGCCGCGGTGGTGGAAATCCTGACCGCTGGCCAGCTTGGCCTCCTCGGCGAAGCGGATGTCCCAGGCCATGTCGAACATGGCCATGGCGACGCCGTCGGCCACCGGCGCCACCGTGATGGGGCCGAGGCGCAGCCGGATATCGTCGTGCAGCCCCTGATTCTGCTGCCAATAGGCCAATGTGTCAGCAAAGCCGGTGAAGAAGCGCGTCACCTCCTCGGCCTTGTAGAAGGCGAAATGGGCGGCATCCCAGAAGGGTGGCAGCGCGGCGGCCTGGTTCAGGCGCCAGGCGGCGGCATAATCCATGAGGGTGCGTTCGATGGCGATCTTGTCCATGGCGGGCCGGTCCTTTTGGGCTGACCCGGCCGATCATGGCCGGGCCGGCCGGCCGGGAATTGCATCGTGGCACGATTTCCCCGGCAGGTGGACAAAATGCAGGTGGAACGGGCGGCGCAATCTGGTTACGGTGATAGTTGTCCGGACAAATCGGCTGATCAGCCGCAGGGAGCCATTGATGCACAGCATGACCATGCCGCCCGCGACCAGCCCGGTGGCGCTGCTGAAACCCAGGCTGATCAACATTGTTGGCCCTGATCAGGTGCGTGACGATGCGGCGCAACGCGCCCTGATGAGCGAGGATGTCTTCACCGCCAGCGACCATATGGTGGCGCTGGTGGTCGCACCGCAATCGACCGAGCAACTGGCGGCCGTGATGGCGGCAGCCCATGCCGCTGGCGTTGAGGTGGCCCCGCGCGGGGCGGGCATGAGCTATACCAGCGGCTATATCCCGGCCAGCGACAACGCCATCAGCCTCGATCTGTCGGCGATGGACCGTATCATCTCGATCAACGCTGACGACATGACCGTGACGGTGGAGGCCGGCTGCAGCTGGGCGGCGCTGAACGCGGCGCTGGCGGCGAAGGGCCTGCGCACGCCGTTCTGGGGGCCGATGTCGGGCATATATTCCACCATCGGCGGCGGCGTCAGCCAGTTGAACGCCATGTTTGGCTCTGGCCACCACGGCACCTCGAGCGAGAGCGTGATCGCGCTGACCGTTGTGCTGGCCGATGGCCAGGTGCTGCGCACCGGCGCGCGCGGGCCGGATGGCAACGCGCCCTTCTATCGCCACTTCGGCCCCGACCTCACCGGGCTGTTCTGCGGCGATTGCGGCACACTTGGGGTGAAGGCGGAAATCACCCTGCGCCTGATCCGCGCGCCGGCGCATGAGGATCATGCCTCCTTCTCGTTCCGCACCGCCGATGATCTGCTGCGCGCCATGGCCGAAATGTCCCGCTCGGGCGTGGCCTGCGAAATGTGCGCCTTTGATCCTGGCCTCACCAAGGTGCGGCTCAAGCGCATGTCGTTGATGAGCGATGTGAAGACGCTGGGTGCGGTGGTGGCCAAGGAAAAATCGGTGGGCAAGGGCCTGATGGCCGCCGCAAAAATTGCGCTGGGCGGCCGCAATTTCATCGAGCCGACGGACTTTCCGCTGCATGTGATCGCCGAGGGCCGCTCAGCGGCTGGCGTGGCGGATGACATGAGCGAGGCCCGCCGCATCGCCGCGCAGTTCGGCGGCAGCGAGATCGAGAACAGCATCGCCAAGGTGATCCGCGCGATGCCGTTCCCGCCGCCCAATTCGATGCTGGGCCCGGAAGGCGAAAGCTGGGCGCCGGTGCATGGCATCGTCTCGCACAGCAATGCACCGGCCTTCCACGCCGCGATCGAGGCGCTGTTTCAGGAAATGGCCGGTGAGTTCAAGGCGCATGGCATCTACACCGGCTATCTGTTCACCTCGCTCTCCACCAACGCGCTGCTGATCGAGCCGGTGTTTTACTGGCCGCACGGCTATCGCCCGGTGCACGCTGCCATGATGGAGGCCAGCCATCTGGCGGGCCTGCCCAAGCTGCCGCCCAATCCCGAAGCCACGGCCGTGGTGACGCGGGCGCGCCAGGGCGTGGCCAAGATTGCCGCCGGCTTTGGCTGCGGCCATTTCCAGATCGGCCGGGCCTATCCCTATCGCCAGAGCCGGGATGCGGCGTCGCTGGCGCTGCTGGATGCCATCAAGGCCATGGTTGATCCGGACGGGCAGCTGAATCCGGGAGGCCTGGGCTTTCCGCAATGAGCGAGACCTATCGCGCCATCCGCCTGTCGCGCTTTGCCGATGATTTTCGCGGCGCCTGCGATATCGTCGATCTGCCGGTGACCGCGCCGGGGCCGGGCGAGATCCGGGTGCGCAACCGCTTTTGCGGGGTGAACGGCATTTTCGACACGCAGATCGCCCGCAATGCGGTGGATTATGTGCCGGTGAAACCGCCCAGCTTCACCGGTGTGGAGGCCATTGGCGTGGTGGATGCGGTGGGGCCGGGCGTGACGGATTTTGCCGTGGGCGATGCCGCGGTGACGGTGCGCTTCACCGGCGGCTATCGCGAAGCCAATATCGGACCGGCGGCCAGCTTTGCCCGCGCGCCATCTTCTGCCTGCGAATGGCTGGCGCTGGCCTCCACCGGGGTGTCGGCGCTGCTGGCACTGGAGCATGTCGGCGCGCTGCAGGATGGCGAGACGGTGGCTATTTCGGCCGCAGCCGGCGGCCTGGGCCATATATTGGTGCAATTGGCGCTGCACCGCGGCTGCCACGTGATTGCCGTGTGCGGCGGCCCGGAAAAGGCCGAGTTCGTGCGCTCACTGGGAGCGCAGCGGGTGATTGATTATCGCGCCGAGGATGTCGCGGCGGTGCTGGCAGCCGAATATCCCAATGCCATCAATGTCGCGGTCGACACGGTGAGCGGGACGATCTTTGATGCCTTCCTGGCCAATATGGCGCCGCACGGCCGGCTGGTGGTGGCCGGTGCTGCGGCCGATCTGGAAGGCCGGCCGGAAATCGTGAACGCGCCGCGCATCGTGCACAGCATCTATTACAAGGGGGTTTCGGTGCGCGGTTTCATGAACGGCCTGCTCACCGCCCATTGGCCGGCGGCGCGGGCGCGGGTGTTCGCGCTGCATGAGGCGGGCCATCTGACCATCCGGTTCGATGCGATGCGCTTTGCCGGGCTTGATGGCGTGTATGACGCGGTGGACCGCTTGCTGTCCGGGCAGTCCATCGGGAAAGTGTTGGTTGATCTGGCGCCCGGCGCTGCTGAAAAGGGGAGTATGTGATGGTTGATGCCGTGAGAAAACCGGGCGTGCGCGAGGTGATGTCCATATTGGCCAGCAACGAAGGCGTGTGGGAAGGCTGGTATCGTTATTATGACGCCAAGACCGGCAAGCTGACCGACGAGCACAAATCCCGCCTGATCTGCCGGCTGGTCGATGAGGGCGAGTCCGAGCGCTATTATCAGACCAACCATTATTATTGGGCCGATGGCCGCCACGAGATCCGCGAATTTCCCGCCGAATATCGCGATGGCCGCGTGTGGTGGGACAATGATCTGATCAAGGGCTGGGCCGCGCACATGCAGCCCGATGATTTCAACCGCTCCACCTGCCTGAACTGGACCCGCCACAACGAGCCGGGCGTCTATCTCTATGAGATGATCCAGAACAGCGACGACCGCCAGAACCGCGCCCGCACCTGGCAATGGTTCCGCGACGGCATCTGTTTCCAGCGCACCCTGATCGACGAGGTGTTCATCACCCGCGATTGGCAGAACTGGACCGATTTCAGCCCGCCCAACATCTGACGCGAGACCAGCCATGAAAGCCTTTCAGATTGGCCCGCAAACCGGGCTCGATGGCCTGGCCGCCGTCACCCGCCCCGATCCGGTGCCCGGTTTTGGCGAAGCGGTGGTGAAGGTGAACACCATCTGCCTGAACCACCGCGACATCATGGTTCTGGAGGGCCGCTATGGCCCGCGCCGTCCGCCGGAGCGGGTGCCGATGTCGGAAGGCGTTGGCACGGTGATCGCGGTGGGGCCGGGCGTGAGCGCGGTGCAGCCGGGGGACCGGGTGATCGCGCCGCATTTCGTCACCTGGATCGATGGTGCCTTCTCGCCGGCAGCCTTTGGCCATGATGTGGGCATCACCCATGATGGCTGGCTGGCCGAACAGGTCTGCATGCCGGCGGCCGCGATGGTGAAGCTGCCCGATACTGTGACCAATCTGCAGGCGGCGCCGCTGGCCTCCTCGGCGCTCACCGCCTGGCATGCGCTGGTCGATGCTGGCGGCATCCGGGCCGGCGACCTTGTGCTGGCGCTGGGCACGGGTGGCGTGTCGATCTTTGCGCTGCAGATTGCAAAATTTTGCGGCGCGCGGGTGGCGATCACTTCGTCCAGCGATGAGAAGCTGGAACTGGCGCGATCGCTGGGGGCCGATATCACGGTGAATTATGCCACCACGCCGGATTGGGCGGCGGCCGTGCTGGCAGCCAATGGCGGCAAGGGGGCCGATATCATCGTCGAAACCGGCGGCCAGGTGACGCTGTCGCAATCGATCAACGCCGCTGCGCCCAATGCCAGGCTGATCATCATCGGCGCGCTCGGCGGGGCCGCCACCAGCGGGCTGGCCAATTTCGGCACCATCATTGGCAAGAATCTGGTGCTGAAGGGCATTGCCGAAGGCAGCCGGGCGATGCTGGCGCGGTTGGTGGACGCGGTGGCGGCCAACGGCCTGCAACCGGTGATCGATCGCCGCTTTGCCTTTGATGATGCACCGGCGGCCTATGCCTATCTCAAATCCGGCGCCCATGTCGGCAAGGTGGTGATCGAGGTCGGCTGATGTGATGGAGCTGCGCCACCTGCGCCATTTCGTTGCCGTGGTGGATTGCGGCACTTTGTCGAAAGCGGCGGAGCGCGTGTGCCTCAGCCAGCCGGCGCTGACCCGCAGCATCAAGTCGCTCGAGGAACTGCTGGCCGCCGAACTGCTCGAACGGCGGCCGCGCGGCATGGTGCCCACCCCGGCCGGCGAGGCGCTGTATCGCTATGCCCGGCTGATGCTGAACGAGGCGGACCGGGCGCGGGCCGAGGTGCAGGCGGTGCAATCCGGCGCGCGCGGCGAACTGGCCATCGGCATGGCGGCGATGTTTGCCGATCATATCGTCGATCGCGCCGTGGCTGCCGTGTGCGCTGCCGGCAATGATGTGGCCCTCACCGTGACACAGGGCTTTCTTGAGGAACTGCTGGAGGCCCTGCGCGATGGCCGGCTGGATGTGATCTTCTCCAACCTGTCCAACATCAGCCTGGACGATGATCTGCTGGTGGAGCCGGTGCTGGATCTGAACGCCTTTGTGTATGCCGGGGCGGATCACCCGCTGGTCGGCGTGGCGGTCGACAAGGCCATGCTGCTGGATCAGCGCTGGGCGGTGGTGGATCAGCCGCACATGCGCGACTTTCTCGATCAATATTTCGCTGCCGATGGTCTGCCGGCGCCAGCCTTCGTGGTGCGCACCAATTCGCTGAACCTGATCGCCTCGCTGATCGCCACTGGTGGCTTCATCGGCATCTTGCCCGATCATGTCGTGGCCCGCCGCACGGGGCCGGGCACGGCGGTGCGGCTGGCGGCACCGGGCTGCCCCATCGTGCGCCAGGCCGGCATCATCACCCGCCGCGCCATGCCGCCGCGCGCCGTGGTCAACAGCTTCATCACCGAGCTGCGCTTGGCGGCTGAAACCATGCATTTGGCGCATGGTAATGGCCAATAGTTTGATTGGCATTGATGGCAGAGGCCCGCGATAAGTTGATCTGCCGCGATTGGCGCGGCCAGCCAGCCACAGGTGGATCATGCCGTTCAACACCAGCCCCCTGCGCCCGATCAGCGATGATGATATCGCAACCTATGCCCGTGATGGCGTGGTGTGCCTGCGGGGTGTGTTCGATCCCGAATGGCTGAACGCCATGGAAGGCCCGGCACGCAAGCTATTGATCGACAAGGCTGACTTCGGCCTGTTGCCCAACAATCCCGGCCGTTACATGGCGCGCACCATCCCGGAATTCCGCCGCTTCGTGTTTGAAAGCCCGCTGGGCGAGGCGGCGGGCAAGGTGCTTGGCTCCACCACCGCGCGCTTCTTCTTTGACGAGATTTTCGCCAAGGGGCCGCAATCGACGGAAAAGACCATCTGGCACAATGATCGCATGGGCTGGCCGGTGACGGCCGAAACCACCATGGTGCCGTCGCTGTGGATTCCGCTCACGCCGATCACCAGGGCCAACAGCCTGGAGGTGATCGCCGGCACGCAGCACAGCGATGCGCGTTACTGGCTGTTCAGCCCCAACGCCCGCAAGATGATCAAGCCCGATGATCGCCTGCCCCATCCCGATGGCGAGGCGCTGCGCGCCGATCCGGCCTATGCCGGGCGCTTCCTCACCTGGGATATGGCGGTGGGGGACATGCTGGTGGTGCACCCGCGCGCACTGCATTATTCCCACGGCAACCCCACCGATGATTGGCGCATCGCGCTGTCGGTGCGGGTGTTTGGCGATGATGTGCGCTGGTCCCCCCGGCCCGATTGCCTCAACATTGCCGGCGTGAGTTTCGACGAGATGATCGAAGGCGAGGCGCCGGGCGGCGATCTGTTCCCTCTGCTCTGGTCGGCCGATGGCCGGCGCGATGACGACAGCCGCTACCCGCGCGGCTTTGCCACCAGCTGGGCGGCCCAGCGCCGCGATGATGTGAACGAATACAAGATCTTCCAGGCGCTTTCGGCCAAGAGCTGATGAACTTTGATGTCATCATCGTCGGGGCCGGATCGGCCGGCTGTGCGCTGGCGGCGCGGCTGAGCGAGGATCCGCGCCGGCGCGTGCTGCTGCTGGAAGCTGGCGGCCGGGATCGCGATCCGGCCATCCATATCCCGGCCGGCATCGTGCGGCTGATCGGCAATCCACGCGTGGATTGGGGCCATCTGGCCGCCCCCGATGCCTCGCGCGGCGGCACGGTGGATCTGTGGCCGGCTGGCAAGGTGCTGGGCGGATCATCTTCCATCAACGGCATGTTGTTCGTGCGCGGCGCACCGGCCGATTTCGATGGCTGGGCCGCGGCCGGCAATCATGGCTGGGGCTATGGTGATGTGCTGCCCTATTTCCGGCGCATGGAAACCAGCCCGATCGGCGGGCAATGGCGCGGCAGCCTGGGGCCGATGCATGTTGGCCC
>JAIXQY010000127.1 GCA_027485485.1 Sphingomonadales bacterium | reverse complement strand
GCCGGCCTGGCCGGGGCGCGGCTGGCAATCCGCGGCCAGGATTGGGACGCGGCGGTGTATGAAAACCAGCTGCATTACCGTGATGAAGCCGGCAAACTGGCGCTGCCGCTGCCGCGTCTGGCGGGTGCGCACCAGCATGACAATGCCGCGCTGGCCGTGGCCATGCTGCGCGCGCAAACCGCGCTGGCCCTGAAGGATGCCGCCTATCGCGCCGGCATGGGCTGGGCCGAATGGCCGGCGCGGCTGCAACGCCTGGATGCCGGCCCACTGCCCGAATTGCTGCCCGCCGGCAGCAGCCTGTGGGTGGATGGCGGCCACAACCCGGCCGCCGGCCGTGCCCTGGCCGAAAGCCTGCGCCCGCTCTTGCAACCTGGCCAGCGGCTGCTGCTGGTGGCCGGCATGCTGGCCAACAAGGATGCCGAAGGCTTTCTGAAGCCGTTCGCCGGCATGGCAAGTGCGGTTTACACCGTGCCGGTGCCCGGCCACGCCGGCCATGATCCGCAAAGCCTGGCCGCCACGGCGTCCAACATGGGCATGGCGACGGCGACCGCGCCCAATATCCGCCAGGCCCTGAAGGCCATCGCCCGCACCGGCGACGCGCCGCCCCTGGTGCTGATCACCGGCAGCCTGCATCTGGCCGGGGCCGCGCTGGAATTGAACGGGGTGGTGCCGGGATAAGCTCCTCCCCAAACTTGTTTGGGGAGGTGGCGCCGCAGGCGACGGAGGGGCGTTTGCCGCAAGGGCCCCTCCGCCTCGTTACACTCGGCCCCTCCCCAAACAAGTTTGGGGAGGAACCGCCTTGTTCACACCCGCCGCACCAGCGTGGTCACCACCGCGATCCACGGCACCTCCGCCAGCACCTGCTGCCGCGCGCCGGGCGTGGTGGGCAGCAACTGGATGCGGCTGCCGTCCACCGCGATCAGGCGGCCAAAGGCAAAGCGGCCGGCCGGGCGCGGGGCCAGCACGTCGCGGTTGATGGCGCGGCCAAAGTGCGCCGGGGCCAGCCGCTGCGCCCATAATTCATCCCCGGTGCGATAATCGCCCTGGGCGGCATCCACCACCAGCCCGATCAGATCGCCCTGCGGGGCCGGCGGCACCAAGGTGCGCGCGCGTTCCGGAGCGTCTGCGCCGTTGAAGCCGATGATGGCCGCCACCGGCACATCAGGGCGATCGGGCATGGTCACCAGTGTTGAGCTGGCCACGTCCATCGCCGCTGCGATCCGCTCCAGCCAATCGATCGACACAGTGCGCATCCCGGTTTCCAGCCGGCCGATGGTTTGCGCCGTGGTGGGCGGCACGCAGGCGGCCGCGACATCGGCCAGGGTGAGCCCGCGGGCCTTGCGCACGTCACGGATGCGGGTGATCATGAAGCCTCTCTGAAATAACCTCTCTGGTTAACTCTGTCCTACAACCAGTGGCTTGTGCAAGCATGATATTGCCATTTCGTGCCAAACGGGAGAATCGCATGCCCAAAGCCCAAGCCGTGACCGACATTGCACCCGAACTCGCCAACCGCCTGCTCGCCACCCGCACCCTGCCGCCCGGCGACCGTATCGACCGGGCGCAGGTGACGGTGAACCTGGCCGAAGCGCCGCTGGCCTGGCTGGCGCGGCGCGGCCATATCAGCGCAGGCCAACTGCTGGCCGGCATCCGCCTGCGCGATGATTTCCACGCCGCCAGCCTGGGCCCGCGCGTGACGATGCGGTGGGACCCGGTGCCCGGCACGCGCAGCCACGGCGGCGCACTGGACCTAAGCGGCAGTCAGATCGCCGCGCGTCGCCGCTTTGATGCCGCCGTTGCCGCCTGCGGGCCGGGGCTGGCCGATGTGTTGTGGCGGGTGGTGTGCATGGGGGAAGGGCTGGAAGCGGCCGAACGCGGCCTGGGCTGGCCGGCGCGGGGGGGAAAGCTGGTGCTTTCGCTGGCGCTTGATCGCCTCGTCAGCCATTATGGCCTGAACCAAAAGGAATGATCATGCGCCCTCACTTGCTGTTGCTGCCCGTGCTGCTCGCCGCCTGCGGGCCCAAGACCGAATCGCTGGGCCGGGTGGGCGGCGCGCCACCCTCGCTGATGCTGGCATCGAAACTGCTCACCGCCGATGGCAATGCGCTGGGCGATGCCGAGTTGCTGCAGCTGGAACAGGGCACCCAGGTGATCGTGGCGATCAAGGGCCTGCCGGCGGGGGAATATGCCGTGCATATCCACGCCGTGGGCCGCTGTGCTGGCCCGGATTTCGCCAGCGCCGGGCCGCATTTCAACCCGGCCGGCCGCCAGCATGGCCGCGACAATCCGATGGGCAGCCACGCCGGCGATCTGCCCAATCTGGTGGTGGATGCCAAGGGCGTGGGCAGTTTGAACGAGATCGTGCCCGGCCTGCGCCTGGCCGATGGCGCGGCGCCGGTGCTGGATGCGGATGGCGCCGCCATCGTGGTGCACGCCAAGCCCGATGATTATCGCAGCGATCCGTCCGGCAATGCCGGCACACGCTTTGCCTGCGCGGAATTCCGCAAGCGTTGAAGGGGGTGGGGCGACTGACGGGGCTTGAACCCGCGACCTCCGGTACCACAAACCGGCGCTCTAACCAACTGAGCTACAGTCGCCACGAGAGCGTGTGAGGCGGGGGGGATAAACGAGCCGGCGGCGGCTGGCAAGCGCCTTTGTGGGTGGCGGCACGCTGCAGCCGGTTGCTGGACGTTGGAATATTATTGCGCTATCCGGCAATCAAATTTGCAAGACCGGAGTATCCGCATGACCGCCGCCCCCGTGGAACCGCTGCGCCTTGTCGCCCTGCCGGCGGAAAGCGCCGATGGCTTTGACGGCCACGAACAGGTGGCGCTGGTGCGCGATGCTGCCACCGGCCTGCATGCGATTGTCGCGATCCACTCCACCCATCTGGGCCCGGCGGCCGGCGGTGTGCGGCGCTGGGCTTATGCCAATGAGGACGCCGCCCTCACCGATGCGCTGCGCCTGTCGCGCGGGATGAGCTACAAGAACGCCATGGCCGGCCTGAAGGCGGGCGGTGGCAAGGCGGTGGTGTTGGCCGGCGCACCGAAAACCGAAGCGCTGCTGGAAGCCTTTGGCGATGCCGTGGCGGCGCTGGGCGGGCGCTATGTCACCGCCGAAGATGTGGGCATGACCGAGCATGACATGGTGGTGGTGGCGCAGCGCACCCGCCATGTTGCCGGCCTGCCGGTGGCCAATGGCGCGGTGGGCGGCAATCCCGGCCCGTTCACGGCGCGCGGCGTGTTGGCCGGCCTGCTGGCGGCAGTGCAGCACAAGCTGGGCCGCGATGATGTGCGCGGCCTGCATGTGGCGGTGCAGGGCGTGGGCAGCGTGGGCGGTGCCCTGGCCCGGGCGCTGGCCGCCCATGGCGCGCGGCTGACGATTGCCGATGTCGATGCCGCCCGCGCCGCCGCGCTTGCCGCTGACCTGGGCGCAGCGCATATGCCGGTGAGCGAGATCATGGCCGTGCCCGCCGATGTGTTCAGCCCCAACGCGCTGGGCGCGATCCTGGATGCCGCCAGCATTGCCGCGCTGGATGTGGCCATCGTGGCCGGTGCCGCCAACAACCAGCTGGCCACGCCCGCAGACGGCGCAAGTCTGGCGGCGCGCGGGATTCTCTATGCGCCCGATTATGTGATCAATGCCGGCGGCATCATCAGCGTGGTGGCCGAATATCTGGGCGAGACCAGCCTGGATGCGGTCAACGCGCAGGTGGACGCCATCGGGCCACGTTTGGCGGCGTTGTTTGCTGAGGCCGATGCCAATGGCCAGTCCACCGATGTGGTGGCTGATGCCACGGCGAAGGCGCTGATCGGCCGCTAATAATCCTTCGTCCACCGCACCCCGGCCGAGGTGCCGCCGAGCGTGGCGACACTGCTGAGCAGGGACAATGATCGGGTGAGGCCGATTTCGATGCTGGTGGCGGTATAGCCCTGGGCGTCGGTCGCGAGCTCCACATAGACATTGCGGCCGAGATATTGCCCGGCGGCGAGCGAGGTCTTGCGGCCCATGGTGGCGTCTGCCGGCAGGATGCGCAGCCGGTCGATACCCAGGCCCTTGCTCACCGCGCCGATTGGGTTGAAGCCGCCGCCACGCAGCGATGTTAGCGCGCCAGCCAGCTGGATGGCTTCGGGTGCAGACAGATCGGTGACACGGGCACCGAACAGCACGCGGCTGAGCACTTCGTCTTCGGGCAGCGCCGGTACCGAGCTGAACCTGATCTGTGGCCGCTGCGCCGTGCCTTCGATGCTCAACTGGGCGGTGAAGCCGTTGCTGGCATTCTCCGCTGCCACGGTGACGATGGGATCGGGCGGATAGCCACCCTGGAAGCGGATATCGCCGCGGGTGAGCTGGAAGCGCTTGCCGGCAAAATCATAATCGCCGCGCACCAGTTGCACCCGGCCGAACAACTCGGGCGCGGTGGCACCGCCGCGCAGCCGCACATTGGCCTGCCATTCCGATTTGATGCCCATGCCGGTCACCATCAACTGGCGTTCGGCAGTGATTGACAGATTGTAGAGCCAGCGCGTGGGCGGCACATATTGCGCCGTGCGCCGGCCGAGCAGCCTGACATTTTTTTCCGTCACGTTGAGCACCGGCACATCGGCCACGGCGGTGCGGCCCACGCGATATTCGGCGCGCGCCAGTTTCAGCGTGCCGGACACGACACCGCCATATTCGTCGGTCGCGACCCGGATATTGCCGCTGCCGGTGGCGGACAGATCATCGCGGCCCAAGATGGCGGCATCGGTTGCAACCATGCGGATATCCACCGGGAAGCCGCGTTCCAGCGACAGATCGATGCTGCCCGAACCGGTGATATTGCCCTGGCCAGATGTGCCGGCAAAGCGGATCAGCTCCAGCCGGGAGGCGTTGAAGCGGGCATCAAGGCTGGTGCCGGTGGCCACCGCGCCCAGCAACGGCGCTTCCACCCGCAGATCGCGCGCCACGATGCGGCCGGCAATCTGCGGATCGCCCAGCGTGCCGGACAGATCGGCCGCCACCTGGGCCTGGCCGCGAAAATCCAGCGCGGGAAGGCCGAGCAGCCCCCACAGATCCTGAACCGGCCCGGCATAGCGCAACTGGCCCACGATGGGCGCCGCGGCCAAGCGGTTCAGCAGCGGGTCTGTTCCGGACGCGGCCGTTCCCAGCCGTGCCTGGGCCCGGCCTTCCACCTTGCCGGCGCGAAGGATCACTGCCTTGATCGTGGTGCCATCGCGGCCCAGCGCGGCGTTGAGGCCAACATCAATGGGGGTTGAGGTGGTGGTGATGGCGCTGCGCGACAGGCCATTGAGGCGCAGGCTGGCGCGGCCCTGTGGCGCGGCGCCCGGCTGCTGGTCCACATCGATATCGCCGCTGATCTTGCCGGCCAGATTGATCGAGGGATAGGCGAGGCCCACCAGCGCCAGTGACACCTGGTCCAGCCGCGCCTTCAGGCGCCGCCGTTCGCCCCAATCGCCGGAAATCTCGGCATTGCCCAGCGCGCTGGCCAGCCGCAGTGCCGAAAGATGCCAGCCGGCATCATCGCGGCTGAACGTCGCCGGCCCGGCCAGCCTGGCCTGCCGCCCGTCATAGCTGCCATCGCCGGCCAGCGTGACCTGGCCCGGCGCGACGGCGGCGGCAAGGTTGATGGCAAACGGCGCGCCGCTGTCGCCGGCCAGTTTCAGGCTGGCATCACCCTTGCCGTCCACCAGCCTGATGTGGCCATCGGCGCTTTCAATCAGCAGATTGCCGCGCTCGGCGCCGCGCAGGGCCAGCGTGCCACTGATCTGCGGGCCGGTTTCCGGCAGGCTGATGCTGGCGGCCAGCCGCAATTGATCGATGCTGATCGGGGTTTCCTGGGCGATCTTCACATTGTCGCCGGCCAGGCTGATCTCGGCCTGCTGCACCGCGCCGGAACCGAACAGCCGCGCCTGCCCGGCGACACCGGGGCCGGATACGGCCAGCGTGCCGATAAACGGCCCGGCCGCACCCTGTTCCAGTCGGCCATTTGCATCGAAACCGGCCAGCGACAATCTTGCCACATCCAGCTGCAGCATCGGCGCCAACACGACGCCGGCGCGCAGCTCTACCGGGCCGGCGCCGGTGCTGGCATTGGCGGCGACCTGCCAGCGCTCCCCATCCTGAGTCAATCTGGCGGCAAGGTCGCCAAGGCCATAGCCGGGCTCCGCCAACTTGAGCGCCAGCGCCAGCCCGCCGATGCGGCCGCCGCCGTCGAGCTGGAACTGGCCGAATGGGCGGCTGCGGCCGGCCAAGGCCAGGCTGAGCTGCCCGCTGCGCCAGCCGATGCTGCCGCTGGCCATCAGGCCGGGGCTGGTGAAGGCGAGGCCATTGGCCTCCACCGCCAGGCCGGGCAACAGGGCAAAACGGCCCGACAGGCCAATCCCGCCGGCCGTGAGCCGCGCCAGCCCGCCAGCCGGCGGGTGGGCCGCCGTGAGCTTGATGTCGCCAGTGCCCACCAAACCGGGGCGCAGATCAAGATTGATATCGGCATCGCTGCTGCCCAGTTGCGGCAGTGTCCAGCCCACCACCCGCGCTGCCAGCCGCGCGCCCCAGGCGCCGGTGGCCGGCACCCAACTCAGGCCCAGGCGGGCGGCCAGTGGCCCGGATTTCAGCAACAGGCCATCGCCGCGCAGCTGGCCATTCTGCCATAGCAGCGGCCCGCTGGCCTGCCAGCGCCCGGCCAGCGGGGCCAGATTAGCCGGCAGGCCACGCACAGCGGCGATGCTCACAGCGGCCGGCACGGCGGCGCTGCCATCATTGGCGTCGATGATGGCCGAAGCGCTCACCTGGTCCAGCGTGATGCCGTCGGGCAACAGCAGGGCGGTGGCGCTGGCCTTGGCCTGGGCCTGCGGCGCCAGCCACGGGCCAGACAGGCCGGCAGTGAGGCTGAGGCCCTTGAGGCCGATACTGTCTGACAATGGCGCCCCGTCGGCCAGGCGCAGGGCCAGATCGCCATCCTCGATGCGTTCGGCGGCGCGGTTGATGCGGCCGGCGATGCGGCCATTCAGCCAGCGCCCGGTGGCTGTGGCCGTGAGCTGCACATCGCCATCGCGCGGGCGGGCACGCAGATTGATCGCCAGCCCGCCGTTCAACAGCCGCGCCAACGGGCCCGGCGCCATCAGCACGGCCGGATCGATGCGGCCGGCCAGGCCGAACTCGCCATCATTCAGGGTGAGGGCGGTATCGGCGAGCAGAGCCTTGCCGCTGCGGGCCAACAGGCGGCCGTTCCACGCCTGCCAGCGGCCGCGTCCGCGCGCCTGCGCCATCAGATCGGTCTTCATGCCGGAAAGCCCGGCCACCAGCCCGCCGGCCGGCGCATCCAGCAGGGCGCTGAGGGCAAAGCGGTCGCGGTCAGGCTCGGCATCCAGATCGATGATCAGCCGATCGGCGCTGCCGCTGGCCGCTGCGTTCACCCGCACCAGCGCGCGGCCGGCGGCGATGTCGATGCTGCCGTTCAGGCTCGCCTGCCGGGCGCGGGCGCCGGCCACCCCGGCCGCCAGCATGATGCGCGGGGCGTCCAGCCGGTCGATGCTGATATCAAGATCGGGGAGCAGACGCGGATCGCTGGTGGGGCGCAGCCGCGGCAGCCGGTCGATGCTGATGGTGCCAGCCGCCAGCCGGCGAGCAGCGAAGCGGTTGGAGAGCAAAGCCAGCGGCTGCCAATCGACAACGAGCTTATCGATGCGCGCAAACCGCCCGGCCGCATCATGCACGTCCACCCCTGCCAGTTCAGCCTTGCCCCACAGGCTGCCGTTGATTGCGCGCACCCGGACGTTCAGCCCGCTTTCCAGCTGCAGCGCCGGCAGTTGCCGCGCCAGCCAGGCCCGGCCCGGCCCGGTGTCAAGCAGCAGCGGCAGGCTGGCCAACAGGGCCAAGAGTGCCAGCAGCCCGATGGCCAACAGGCGCACGCCGCGCGCCATCAGAACGCCTGCCCGATGGAGACGTAGAAGACCACGCGCGGATCGCCGGCGCGCGGGTTGACCGGGGTGGCGATATCGATGCGCACCGGGCCGAAGCCGGTGTAGAATCGCGCACCGATGCCGGCACCCAGCGACAGCCGGTCAAAGGCCGGGGTGGTGCCGGTGGACACTTCGCCGGCATCCAGAAACGCCACCACGCCCAGATCCTGGCCAAAGGCCTGGAAGCGATAGCGGCCCTCCACCGCCAGTTCGGTCAGGCTGTTGCCGCCGGTGGGCACATTGTCGGCATTGCGCGGGCCAACGCCCTGAAACACATAACCGCGCACCGAACCGCCGCCGCCGGCATAAAAGCGCCGATCGGGCGCGATCACGCCGCGGCTGGCGCCGATGATGCTGCCGATGTGCAACCGCCCGGCCAGCACCAGATCGCCGATGGGTTGATAGGCGGTGGTTTCAAACTGGGCCTTCAGATAATTGAAATTGCTGCCGTCGCGCAGGGTGAGTTCGGGGCTGAAGCGGGTGGTGAGGCGAAAGCCGCGCGACGGGTTCAGGAGATCGTCGGACTGGTCCCACGTCAGGCTGGCGGGCAGGGCGAGCACGGTGAAGGTGCGGCGCGGATCGCCGGGCACGGACCGGTCGCGCTGGCTGGTGATCAGCGCCTGGGCGCCGATGCTCCACGTCCAGTCCTTTTGCCACAGGATGTTGCTTTCGCGGGCCAGTGCGCCGCTGACGCCTAAGGTCTCGGCGGCGAAGGCGAATTGCTGGCTGGCGGAAAAACCGCCCGAAACCAGCAACTGCTGATCGCGGCGGCGGAAGTTGCGGCGGCGCAATTCCACCTGCGCCAGTTGTTCGCGCTGGGCCGCCACGGCGCGGCCGGTGAAGGCACCTTCGGGCGGGAACAGGTTGCGGTGGGTCCAGCTGCCTTCGGCGCGCACGCCCTGGCCGGTGGAAAAGCCCCCCGACAGCGCGATGGTGCGCAGCGGTGCGCTTTCGGTGCTGATCTTCAGATCAACCACCTGCTGGCCGGCGTCGTTCACCGCGCCTTCCTGCGGCACCACGCTCACCGCGCCGAACAGCCCGGTGAGCACCAGCGCCTGGCGCAGATCATCGCGGCCGGTGTTGCTGTAACGATCGCCCGGCTTGAAGCGGGAGAGCAGGGCGACATGTTCATTGTCAAACCCGCGCACCCCGGTTTCGATCTGCACCGCGCCAAACACCCCGCGCCGGCCGAGATCGACATATTGGGTGATGCTGGCATCGCGGCTGGCGTGATCCACGCTGATATCGGGCGGCAGGATGCGCGGAAATGGATAGCCGGCATCGGCCAGCCGGTTGGGCAGGGCCGCCTGCGCCGATTGCACGCGGGCGGCATCGAGCGGATCGCCGATCTTCAAGGGCAGCAGCCGGGGCACCACCCGCGCCGGATCGCTTCCCACCGCGCCTTCGGGGGCCAGGATGTTGAGGGCGGCAATCGGATAGATCGGGCCAGGATCGGCCACCACGTTGACCAGGGTGATCTTGCCATCGCCCTGCGGCGGCGCGATGCTGATCCGCACATTGCTGCCGAAATGCCCGATGGAGCGCAGCAGCAGCTCGGCCAGATCCCGGTCTTCGATGATGCGGCGGCTCAACTGGGCCAGATTCGTGTCTTCGCCCCGGTGCAGCCACAGGCTGGACAGACCGCGGAATTCATCGTCCAGCCCCAGTTCGGCCAGGCCCTTGACCGCCAGTTGATAACGGATGGGGCCGCTGGCTTCGGCAGGCGCTGCGGTTTCGGCGCTGATTTCGGGCCAGGGCAGATCGTCCACGCCCGGCAGGGCGGGCAGGGGGGCATCGGGGCCCGGCAGCGGTTCAGTGGGCGGCTCGGCCACGGGTGTTGGCGGCGCCGGTTGCGCCAGTGCGGCACCCGGCCCGAAACCCACGGCCAGCAAGAAGGGCAGGAACAAGCGCACCACGCCACGTTTAGCCCATGCGGCGCGCGT
>JAIXQY010000024.1 GCA_027485485.1 Sphingomonadales bacterium | reverse complement strand
GTCACCTTGCCCTGCACGCGCGGATCGATGATGAAGCTGCGGCCGGTGGCGCGCGCCACATCCTGGATGAAGGCGCGCACATCGGCATCGCGCAGATTGACCGTGGTCTGCGCCAGCAGCGGCGCACCGAGCAGCGCCAGCGCCGAAACCACTGCCAGCCTGTGAGTCAATCGCCGCATCATTTGCCGTCCCGAACCATCTGGCTGTCGCCGCCGGGCATCGGCCCGGATTGATCGATATAGAGTGTCTCGTGCGCGCCGCCGCGATCCAGCGTCACGCTGTCAAACGCCACCGCCACCAGCTTCACGCCGGGCATGATCTCATCGCCGGTGCCGTAACTTTGCTGCTGGCCATCCGGCGTGGCGATGATCGCCGATCCCCTGCCCGATGCCGCATCAACGCGGGTGCCGACCAACGTGAGATCAAGGCCCGACACGGCATCGGCCGGCGTTTGCGCCTGCGGAAAAAACGGGTCCACCGCCACCCCGGCCAGGGTGGCCGGGGCCGGCGCCTGCCATGCGCCCAGCGCACCCGCCGGCGTGACCGCCAACCAGATCAGCCGCGCCAGCAACAGGCCGGCCAGCGCCCAGCCCACAGCCTCACCCACCCGCATCAGGCGGGCCGGCCAGGGCTGTGGTGGTTCATTGCGGATCAGCGGCTGGTCCCCCGACATGCGTCAACTCCGTGGCCAAGCAGCCTAATCGGATTCGGCAATTGTTACAGCCCCTATCGGGGTCATGTGACGGTTGGGTTACAGAAGGGTGGCCGCATTTGCGGCGATGGCGATGGTGCGGAACGACTGAGCCGTCTTGACCTGCAGTTTAATTGGGTGCACAATAATTCCGTGAAGATCGAATGTGATCCGGCCAAGAATGACAGCAACCTGCAAAAGCACGGCATTCCGCTGACGGCTGCACAGGATTTTGAATGGGAAACCGCGCTCGAACGTGAGGATGACCGGTTTGATTATGGCGAAATGCGGTTCGTTGCGATTGGCCTGATTGCCCGCCGGTTGCATGTTCTGGTCTTTGCCGAAGGCACCGACAACGACACGGTTCGCGCAATCAGCCTGCGCCTGGCCGAAAAGCATGAAGCGAGATTTTATCATGACCATGTTTGATCCTGCCAACCACGACGACAATCCGCCGATGGACGCCGCCTTCCTCTCGGGCATGAAGCCGTCGAAGCGCGGGCGCCCAAAGCTGGATGCACCCAAGGTGGAGGTGAAAATTCGGCTGGACGCCAACACCGTGGCGCATCTGCGTGGCAGCGGCCCCGGCTGGCAGACACGGGTGAATGAAGCGCTTGGGCAGTTGGTGGCGGCCGGGCAGATCTGAGAGGCGGCCTCCATCGGTTGGATTATAGCCGCATTCCAGACCCGGCCCTCACTTGGCCGGCCGCAGCAAATTGTGACGGCGCAAGCTGGCCTGCAACTGGTCGTGCGGCAGGGCCGATACCGTCCAGTAATCCACGCCGGTCATGGTCTTGGCGGCGATCATGGCGTTGATCACCGCCTCCTCCACGCCTTCGATGGTGGCGGTGAACAGCGGGTTGATCGCGGCATTGGGCAGGCGCGCGACTGTGGCTGGCTTGTCGGCGGCTTCGTGCCAGTTGCCATCGTCCACGCCCGCATTGGCGGTGGAAAAGGCGATGAAGATATCGCCCGAACCATCAGCCAGGATCGATCCCAGCCGGCCCAGGCCGGCGGTGCCGCGCCGCGCCAGCCGCTTCAACTGCTCGGCCGTCAGCGGGGCATCGGTGGCGATGACGATGATGATGGAGCCGCGATGCTCCTCGCTGGCCGGATCGGCGATCGCCAGTTTCCTGGGATCACAAAGGGTTGGCGCAGTGCCAAAGAAGTTTTGCGGCGGTGACATGATTTTGGTCACGCAGCGCGGTTGCAGATCCATCTCGCGCGCCACGTTGATGCCGGCGATGCGCAGGCCATTGGCCGAACCATAATTGCATTGCACCAGCACGCCGACGGTATAGCCGCCCTCGGCAGCCAACAGCTTGCGTGATGCGGTGCCGGTGCCGCCCTTGAAGCCATTGCACACCATGCCGGTGCCGCCGCCAACATTGCCCTCCGCCACCGGGCCGGTTGTGGCGCTGTTCAGCGCGTCCAGCGTGTCTTTCGCCGTCACATGCTGGCCCGGCATGTCGTGCAGCAGGAAATCGGCGGTTTCGGCCACCACCGGATACCAGAAACCGCCGCTGCGGTGATCGGCCAGCCATTTGAAGGCGGCATCGCGCACCACGCCCACGCTGCCGGTGCCGGTGATCAGGATCGGCGTTTCCAGCACGCCGCCCTCTTCCACCCAGTGCGTCCCGGTCATGTCGCCATTGCCGTTGCCCGCGAAGAAGCCGGCAAACACGCCGCGGCCATCGGCTTTCCCGCGCGGGAAAATCGCCGTCACGCCGCTGCGCACCGGCCCCTTGCCGGCCGTGCGCGGGCCATCGCCGGAAATCAGTGTCTTGAAACCAACCTCCACGCCCGGCACATCGGTGATGGCGTTCAGCGGCCCCGGCGTGCCATCGAACGGCACGCCCAGATCGCGGGCGCGTGGTTCAGCCGCTGCCGCCAGCCCGGCCCAGCTCAGAGCCGCAATAGCCACCATGGCCAGCCTGCGCTTCGTCATTTGATTGCCCCCCATATCCCGACGGCAGCTAATCAGACCGGCCAGCTTCGTGCAACCATCCAGCCTTGCCTGGCAAAGTGAATTCGCCGAAGAATGGCGTTTCAGCAGCCAAGCGGAGCAGATGATGGCCGGCTTGATCGAGGCGACGGCGCAGGTTGCAGGCCAGGTGCAGCTTGATTCGGGCTGGGATATCTGGGGGCCGGCCGGCGGTTACATCGCGGCGATCGCGCTCAGGGCGGCGGGCGAACAGGCTCCGGCCGGGCATAGGCCGTTGACGCTCACCGGCCAGTTTGTGCGCATTGCCAAGCCCGGCGCGCTGGATGTGGCGGTGGAGCCGATCAAGCTGGGCGCCAGTGCGCTGTTTGCCGTGACGCTCAGCCAGGCTGGCCGGCCGGTGTTTCTGGCGCAGATCTGGACCAGCGGACGCGCCATGGCCTCGCACCCGGTGCAGCCGGTTATGCCCGCTGTGCCGCTGCCAGAGGCGTTGCGGGATTTCCATGACATTGCCGCCGAACGCGGTTTCACGCAGATCGATTTCTGGCAGAATATCGAAGGCCGGCCGGTGAATTTTCGTCAGCAGGGCGATCCGCTGCCCGATGATACCCATCAGCTGCGCTGGATGCGCCTGCGCGACTGGACTGCGACCAGCGATGCGTTTCTGGACGCGATGCGCAGCACCATGTTGATCGATATCGGCGTGTGGCCCGGCCATTGGCACCGGCTGGCCAAGCCAGCGGGTTATGGTGCACCCTCGCTCGATATCGCCGTGCATTATCATGATGGTGCACCCGCCAGCGATTGGCTGCTCAGCGATGCCGACAGCGATGTTTCGGGCAACGGCAGCATCAGCGGCCGGGTGCGTATCTGGAGCGCGGACGGCCGCTGCGTGGCCACCGGCAGCGGGCATTGCCTCGTGGTGCCAGCACCCGCGCCGGGGTAGAATTTGACTTTCCCGGCCAAAGCGTCCAAAGGCGGGGCACAACTCGACGGGCGCGTGATCGGAGCAACTGGCTCCAGTGCCCCACCCCTCCAAACTTGCTTCCCTTATCACGCGGGTTGCCAGTCAACCCTTTCCCGGTTGGCATGGTGCCACCTGGGCGACTGATATTGTTGGAACAACCTCACATGAATTTCTCTGATCTCGCTCTGGCGGAACCGTTGGCGCGTGCCATTGCCGACAAGGGCTATACCACCCCCAGCCCGATCCAGCAGGCGGCCATTCCGCCGGCGCTGGCTGGCCACGACGTGCTGGGCCTGGCGCAAACCGGCACCGGCAAGACGGCGGCCTTCGCGCTGCCGATGCTGCACCGCCTGGCGGCTGACCCCAAGCACCGGCTGAAGCTGCACACCCGCGCACTGGTGCTGGCCCCCACCCGCGAACTGGCCAGCCAGATTGCCGCCAGCTTCCAGGCCTATGGCCGTTACATGAAATTGTCGGTCGCGGTGGTGTTTGGCGGCGTGCCGATCGGCCGCCAGGAACGCGCGCTGGCGCCGGGTGTCGATGTGCTGGTGGCCACGCCGGGCCGCCTGATCGATCTGGTGATGAAGGGCGCCTGCGATCTGGGCAAGGTGGAAATGCTGGTGCTGGATGAATGCGACCAGATGCTCGATCTGGGCTTCATCCATGATCTGAAGCGCATCACCGGCCTGCTGCCCAAGCAGCGCCAGTCCATGCTGTTTTCGGCCACCCTGGCCCCGGCCATCGAGCAGCTTTCGGAACGTTACCTGAAGAACCCCATCAAGGTGGCGGTGCAGCCGGCGGCGACCACGGTGGAAAAGGTGGTGCAATCGGTTGTACATGTCAGCCAGCCGGAAAAGCTGGCGCTGCTGGCGCATCTGCTGGAAGGCGAGGATGTGGCGAGCAGCATCGTGTTCACCCGCACCAAGCATGGCGCCGATCGCGTCGTCCGCCAGCTGGCCGCCCATGGCCTGGTGGCCGAAGCCATTCACGGCAACCGCAGCCAGCCGCAGCGCACCCGCGCGCTGGATGGCTTCCGCTCGGGCGCGCTGAAGATTTTGGTGGCCACCGATATCGCGGCGCGCGGCCTGGATATTCCGGCGGTGAGCCATGTGTTCAATTTCGAGCTGCCCAACGTGCCGGAACAATATGTCCACCGCATCGGCCGCACCGCGCGCGCTGGCCGCGCCGGCATCGCCATCGCGCTGTGCGCACCCGATGAGCGGCCGTTCCTGAAGGATATCGAACGCACGATCCGCATGACGCTGACCCAGGCGCCGCTGCCGCCGAATTTCCGCGATCTGGTGGGCAAGACCGCCAAGGTGATCAAGTCCAACCCGGTGGCGGCCGATCCGCCGCGGGAGGAACGGGATTTCAACCGCAGCCGCAATGGCGCCCGCCCCGGCCGCGATCCGCGCGCCGTGGTGCACGCCGATGGCCGCGGCCCGCGCCGCGACGGTGGCGAGGGCCGCCCCGCCGGTCCCCGCTCGGATGGTCGCCCGCAGGGCCGCCCGCAAGGCCGCCCTGGTGGCGGCTTTGGCGGCCAGCGCACGGGCCAGCGCGATGGCGGCGGCCGGCGTTCGCCCGCCGGGCGCTGATCAAAGCGCATTGCATCATTCAATAGGGCTGCGTCATGCTGAACTTGTTTCAGCATCAATGGGACGCAGAACCCGCAAAGCGCGCCGGTTGGGGCCGTCCTCCCATGGATGCTGAAACAAGTTCAGCATGACGGGTGCCTGGTAACGAAAAACCCCCGCCAGATCGCTCTGGCGGGGGCTTTTCTGTTCAGGCCAGCAGGATCAGGCGACGGTCGCCTTGATGATCTTGCCCGGCTCACGCGGCGGTTCGCCCTTGGGCAGTGCGTCGACAAATTCCATGCCGGAGATCACTTCGCCCCACACCGTATATTGGCGGTCGAGGAAGCGGGCATCGGCAAAGCAGATGAAGAACTGGCTGTTGGCGCTGTTGGGCGCGCTGGTGCGGGCCATGGAGCAGACGCCGCGCACGTGCGGCACGTCGTTGAATTCCTGCTTCAGGTCGGGCAGGTCGCTGCCGCCGGTGCCGGTGCCCTTGGGGCAGCCGCCCTGGGCCATGAAGCCGGGGATGACGCGGTGGAACTTCACGCCGTCATAAAAGCCCTGGGCGGCCAGTGTGGTGATGCGCTCGACATGGCCGGGCGCCACGTCGGAGCGCAGCTTGATGACGACATCGCCGCCGCTGTCGAGGGAAAGGGTGAGCGTTTCGGCCATTGATCGTCTCCATTGTGGGGAAAGGCCAAGCCTCTAGCCGCGAAGTGCCATGGCCTCAAGCCGTTCCCGCAAGGCCGTGGGCAGTGGCGAGGGGCCGGCGGCGGGATCGCGGTGCACCAGCACGCTGTCACACAGGGCGATGCACTGATCGGCCTGAAAGGCTGCCATCGCCACGGTGAAGCTGCTGCTGCCGATGCGGGCAATCGCATATCCGATGGTGACGGGGGCAGGATAATTGCCCTCCGCCAGATAATCGATGGCGACATGCGCCACGACAAAGCTCGAGCGCTTCTCCCCGGCTGCCGGTGCTGCCGGGCCGGCGCGGTTGAAGCGCACCCGGGTTTCCTCGAACAGCCGGGCGAAGGCCACGTTGTTGAGGTGGCCGTTCACGTCCATGTCGGCAAAGCGGGTTTCCAGCGTGAGGCTGGCGGGATAGGCCGCCAGCGCCCGCCGGCGCGGATCATCCTTCATTTGAGGGCATAGCGGATCGGCATGGATTTCAGGCCCGAGACGAAATTGGCCACCGACAGCTTGGGCTCGCCGGTCAGTTCGATCTCCTCCAGCCGCGGCAGCAGCTCGGCAAACAGGGCGCGGATTTCCATGCGGGCCAGATGCAGGCCCAGGCATTGGTGGACACCGTTGCCAAAGGCGGTCTGCGGGTTGCTGGCGCGATCGACGCGGAAGCGGAACGGATCGTCAAACACCGCCTCATCACGGTTGCCCGACCAATAGAACAGCGCAACGCCATCGCCGGCCTTGATCAGCTTGCCGCCGATCTCAGTGTCCTGCGTGCACGTCCGCATGAAATGCTTCACCGGCGTCACCCAGCGGATCATTTCCTCCACCGCCGCCGGGATCAGCGCCGGATCGGCCTTCAATTGCGCCAGCACTTGCGGATGCTGCATCAGCGCCAGCAGCCCGCCCGAGGCGCTGCTGCTGGTGGTGTCGTGGCCGGCGGTGATGGTGATGGCATAATAGCTGATGGCTTCGAGCAGACCGATGGGTTCACCGTCCACGGTGCCTTGCGCGATCACCGTGGCCAGATCATCGCGCGGATTGGCGCGGCGATCGGCCAGCACTTCGCCGAAATAGGCGAAGAATTGCTGCACCAGCGCAAGGATATCGACCTGCGGGTTGCCGCTGGCTTCCGTCCCCCCCAGACCTTGCGTGATGATGCGGCTGCGCGCCACCACGTCCGGATCCTGGGGCCCGAAAATCTCCTGCGTCATCTGCAGCATGCGCGGTTCATCGGCGTCCGGCAGGCCC
This sequence comes from Sphingomonadales bacterium, assembly GCA_027485485.1. GTDB lineage: Bacteria > Pseudomonadota > Alphaproteobacteria > Sphingomonadales > Sphingomonadaceae > Sandarakinorhabdus. The sequence goes on along the minus strand of JAIXQY010000024.1, from coordinate 5,781 downwards.
AGGATCATCATGATCACCCGCAGCGGATACCAGAGCGCAACCTCGTTGACGAAATCGCAGGTGCCACCCAGGCTGGCCATATGATCGACATGCGCCTTGGCAATGCCGGCGATGCGCGGTTCCAGGGCCTTCAGATTCTGCGGCATGAACCATGTGTGGGTGATGCGCCGCAGCTTCATGTGCAGCGGATCATCCAGATCGACCAGCGTGCGGAACAAATGGCTGTCACCGGTGGTGGCCATCACCCATTCTTCGGCCTCGATCGGGCTGATATAGGTGCGTTCACGGTTGATGAAGCGATCATTGGCCTTGGAAATGGCGACAATGTCGGCATGGCGGGTGATCGACCAGAAGGGGCGGAAGCCGGTGGGCTGGGTCCAGTGCACCGGGTCTTCGGCGCGCAGCTGGGCATAAGCCGCGTGGATGCTTTCATCGGCATAGGCGGCCGGGTTGACCAGCATGTCGTCGATGCTGTCGCTGTTGAAACCGGGGAAGGGCATGGCGGTCATTGGGCGCGTCCTCTTTCCTGCACCGCGCCGCGCGCGGCTTCCACTTCGGCGGCAGATACGCGGGAATTGGCGGCGGTGGAGCGGCTGGCTTCCAACGCCATGCCTTCGCCAAAGGGCAGTTCATAGCCATCGTTGATCAGCCGCTTGTAGGCGCGGGCAAAACCGGGCGCGATGCCGGCCATGTCGTGCGCCAGCGCCGTGGCGGCGGCCACCAGTTCATCGGCGGCCACCACGCGATTGAGCAGCCCCCAGCGTTCCGCCGTGGCGGCATCGAGGAAATTGCCCGACAGCGACAACTCGCGGGCGCGATAGGGCCCGATCAGGCGGGAGAGCTTCTGGCTGAGGCCCCAGCCCGGCATGATGCCCACCCGGGCGTGCGTGTCGGCAAAGCGGGCATTCTCGCTGCCGATCAGCACGTCGCAGGCCAGCGCCACTTCAAAGCCACCGGTGATGGCGACGCCGTTGATGGCGCCAATCACCGGTTTGCCGGTCTGTTCGATGGCCTTGACCGGATTGTCATCCGGGCCGTCGGCATTGGCGGCGCCCAGGCCCTGTTGGCCCAGCTCCTTCAGATCAAGCCCGGCGGTGAAGGCGCGGGTGCCGGCGCCGGTGAGCACGATGGCCCGCACCGCATCATCGGCCTCCAGATCGCGGAACACGGCGGCCAGTTCGCGGCGCAGCGCCTGGTTCAGCGCATTCATCGCCTGTGGCCGGTTCAGCGTGACGATGGCCACCGGCCCATCGCGCGTCACCTGCACGACATCATCGCTCATAGCCCAATCCTCCCCCATGTGCGGCTCCCTTTAGCCGGCTGCCATGCCGCTGCCGACTGCAATAGGCGATAGGGCGAACTACTTGGTCCGCCGCAGGATCACGTAAAAGGCACCGCCGCCGCCGTGGCGCGGGTGGGCGGCGCGCACACTGGCCACCGCGGCGCGCATATCGGGCCGTTCCAGCCAGTGCATCAGTTCGGCGCGGATGCGCGCCGGGCGATCGGGCCGGCCCTTGCCGGTGATCACCAGGATCACGCGGGTGCCTTCGCCGGCATGGATGGCGGCGGCCAGCGTGGCATGGGCATCCACCACCGTGTGGCCGTGCAGATCAATCACCCGATCCGGGCTGAGGCGGCCACGGCTGATCTGGCGATCCCAGGTGCCATCCAGCGGCGCGCCGAGCGGGTGGGGCTTGGGCTTGGCCATCGGCGCTGATCGCGGGGTGGCGGCCGGGCGGGCCGGTTTGGGCGCGGCTTTGGGCGGCGGTGGGGCGGCAACGGGCGCAACCGCTGCCGGCGCGGCCACCGGCGGCAGGGCCGGCGCGGCCTTGCCGGGCAGCGGCGTCACGCTGGCGGCCACCCGCGCCCACAGCGCGCGTTCATGGGCGCTGAGGCGGCGCATCGGGAATCAGCTTCAGGCGCATGGCCGCGGCGCGCGGGATCAGCAGGGTGATGCGGGCTGGGGCGGATTGGGCGCCGGCATCGGCAGCCGCCTCCGCACCCGGACCCAGGAACAGATCGATGCGGTTGGCGCCCTTGATGGCCCCGCCGGTGTCCTGCGCCACCATCAACTGGGTGAGCGGCTGGCCATTGCGGCTCAACATGGTTTCGACCAGCAGCGGCGTGCCCAGCGGCATGAACGCCGGATCGGCGGCGACCGTCACACGCGGGGTGACCGCCACGCCCATGGCACCGATCGGGCCGTCGCCCTTCAGTTCGCGGAAGAAGATTTTCGATGGATTGGCGTTCAAGATGGCCGGCGCCTCATCCGGGTGGGCGCGCAGCCAGGCCAGGATCTCGGCCATGCCGGCCTTGCCCCGCTCCAGCTTGCCCTGTTCGATCAGCAGGCGGCCGATCGCCACATAATCGCGGCCGTTCTGGCCATCATAACCGATGCGCAGGATGCGGCCATCGGGCAGGCGCAGGCGGCCACTGCCCTGGATTTCGAGGAAGAATGCCTCATACGCGTCGGCGGCCCAGGCCAGTTCCAGATTGCGGCCGACCAGCGCGCCGCCGGCAATCTGTTCGCGCGTGGCATAGGGCACCAGCCGGTTGCCCTGCACCCGGCCGCGCACGGTGCGGCCCTTCAGGCTGGCGGCGAAATCACCCAGCGGCACATCGATAAGATCGGCCGGCCGGCGATACAGCGGCACCTCGAAGCCCGGCTGGGGGCGCAAACTGGCTGCAATTTCCGGCTCGTAATAGCCGGTGGCAAAGCCCTTGCCCTCGGCCACCAGCACGGCGACCAGCTCATCGTGGAAAAACAATGTTTCCGCCCCCGGCGCCACGGCGGCGGCGGCGCGGCAGGGGCCTTCCCAGTCGGCCGGCAGCGTGAGGCCGGACAGATCCTCGCGGCGCATCAGGCCGGGGCAGGAGGTGCGGAAGGCTGCCAGGGCTGCCGCCGCGCCGGGCAAGGGCCCGATCGGCGGCAGCGGCACCGCGGCCACACCGGCCTGCACCGCATTGGTGATCGCCGGCGGGGTGGGCGCAACGGGCGCGACGATGGCCGGCGGGACAGGGGTGACACTGGCTGGTGGGCTGGTGACAACGCGGTCAGGCTTGCCGGCGCAGGCGGCCAGCAGGATCAGGCTGGCCAGCGCGAGGCGGTTGCGCATCGGTATAGTCTGGGAATCAGGCAGCGTGATCGGGCGGCAGATCGGCGCTGTCATCCTCATTGTCGGTGGCGATCAGCACCCAGGCCGGATCGAGGCTGGCGACGTGGCGGCTGAATGTCCACACATCGCGGGTTTCGATGTCGCCGTCGGCCGTGGCAAGGCGCACGCCGAAGCGTACGGTCAATTCCACCATCTGGCCCACCAGCTCCGCGCCTTCGAGCAGCGCCGATGGCGTGCCGAGCAGGCGGTTGGGCAGCGGGGCGCCTTCGCGGGCATCCACGGCGGCGGTCAGATTGTCCTGCACTTCATCCGACACCAGGCCGTTGATGCCCGACAGATCGCCAGACCAGAAGGCCTGCAGGATCATGGCATAGGCCGAAGCGGCACCGGCCAGGAAGCGGTCAGGGGCAAAGCCGGGATCGGTGGCAGCGATGGATTCCAGCGCCGGCAACAGGCTGATATCGGTGCCGGGCGGCAGCACCAGCTTGCCCCGCGGGCCACGATCGGCGTCGCGGCGCGGCGGCGCGGTGATTTCGGCGGTGGGCCGGAAGCTGTCACCAATCTGCTGGGGGCGTTCCTCGCCGGTGCGCTTGCCCAACACCGACACCAGCCGCAGACCGATGAAGGCTGCCAGCATCGCCAGCAGCACAATCTCGATCCAGGCGTTTGAGTCGGACATCATCATTCCCCGACCATCACTCATGATGGTGAACACAGCTTGCAACCAAGGGCGTCAATACAACACCCAAGGCAATACGGACTCGCACCCGCATTGCTTTACGTCAATTCGTATAATCGGCCTTCGCAGTTGCAAAAGCAAGACCGTGCGGCAATGGCAGCGGTGTCATGGCCGTCGGCCGGGCGCTGGCGGCCACAAAGAAACCGCCGCCAGAGTACGGGGTTGGAGGTCGGCCGTGCGCTGGCGGCCACAAAGCAACCGCCGCCAGAGCGCGGGGTTGGGGGTCGGCCGTGCGCTGGCGGCCACAAATATGGTGCGGGCGGCGGGACTCGAACCCGCACTTCCGAGGGAAAGCGGATTTTAAGTCCGCTGCGTCTACCGGTTCCGCCACGCCCGCGGCGCTGGCCGATCACCGGCCGGCGGTGACCGGGGGATGATCAAACGTTGAGTTTTTCGCGCAATTCCTTGCCCGGCTTGAAATAGGGCACGCGCTTGGCCTCCACCTCGACCGAGGTGCCGGTGCGCGGGTTGCGGCCGGTGCGGGCTTCGCGGGCGCGGGTGGAAAAGGCACCAAAGCCGCGCAATTCCACGCGGCGGCCTTCGGCCAGCGCATCGGTGATCTGATCAAAGATCGTCGTCACGATGGCTTCGACATCGCGCACCGTCAGATGGGGATTTTGTTCTGCCACCACGGCCACCAGTTCGGATCTGATCATCTTTGCGCTACCCCGCTTAGCGTATTCGATGCTGGTGATGCCAGCCCCCTGAATTTTGCGGATATTCTATTGAGTCGCCCCCTTTGGTCAAGGCGGCGTGCCAAAAAAACTGAAACGCCAGTGTCACAATTGCCGCATGCTCATGCTTGATGCACCAGCCGGCACCATAACGTGGCATTTGCCCATGAAAAACCCCCCGGCAGTGGCCTGCCGGGGGGCATTTCGTGTCGAAATCCGCTGTCGAGGCTCAGCTCTTGTCAGCTTCCTCGCGCGCCTTGTTGAAGGCGGCGCCCAGGATGTTGCCCAGCGTGGCACCCGAATCGGAGGTGCCATATTGCGCAACGGCTTCCTTTTCCTCGGTGATCTGCAGCGCCTTGATGGACAGCATCGGCTTGCGGCCCTTTTCAAAGCCCACCACCATGGCATCAACCTTCTGGCCGGGCTGGAAGCGTTCGGCCTTCTGGTCTTCGCGGTCGCGGCTCAGATCGTTGCGCTTGATGTAGCAATCCGGGCCGTCTTCGCCGATCTTCACATCCAAGCCGCCATCGCGGGCAGCGACCACGGTCACCGTTACGATGTCGTTCTTCTTCCAGTCCCCGCCGCTGGTGTTGCGCACAACGGCCGGGCCGCCGGCTTCATCCAGCTGCTTGATGCCCAGGCTGATGCGTTCCTTTTCGATGTCCACTTCCAGCACGCGGGCCGAGACGCGCTCGCCCTTGTGGTGGCGCGACAGGGCGCCTTCGCCGGTCATGCCCCAAGCGATGTCGCTCATGTGCACCATGCCGTCCACTTCGCCGTCCAGCCCGATGAACAGGCCGAATTCGGTGGCGTTCTTCACTTCGCCTTCGACGATCGTGCCCACCGGATGGGTTTCGGCGAACACTTCCCACGGATTGCGCTGGGCCTGCTTGAGGCCAAGGCTGATGCGGCGCTTTTCCTCGTCCACTTCCAGCACCATGACTTCGACTTCCTGGCTGGTCGAAACGATCTTGCCGGGGTGGACATTCTTCTTGACCCACGACATTTCCGAAACGTGCACCAGGCCTTCGATGCCGGCCTGCAGTTCGACGAACGCGCCATATTCGGTGATGTTGGTGACGCGGCCGGTGTGCTTGGTGCCCACGGCATAGTTGGCGGCAGCGGTGGTCCAGGGATCGGCTTCCAGCTGCTTCATGCCCAGGCTGATGCGCTGGGTGTCGCGGTTGATGCGCACGATCTGCACGCGCAGCACGTCGCCGATGTTCAGCACTTCGGACGGGTGGTTGACGCG
>JAIXQY010000061.1 GCA_027485485.1 Sphingomonadales bacterium | reverse complement strand
GGGGGACTGCAGATGACACGCATGCTTGCACTGGCCGCAATGCTGATGGCCGGATCGGCCCTGGCCAAACCACTGGTGCTCACCAACGGCATGATCGTCGATGGATCGGGCGGCGCGCCTTATGCCGGCTGGCTGGCGATGGACGGGGATCGCATAACCGCCATGGGCAAGGGAGCGGCGCCGGCCGGGCAGGCGGGCACGCGCATCGATGCGAAGGGCCAGGCGATTGCGCCGGGCTTCGTCAACATGCTCAGCTGGGCCACCGAAAGCCTGCTGATCGATGGCCGCGCGCAAAGTGACATCCGTCAGGGCGTGACGCTGGAGATCATGGGTGAGGGCAATTCAATGGGCCCGCTCAATCCCGAAATGAAGCGGCTGGGCGCCTTGCGGCAGGACGATATCAAATATCCGATCACCTGGACGACGCTGGGCGAATATCTCACCACGCTGGAGAAAAAGGGCATCGCGCCCAATGTCGCCAGCTTTGTGGGCCACACCACGGTGCGCGTGCATGAAGTGGGTGAAAGCGATGTTGATCCCACCCCGGAACAGCTGGGGCGCATGCAGGGGCTGGTGCGGGCCGCCATGCACGAAGGCGCGTTGGGGCTGGGCACATCGATGATTTATGCGCCCGCCGCCTATGCCGAAACGCCGGAACTGGTCGCGCTCGCCAAGGCCAGCGCGGCCTGTGCCGGCATGTATATCAGCCATATGCGATCCGAAGGTGACCGCATCGAGGCCGCGGTAGACGAACTGATCGAGATCGCCCGTCAATCGGGTGGCCCGGCGGAAATCTGGCACATGAAAATGTCGGGCCAGAAGAATTGGGGCAAGCTTGATACGATCATCGGCAAGATCGAGGCGGCGCGTGCCCAAGGCATCCGCATCACGGCGAACATGTATAATTATACCGCCGGCGCCACCGGGCTGGATGCGGCAATGCCGCTGTGGGTGCAATCGGGCGGGCTGGAACAATGGATCGAGCGGTTGAAGGACCCTGCGCAACGCGCCCGGGTGAAGGCCGAGATGATGGACGAGAATGCGCCCTGGGAGAATCTCGCCAGGCGTGCCGGCAGTCCGGAAAATGTGCTGCTGCTCGGCTTCAAGAATCCCAAGCTGAAGCCGCTCACCGGCAAGACGTTGGGCGAGGTGGCGCGGATGCGGGGAACGAGCCCGGAAGACACCGCCATCGATCTGGTGATCGAGGATGGCAGCCGGGTGGGCACCGCCTATTTCCTGATGGACGAGGCCAATGTGAAGCGCCAGACCGCGCTGCCGTGGATGAGCTTTGGCTCGGACGCCGGCGCGCCCTCGGCCGAAGGCGTGTTCCTGCTCAGCCAGGATCATCCGCGCGCCTATGGCAATGTCGCGCGGCTGCTGGGCAAATATGTGCGGGAAGACAAGACCACCAGCCTGCAGGATGCGGTGCGGCGGCTGACCCATCTGCCGGTGACCAACATGGGCATCAAGGAACGCGGCCTGCTCAAGCCCGGCTATTTCGCCGATGTTGTGGTGTTTGATCCGGCCACCATCAGCGATCACGCCACCTTCGCGCAGCCGGCACAATATGCCACCGGTGTGGCCCATGTGTGGGTGAACGGCGTGCAGGTGCTGAAAGCTGGGGAGCCGACCGGGGCGGCGGCGGGGCGGTTTGTGACGGGGCCGGGTTTGGGCAAGTGCCCGGTATAGCCCCTCCGCCTCGCGTTGCTCGGCACCTCCCCAAATGAATTTGGGGAGGATCCACCAGGTCCTCCCCAAACTTGTTTGGGGAGGTGGCGCGCGGCACGCGCAACGGAGGGGCTGCGCCCTCAGCGGCTCCGCGCCAGCAACGCCTTCAACTCGCCGTCCCAGAAAATCGACCAGGTGTGCGTGCTGTGCCCGCGCGTCTCCGCCGTTTCGGGGATCAGCACGAACCTGCCCCTGGCCATGGCCTTCACCTGGGTCGCGGCCTCGCCAACGCCGGGCGGGTTGATGAAATCATCGGCGCTGTTCACCCAGGTGACCGGCACGGTGATGCGCGCCAGATGGGGCGCCGGATGATAATTGCGGCTGGCCTCAAGCTGATAGATGCGGTCATTGGCGTCGGCACTGCCCGCCAGACCAGCGGCCATGGCGCGTGCTGCCGCGGCATCGGCGGCGTCGCGGGTGGGCCAATCGGCCTGCATGCGCACCGGGGCGGAACTGGCCATCGCCTGCAACGCCACGCCCACGCGCAAGCCGTTCAGCGGCTGCCTGGCATAATTGCCGCCGTTCCAATCGGGATCGGCCTTGATCGCCTGGATGGCCATCGCCCGCCACATCCGGTTGCGGCCGGCCAGCGGGATCACGTTGCAGGCCAGCGGCATGATCGCGGCGGCGCGGCCGGGCAGATCGGTGCCGAACTGGAACCCCATCATGCAGCCCATCGATGTGCCCATCAACAGCCGCAGCCGCTTCACCTTCAGATGATCGAGCAGCAGCCCCTGCGCCCGCACCATGTCGGCATAATCATAGGCCGGAAAGGCCATCTTCAGGCCATCGCTGGGCTTGGATGAACCACCATGGCCGATGGCATCGGGCAGGATGATGAAATATCTGGCCAGATCCAGCGGCGCGCCGGGGGCGAACAGCCGGGTGAACTGTGGCACCAGGAACTGTGCGCCGGTGCCGCCGGTGCCGTGGCCGATCATCACCGCGTTGGTGATATTGCCCGCCGCATCGCGCTGCGGCGTGCCCAGTGTGCGATAATGCTGGCGCAGTTCCGGCAGCATCTGCCCGTCGCCAAAGCGGAAATCGCGGCTGACAAGATCGGCTTCGGCCACCGGCAGCGGGGCTTGCGCGGCGGCGGCGCCGGCCATGGCGATCATGGCCACGGCGGCGGGCAGGGCGCGCATCAGGCCGCCACGGGCCGGCGGGTGGCCCAGCCATAGGCGGCGATCGCCACATAACAGGCCGCCGGCACCAGCAGGCCGGTGGCGATGCTGCCGCTTTGATCGATCAATTGCCCGGTGAGCAACGGCACCACGGCGCCGCCGACGATGGCGACATTGATGATGCCCGAACCATCGGCGCTGCGGCCGCCCAGCCCTTCGCAGGCCAGGCTGAAGATGGTGGGGAACATGATGGCGTTCATCAGGCCGATGGCCAGCATGGAGTATCCGGCCACCACGCCCTGGCTGGTGATGGAGAGCAGGATCAGGCAGATCGCCCCCACCGCCACCGCTGCCAGCACCTTGCCGGGGGCGACCACCCGCAACACGGCCGAACCGATGAAGCGCCCGACCATGGCGCCGCCCCAATAAAGCCCGATCAGCTTGCCGGCATCCTGTTCGGCCAGCGCCATCACGCCCGGCTGGCCCAGATAGGACACGATCAGCGAACCGATCGACACTTCGGCCCCGACATAGAGGAAAATGCCCAGCGCCCCGAAGCCGAAGCGCGGCCGCTGCAACAGATCAAGCCCGGCCAACCCGCTGCTGGCGTTGTGGACTTCGCCCTTCAGGCTGTTGCGGAACAGGAACACCGCGCCGGCCACCAGCGCCAACGCCGCGGCCAGCCCCAGATAGCCGCCAACAATCGCCTGGCTGCCGGCGGTGCGATAGGCATCGAGCGCCGGGCCGGACAGGCTGGCGGCCGACTGGCTGGCCAGCCCGCCCAGGATCAGGACGGCGCCGGCAATGGGAAACAGCGTGGTGCCCAGCGAGTTGAAGCCTTGTGCAAAGGTGAGCCGGCTGTGCGCGGTTTCCGGTTTGCCAAGCATGGAAATCAACGGGTTGGCCACCACCTGCACGATCACCACGCCGCTGGCCAGCACGAACAAGGCGGCGAGGAACAGCGGATAGGCCGCCGTCTGGCTGGCCGGGATGAACATCAGGCAGCCGACCAGCATGATCAGCAGCCCCGCCATGGCGCCGCGCATATAACCGATGCGCTGCACCAGCCGTGCGCCGGGAATGCCGATCACGGCATAGGCCATGAAGAAGCACACCTGCACCAGCATCGCCTGCGTGAAGCTGAGGGTGAACAGCTCCTTCAACTTGGGGATGATCACATCGTTGAGGCTGGTGATGCCGCCAAAGATGAAGAACAGCGCAAACACAAAGACTTGCAGGCGCGGATCGGCCGTGGCCGCGTTGGCCTGTGGAACCGACGGTGTGGCAGGCATGCTCAACGCTTTTCCCCCTTGCCATGGCAATGCATGATCTTTCCGCAACGTTTGGCACGGCTGGCCGCCGCGTCAACCCGATGCTTGCGTGAACGATCACATTTTGTGAGAGCGGAGCCGCTGCACCAGGCTTTCGGGGCCAGCGAAATTGCGAAAGACCAACTGCTTGCCGACGCCGGCCGCGCGCGACCCCGTTCTGGAGCCAATGCCGCATCTGGACGGAATTCGCGGAGCCACTTTGTGGTCCAGCTGTTCGATGGCCACGCCCCGCCACACGGCCAGATTGATGGTCGCATCGGCAATTCGCCCGAAAATGTGCCACCCGCCGCCGGCGCAAATGCGGCTGCTGGGCCCTGACCAGAACTGGAACGACGCGCCCGAGCTGGGATCATCCGCGATGGTCGCCGATCAGGACACCGACAATCTGATGCGCATCCACAAGGGCCTGCGCGCCACCAGGAAACCGGGCGTGACGCTGGCCCGCTATCAGGAAAGCCGCATCCGGCATTTTCATGCGACGCCCGATGCCTATATGGCGGCGGGCAGCAACAAGGCCTGAGCCGGCGAGGAGAGAGGTCATGAACGGCATCCGCACCATATGGAACCAGGGCCGGGCCGCGATCCTGGGCTGGGTGCACATCCCGTCGCTGCTGGCGGTCGAGACACTGGCGCGCTGCGGCTATGACGGGCTGGTGATCGATCTGCAGCATGGCGAGGCTGATCTGGCGAGTGCCATGCCGTTGCTGCCCGCCATCCACGCCGCCGGCATCGAGCCGCTGGTCCGCATGAAGGCCAATGATGCCGGCGACATCGGCCGGATGCTCGATTTCGGCGCCTATGGCGTGATCGCGCCGCTGATCAACACTGCCGATGATGCCGCCCGCCTGGCCGGGGCGTTGCACTATCCGCCCCATGGCGCGCGCTCGTTCGGGCCGCGCCGGCCACCGATGCGCTTTGGTGCCGATTACTACGCCAAGGCCTCTGAAACCATTGTCTCGCTTGCGATGGTGGAAACCCGCGAGGCGCTGGCCAATCTTGATGCCATCATCGGCGTCGAGGGGCTGGATGGCATCTTCATCGGCCCGGCCGATCTGTCGGTGGCGCTGGGCCGGCCACCGCGCGCCGATACGGATGATCCAGAGGTGCTGGCCGCCATCCGCCACATCATCGCGCGCTGCAAGGCCGGTGGCCGGCGCGTCGGCATCTTCTGCAACGATGCCGGCTATGGCCGCCGCATGATCGCGCAAGGCTGCGATCTGGTCAGCCTCGCCCCCGATCTCACCCTGATGGCGGCGGCAGCCCGCGCGTCGGTGCAGGCCGCCCGCGGCTGATTCAGCCCACCCGCGCCGGGGTCAGGCGCGGGCTGAGCAGATGCACCGCGCCCAGCGCCAGGAAATAGGCCGAGCCGGCAATGGCAAACAGCGGCGTGTAGGTGCCGATGCTGTCGAGCACGAAGCCGGCATATTTGGCCATCATCATGCCGCCAATGGCGCCCACCGTGCCGCCGATGCCGATGACCGAACCGACCGCGCTGCGCGGAAACAGATCAGACGGCAGCGTGTAGAGATTGGCCGAAAAGGCCTGATGCGCTGCGGTGGCAATGCCGATCACCGCCACGTTCAGCCACAGGCTGTCGATGCTCTGCGAGAAGAACACCGGCACCACCGCGCAGGCGCAGACCAGCATCGTCATCTTGCGCGCGAAATTGACGCTGCGCCCGGCCTTGATCATCCGCGACGAGGCCCAGCCGCCGACAATGCTGCCGACATCCGACAACAGATAGATCACCACCAGGGGCGGCCCGAAGCTGACCAGATCGAGATCATAGCGCTTGCCCAGAAAGCCCGGCAGCCAGAACAGATAGAACCACCAGATCGGATCGATGAAGAACTTGCCCAGCGCATAGGCCCAGGTCTCGCGCACGCCGAGCAGGGATTTCCACGGCAGCGGCGTCACCGGATCGGCCGGGTCCTGCGTGATCCACGCCAGTTCGCTGGCCGACAATTTCGGCTGCTCGGCCGGCCGGCGATAGAGGCCAAGCCACAGCACCAGCCAGATCAGGCTGACGGCGCCGGTGATCACAAAGGCCGAACGCCAGCCATAGGCGAGGGTCAGCGCCGGCACGACCAGCGGGGTGATGATGGCGCCCACATTGGCACCGGCGTTGAAGATGCCGATGGCAGTCGCGCGCTCGCGCTGCGGGAACCATTCGGTCACTGCCTTGATGCCGGCCGGGAAGTTGCCGGCCTCGCCAATGCCCAGGCCGAAGCGCGCCGCGGCGAACTGCATCACCGAATAGACACCGCCATGCGCCATGTGCGCCGCCGTCCAGATCACGAAGGCAACGGCATAGCCCAGCCGCGCGCCGATCGCATCGACGATGCGGCCAAAGCCGAGATAGCCGACGGCATAGGCGAGCTGGAAGAAGAAGATCACATTGGCAAAGTCAGTCTCGGTCCAGCCCAGATCGGCCGACAGCGTTGGCTTCAACACACCGATCATCTGCCGGTCGACATAGTTGATCGCAGTGGCGGCAAACAGCAGCGCCACGATCAGCCAACGCTGGCGGCCCGTGCTGGCGGGGATGGCTGGGCCGGTCATCAGGCAGACTCCGGTCGGGCGGCGACGATGCAGCAGGCGATGCTGTGCCGTCCGTTGAAATGCGCCTGTGCAGATTGGCCCACCGCGATGGGATGCACCCCGCTGATGGCGCCGGTTGATACCAGGGTGCCGGCCGGAACGGCAATGCCGCGATCCGCCAGCAGCTC
>JAIXQY010000028.1 GCA_027485485.1 Sphingomonadales bacterium | reverse complement strand
GCCCAGGCCCATGGCCTGTGGGCGTGGCGGCAGGCGCCCGATGATCAGGGGGTTGTTGCCGTGCGCAAGCTGCCAATGCGCGGCTGGCCCTTGGTGATTGGCTGCGGGCTGGCGGTATCAGTGCTGCTGGCACTGTTGCTGCGCGAAACCGATGCGGCATCGCCTTGGGCCGATGGCAGCGTGGCCGGCTGGTCGGTGGTGGCGCAATTGCTGATCAACGGCCGTTATGTCGAAAGCTGGCCGATCTGGGTGGGGATCAACATGCTGTCGATCGGGCTTTATGCCAGCCAGGCGCTGTGGGTCACCGCCGCTCTTTATGTTGCCTTCCTGATCGGCGCCGTGATGGGCTGGCGGGCCTGGCAACAGGCCGCGGCATGAGCGTTTGCTTGCACATCTGCCTCACCGGGGTTGAATCCACCGGCAAGACCACGCTGGCCAGCCAGTTGTGCGCCACGTTCGGCGGCGTGCTGATGCCGGAATATGGCCGCGAATATGCCGAAACCATCGGCACCGATTTCACGCCCGCCGCCCTGCGCCAGATCGCGGCCACTCACAGTCAGCGCCGGGCGGTGCTGCTGGCTGAAAGGCCGGCGCTGCTGATCGAGGATACCGATATCGCCACCACCGCCGCCTGGTTCCGCATGCTGCATGGGGTGCGCGATCCGGACCTTTCGGCCATGCCGGCCGTGGCCGATCTGTATCTGCTGTTCGCGCCCGACACGCCGTGGGTGGACGATGGCACCCGCGCCTTCCCCGGTGCGGACCGTCTGCGCTTCCACGCCATCATCAGCGATGAGCTGGCGCAGCGCGGGATTGCGCCGGTGCTGATTTCCGGCAATTGGGCGCAGCGGCGCGAACAGGCCGAAGCGGCGATCCTGGCTGCAATGAAGGACGGGCAATGACCAACATCCTGCTCACCGGCGCATCGCGTGGCATTGGCGCGGCCGCTCATGCCGCCCTCACCGCTGCCGGTTGCAAAGTGATTGGCCAGTCCACGGCCGGCGGCAACGGCCTGATCGCCGCCGATTTCGCGCAGCCACGCGCTGCTGACGCGCTGTGGGCCGAAGCGTTGGAGCGGGCCGGCGGGCGCATCGATGTGCTGGTCAACAATGCCGGCGTGTTCGAAGCCGCCGATATCGCCGATGCCGATGGCTTCGCCAGTGCCTGGGCGCGCAGCCATGCCATCAATCTGCAGTCCGCCGCCGATCTGTGCCGCCACGCCGTGCTGCATTTTCAGGCCCATGGTGGCGGGCGCATCATCAACGTCGCTAGCCGCGCCGGCCATCGTGGCGATTCGCCCCTGCACTGGCATTATGCGGCGGCCAAGGGCGGCATGCTGGCGATGACCAAGAGCATCGCCCGCGCCTATGCTGCGCAGGGGATATTGGCCTTTTCCATCACGCCCGGCTTCACCATGACCGGGATGGCCGAGGATTATCTGGCCAGCCGCGGCGGCGACAAGTTGCTGGCCGATATCCCGCTGGGCCGGGTTGCCAGCGCCGAAGAAGTGGCCGAAACCATCCGCTGGCTGGCCACCACCGCGCCGGCCTCACTCACCGGGGCCACCATCGATATCAACGGCGCCTCCTATGTGCGCTGACAAGAAGGACTGACATGCCGAACGTCACGGTTGTGGGCGCCCAGTGGGGCGATGAGGGCAAAGGCAAGATTGTCGACTGGCTGTCGGCCCGGGCCGATGTGGTGGTGCGCTTTCAGGGCGGCCACAATGCCGGCCACACGCTGGTGGTGGGCGAACAGACCTACAAATTGTCGCTGCTGCCATCGGGCATCGTGCGCGGCACACTGAGCGTGATCGGCAACGGCGTGGTGTTCGATCCCTGGCATTTCCGCGATGAAGTCGCGCGCATTGCCGGCATGGGCGTTTCGATCACGCCCGACAATCTGGCGGTTTCAGAAACCGCGCCACTGATCCTGCCGCTGCACCGTGATCTGGATGCCTTGCGCGAGGATGCCATGGGCGCCGGCAAGATCGGCACGACGCGGCGCGGCATTGGCCCGGCGTATGAAGACAAGGTGGGCCGCCGCGCGCTGCGGGTGATTGATCTGGCGCATCTGGATGCCATCGAACCGCAACTGGAACGCCTGCTCGCCCACCACAATGCCCTGCGTGCCGGCTTTGGCGTGGCGCCGGTGGATGCCGAACAGTTGAAGGCGCAGCTTGCCGATGTGGCGCCAGCCGTGCTGCCCTATATCCAGCCGGTGTGGAAACGCCTGCGCGATGCCCGTGCCCGGCGGGAACGCATATTGTTCGAAGGCGCGCAGGGCGTGTTGCTGGATGTCGATCACGGCACCTGGCCCTTTGTCACCTCGTCCAACGTGGTGGCCGGCCAGGCGGCAGCCGGTTCAGGCATGGGCCCGGATGCCACCGGTTATGTGCTCGGCATCGTCAAGGCTTATACCACCCGGGTCGGTTCCGGCCCCTTCCCCACCGAACAGGCCAATGATGTGGGCGAGCAATTGGGCGTGCGCGGGCGCGAGTTCGGCACCGTGACGGGGCGCAAGCGCCGCTGCGGCTGGTTTGATGCCGTGCTGGTGCGGCAGGCCATCGCCGTGGGCGGCATCACCGGCATGGCGCTCACCAAGCTGGACGTGCTCGACGGGTTTGACACGGTGATGATCTGCACCGGTTATCGCCTTGATGGCCGCGAGCTGGACTATCTGCCCGCGCACCCGGCCGAACAAGCCCGCGTGGAGCCGATCTATGAAGCCTTCGAAGGCTGGAGCGAATCCACCGCCGGCGCCCGCAGCTGGGCCCAATTGCCGGCCCAGGCGATCAAATATATCCGCCGCATCGAGGAGTTGACCGAATGCCCGGTGGCACTGGTGAGCACCAGCCCGGAGCGGGATGACACGATCCTGGTGAAGGACCCGTTCCGCGATTGAGTGGACTTGCCAAGCGGAACGTTTCCGGTACGAAGCCGAATATGCCCATTGCCCTTCTTGCCCTTGCCAGCGCGGCGGCCTTCGCTTGTGCCGCGCCGTCGCATCATGATGGCGACAATATCCGCTGCCGCAATCGGCCGGAGAAGATGCGGCTCTTTGGCATTGATGCGCCCGAAATGCCCGGCGCCTGCAACCCCGGCCGGCGCTGCGTGCGCGGCGATCCTTATGCCTCACGCGATTATCTGCGGCGGCTGACGAGGGGGCGCAGCGTGCGGTGTGAGACCCGCGATGTGGACCATTATGGCCGGCTGATCGTCAATTGCACTGCCGATGGGGTGAACATCGCCTGCGCGATGATTGCGGCCCGTCAGGCGGTGGCCCGTTATGGCCGGTTGAACTGCCGGCGCTGATCGCGGGCCGCTCCCGCATGTGCTGGTAGATTCCGACGCTGACGGCGCCGCGCCCGGCAACGCTATCAGGATGGTGCTTGGCAATCCCCGATCTCCGCACCTTCGCGGACGAGACTGGCTCTGGCCAACGCGAGGAACCAGCCATGTCCAACGACAAGCAACTCAAGCAGGCCGTGCTCGACGAACTGAAATGGGAACCGAGCGTCAACGCCGCCCATGTCGGCGTGACCACGATGAATGGTGTCGTCACACTCACCGGAACCGTTGACACCAATGCCGAAAAACATGCCGCCGAAGTGGCGACCCTGCGGGTGAAGGACGTGAAGGCAGTCGCCGAAGAGATTGAGGTCAAACTGCCATTCAGCATCAAGCATGGCGATGCCGAAATTGCCGCCGCTGCAGTGCACCGGCTCGATTGGAGCAGCTCCGTCCCCAGGGACGCGGTGAAGGTCGCGGTCAGTTCAGGCTGGATCACCTTGACCGGGGAGGTTCATTGGCATTTTCAGCAGGAAGCCGCAGCCGATGCCGTGCGCACCCTGTGGGGCGTGATCGGCGTTTCCAACCAGATCAGCATCAAGCCGGAGGCCAATGCCGGCAACATCAAGTCTGATATCGACAAGGCGCTGCACCGGTCCTGGTTCAATCCGGAGCATGTCATGGTTTCAGCCCATGATGGCAAGGTGACGTTGACCGGCACCGTGGACGATTGGAGCGAGCGCGCGCTCGCCGGCTCCACCGCCTGGGCTGCACCCGGCGTGATGTCGGTCACCAACAATATCCGCGTCGACTGACAGGCAAAACCCCCGGCCGCAACAAGCGGCCGGGGGCCCCTGGCCCTGGCCACGACGTTGCAAAGGACATGTCATGCGCGGTGCGCCCAATATCCCATTTGCAGACACAGGCAGCTGCATGGCCAGATCGCCCGGCACGATGCTGTGGGTTGGCCTGGCCATGCTGGCGCTGGGCATTGCCGCCATCTTCTTTCCCACCATTGCCACCTTGGTGGCGGAGCAGTTTGTTGGCTGGCTGCTGCTGCTGCTCGGGGCGATGCTGCTGGTTGGCTCATTTTCGATCCTGGGCACCGGGCCGTTCTTTGGCACCTTGCTGATCGCCTTGTTGTCCCTGATCGGCGGCGCGTTCCTGCTGGTCAATCCGGCCGTTGGCATGCTCAGCCTCACGCTGATGGCGGGCGCCATCTTCCTGTTGCAGGGCACCACCGAAATCGTGCTGGCGGTTGGTATGCGGCCGCACGCCCGTTGGGTTGGCATGTTGCTGTCTGGTGTGGCCAGCATCCTGCTCGCCGTGTTGATCGCGGTGGGGTGGCCGGTGATCTCGCTCAGCATGCTGGGCATCCTGTTCGGGGTGAACTTCATCACCACCGGCATCGCCTATGTGGTGATCGCCCGGCAGGACAAGCCCGTTGCCTGAGGCATGGCCGGCGCGGTTGATCGACCTGGCCGGTCAGGCTGACCAACAATAATGGTTGGCGTGGATGGCAGCAGCGGCTTACACGCGCTCCCCATGAGCCATGATTTTGACCTGTTGGTGATCGGTGCCGGTTCGGGCGGGGTGCGGGCCAGTCGCATTGCGGCCGGGCATGGCGCCCGCGTGGCGGTGGCGGAGGAGTTTCGCGTTGGCGGCACCTGCGTCATCCGCGGCTGCGTGCCCAAGAAGCTGCTGGTTTACGGATCGCATTTTGCCGAGGATCTGGAAGACGCGGCGCGGTTTGGCTGGACGATCACCGGCAAGCGCTTCGATTGGGCAACGCTGCGCGACAATGTGGCGGCGGAGGTGGACCGGCTGAACGGCCTTTATCAGAACACGCTGGACAACAACAAGGTCACCACCCTGCTGGGCCATGCCCGCATCATCGATGCGCACACGGTTGAGGTCGCCGGGCAACGCCACACCGCCGGCACAATCTTGATCGCCACTGGCGCCCGCCCGTTCATCCCCGATGTGCCCGGTGCCGAACATGGCATCACATCGAACGAGGTCTTCCATCTGCCGGAACTGCCCCGGCGCATGGTGATCGCCGGCGCTGGCTATATCGCCACCGAATTTGCCGGCGTGTTCCACGAATTCGGAACGGATGTGACGCTGATCAACCGCAGCGATACCATCCTGCGTGGCTGGGAACCGGCGCTGGCCGATCGGCTGTTGCAGATCAGCCTGGCCAAAGGCCTCAACTTCAAGCTCAACTGCCGACTGGAACGCGTTGAAAAGACAGATATCGGCCTGGTGCTGCATTTTGCCGATGGCAAGACGCTGGAAACCGATGTGCTGATGTGGGCGCTGGGCCGGGTGCCGCAAACCGAAGGCCTGGGGCTGGCGGAGGTGGGCGTCGCGCTGAATGATCAGGCTGCCATTGCCGTGGATGCCGACAACCGCACCAGCGTGGCCAACATCTTCGCTGTGGGCGATGTGACCGACCGGGTGCAACTCACCCCGGTGGCCATCCGCGAGGGCCACAGCTTTGCCGATCGCCAGTTCGGCAACAAGCAGTGGCGCGTGGATTACAACGCCATCCCGTCGGCAGTGTTTTCCAACCCGCCGCTGGGCAGCGTGGGCCTGACCGAAGCGCAGGCCCGCAACGCCTATGGCCAGGTGCGGGTGTTCACCGCCGATTTCCGCCCGATGAAGAATGTGCTGGCCGGCCGCAACGAGCGCGCGCTCTACAAGCTGGTGGTGGATGCCAGCACCGATAAGGTGGTCGGCGCCCACATGATCGGCCCGGATGCGCCTGAGATCTTGCAGGCCGTGGCCATCGCCGTGAAGGCCGGCCTGACCAA
Organism: Sphingomonadales bacterium; assembly: GCA_027485485.1. GTDB lineage: Bacteria > Pseudomonadota > Alphaproteobacteria > Sphingomonadales > Sphingomonadaceae > Sandarakinorhabdus. Next base: position 8,710 of record JAIXQY010000028.1, on the reverse strand, counting down.
GGCACAGTTTGACGAGACGATGGCGCTTCATCCGACAATGAGCGAGGAATTGGTGTTGATGCGCTGAAGCGCGGCCAGCGCGCGTGCCGCGCGCGGACTCGCGCGAAGCCGGCCGGGCTGGCGTCTGGCCCTTTCGCCAGACGAACAGCTTCGACGGCGTGGCTTTGCCACGCCCTTCCCCTGCACTTTCACTACTCAAAACGGACTCGGCGGCTCAGCCGCCGGCCGTGTTCTCCAAACCTTGCACCCTCCTCCGAAATGCCGCAAAGCACCCCGGTCATGACCAAGAACTGGACCCCGAACAGCTGGCGCTCGCACGAAGCCCGGCAATTGCCCACTTATCCGGACGCCGCCGCCCTGGCCGCCGTCGAGGCCGAGCTGCGTTCATACCCGCCGCTGGTCTTTGCCGGCGAAGCCCGGGATCTCACCGCGCGGCTGGCCGATGTGGCCGCGGGCAACGCCTTCCTGTTGCAAGGCGGCGATTGCGCCGAAAGCTTTGCCGAATTTCACCCCAACACCATCCGCGACACCTTTCGCGTGCTGTTGCAGATGGCGGTGACCCTCACCTTCGCCAGCAAGATGCCGGTGGTGAAGGTGGGCCGCATGGCCGGCCAGTTCGCCAAGCCGCGTTCGGGGGATTTCGAAGAGATCGGCGGGGTCTCACTGCCCAGCTATCGCGGCGACAATGTCAACGATATCGAGTTCAGCGAAAAGGCGCGCACGCCCGATCCGCAGCGCATGATCCGCGGCTATCTGCAATCGGCTGCAACCCTCAACCTGCTGCGCGCCTTTGCCAGCGGCGGCTATGCCAATCTGCACCAGGTGCACCGCTGGAACCTGGATTTTGCCGCGCGCAGCCCGTGGGCCGATCAATATGCCCAGCTGGCTGACCGGATTGGCGAAGCGCTGGATTTCATGGCCGCCATTGGCCTGTCACCCGAGACCGTGCCGCAACTGAAGGGCACGAGCTTCTTCACCAGCCATGAAGCGCTGCTGCTCGGTTATGAAGAGGCAATGACCCGGCAGGACAGCCTCACCGACGATTGGTATGACACGTCGGCCCATATGCTATGGATCGGCGATCGCACCCGCTTTGCCGGTTCGGCGCATGTCGAATTTTTGCGCGGTGTCGGCAATCCGCTCGGCCTGAAATGCGGACCCAGCCTTGAACCGGATGATCTGCTGCGCCTGATCGATGTGCTCAACCCCGGCAACCTGCCAGGCCGCCTCACCCTGATTGCCCGCTTTGGCCATGACAAGGTGGAGCAGCACCTGCCCCGCCTGATCCGCGCCGTGCAGCGCGAGGGCCGCCATGTGCTGTGGAGCTGTGACCCGATGCACGGCAACACGATCAAGGCCGCTGGCGGCCTGAAGACCCGGCCGTTTGACCGTATCCTTTCGGAAGTGAAGGGCTTTTTCGCCATCCACCGCGCCGAGGGCACCCACGCTGGCGGCATCCACCTGGAAATGACCGGGCAGGATGTGACCGAATGCACCGGCGGCGCCATCGCCATTTCCGATGAGGGCCTGGCCAGCCGCTACCAGACCCAGTGCGACCCGCGCCTGAACGCCAGCCAGAGCCTGGAGATGGCCTTCCTGATTGCCGAAGCCCTGAAAGACGAGCGCGCCGCCATCGCCAACAGCCAGGCAGCCTGAACCGCGGGTTTTGCCTTTGTGGCAATCTCCACAGTTGTCGTTTACAATATTGTGAACAATTGCCTGTATACAGGCGGCATGTGCAGGTGCGTGTGGCGGTGGCCAAACCCGCAGTTTGGTCAGTGTGATGAACATCTTGCACCTGTGACTGGTTGCGTGGCTTTCCTTCCGCCTTGGCCGCCGGCGTATTGGCCGGTCTGGGCGTGATCCCTTCGGTTTCCGGTGATCGGCGCTGCCTGCGGCATGGCCGGCCCTGCCCAAACTGGCAATGGCGGTAACCGCCCCGCGCGGCGACAAGGGGGGCGGAGGACCGCCTGATGACCTATCCCTTGCCCAACGCCAGCCATGATCTTTCCGGCCAGATCGCCATCATCACCGGGGCATCCTCCGGGCTGGGCGCGCGCTTTGCCCGCGTTCTGGCGGCAGCGGGCGCCACGGTGGCCGTTTGTGCGCGGCGCGTGGACAAATTGGAGGCATTGGTGGCCGACATCACGGCCGCCGGTGGCACTGCCCACGCCTTTGCCATTGATGTTGCCGATCAAGGCCAATGCCTGGCGCTGGCCGAACAGGTGGAGGCGGTGCTGGGCCCGGTTTCCATCCTGATCAACAATGCCGGCATTCCCGATGCCGCCCGCGCCCACAAGGTCAGCCCGGAACTTTACAATCGGGTGATGGCGGTGAACGTCAACGCGCCGTGGTTGCTGTCCACCAGCCTGGCGGCCCGCCGCATTGCCGATGGTCGGCCGCTGCGTATCATCAACATCGCATCGATGGCGGCGTTTGAGTATAACGGGCACGGCGCGGCGCTCTACAGCATGACCAAGGCCGCCGTGGTGCGGATGACCGAGGTGTTGGCGGTGGAATGGGCGCGCTTTCCGATCAACGTCAACGCCATCGCGCCGGGTGCCTTTGCCAGCGAGATGATGGACGGGATGATGAGCCGCATGGGCGACATCACCCAGCATTTCCGCCGCAAGCGGCTGGGCGATCCGGCGATGATGGATTCCACCCTGCTGTTCCTTGCCTCCCCGGCGGCCGAAGCCGTCACCGGCACCGTGGTCAAGATCGACGACGGCCAGTCCAACCGCTGAGGTGCCCATGACGTACGAAACCATCACCATCGAACAGCGCGGCCCGGTCGATTGGCTCACGCTCAACCGGCCGGATGCGCTGAACAGCATCAACAACCAGATGGTTGCCGATCTTTCGGACTATTTTGGCCGCCTGCCCCATGCCCGCCATACCCGCATTGTGGTGATGCGCGGGGCCGGCCGCGCCTTTTGTGCCGGGCTCGATATCAAGGCCCAGTCTGAAGGTTCGGGGGGCGGCACCGGCGAGGCGCCCTTCGCCGGCGGCTTCGGCTTTCAGGGCTGGTTGGCCGATGTCTATGTGAAGATGCGCCGCTGCCCGCAACCGATCATCAGCCTGATCCATGGCGCGGCCTGCGGCGGCGGCTTTGCCTTTGCGCTGGCCAGCGATATCCGCATCGCGGCTGACAGCGCGCGCATGAATGCCGCCTTCATCAAGCTGGGGCTTTCCAGCTGCGACATGGGCACCAGCTATTTCCTGCCCCGCCTGGTCGGTGCCAGCTTGGCAGCCGAATTGATGATGACCGGCCGTTTCATCCACGCCCAGCGCGCGCTGGCCACCGGGCTCGTCAGCCAGGTGGTGCCCGATGCCGAGCTGGAGGCTGCCGGCGAGGCGCTGGTGGCCGAGCTGCTCGCCACCTCGCCCATCGGCCTCAGGATGACGAAGGAGGGCCTGGGCTTTGCCATCGATGCGCCCAGCCTGGAGGCCGCGATCGCGCTGGAAAATCGCAACCAGCTGATGTGCGCGGCCAGCGATGATTTCAAGGAAGGGCTGGCCGCCTTCATGGAAAAGCGCCCACCCAATTATGGCGGGCAATAAGCAATTGCCCTGCGGCGGTTGAAGTGGTCAAATATGTGGGCTGGGGGGCGCTGGGGCAAGGTTGCGCCCGTCCCGTCACATCACTGGGGACAAGCCACCGATGAGCATGCGTTCAACCACCGCCCTTTCCCTGATCGCCGGGTTGTTGCTGGGGGCCGGCACCGCTGCGGTGATTGCGGCCGAGGGCGACAAGGTGGAAATGCCGGCCTGGCTGGCCGAAAAGACCGCCAGCCTGCCCAAGGCCAAGCGCGAATTCCTGTTGTCAGACGATGGCCAGGGCTTTGCCTCGCGCCCGGAACTGCTGTGGAAACGCTTTGAAAACAAGAGCCCGGCGCAGATCGAAGCCTATATCGATGGCATGATGGATGTGCTGGCCGCCAAGAAATACCAGCCCGGCAAGGACATGGCGGCCATCCCGCTCGACACCAGCGACGCTGATTTCAACGAATGGAAAACCCGGCGGCCGCAAGCCTGGAACCCGGCGCGGGAACCGGGGCCGATCCAGATCAACCGCTATGTCAGCAACTGGAACGCCGGCATCAAGACCTTTGCCGGCGCGCCCATCGCGTTGACGCCGGAGGATCTGAAGGCCGGCAAGGTGGATGTTGCCATTGTCGGCGCCCCGCTGGACATGGGATCGGGCTTTCGCGGCGCCAAGGATGGCCCGGCCTATATGCGGATGACCAGCGGCATGGGCGGGATCGACATGTACACCATGGTCAACCCATCGGCCGAACTGAACATCGTCGATTATGGCGATATTGCGGTGGACAATATGTCGACCGAACGCACCATGGGCCATGTCCGTGAGATGGTGGCGGAAATCGCCCGCACCGGCGCCATTCCCTTCATCGTGGGCGGCGATCACAGCCTGGAATATAGCGATATTGCCGGCCTGGCCGATGTGCATGGCAAGGGCAGTTTCGGCGTGGTCCACTTCGACAGCCATTATGATGCCGGCAAGGGCGGAGAGCATTTCATCACCCACGGCGCGCCGGTGTATCGCGCCGTGAAGGAAGGCCATGTGCTGGGCAAGAATTATATCCAGGTCGGCCTGCGCGGGGCGTGGCCAGGGCCGGAGGGCTTTGAATGGATGCGCGCCAATGGTGTGCGCTATCACGCCATGCCGGAGGTGGAGAAATCCGGCTGGCCCGCGGTGATGGAACGCGCGCTGAAAGAGGCCCGCGAAGGCGGCAAGAAGCTGTATATCAGCTTTGATGTCGATGTGCTGGATCCGGCCTATATCGGCGGCACCGGCACCCCGGTGCCCGGCGGGCTGACCATGCGCGAGGCGCTGCCTATCGTGCGGCGGCTGTGTGCCGAGAACGAGATCATCGGCTTTGAAATCGTTGAGGTCGCCCCCCGGCTGGACAACAGCTATCGCACGCCGCTCAATGCAAATTATATCATGCACGCGTGCCTGACCGGCGTTGCCATGCGCAAGAAGGGCATCAGGCAGGTCGGCTATCTGGCTGATCTCACAACCGAGCATGGCGCCGATGATCCCAAGGTGATCAAGGCGCAGAAGCCCGAAAAGCCGGTGGCCGATCTCACCCGCGCGCCGCCGGAACCCAAGGAACGGCGCTGATCGGCGATCATGCCTGCTGAACCTGTTGGCTCCCCCCGCCTGCCCTCCGGCCTGTCTGGCTGGCTGCGCGATCCGATCACCGTCTTTCTGGCGCTGGGCGCGGCGATCTTCCTTGGCTGGTGGCTGCTGCAGCCGCGTGACAATGACATCCGCATCACGCCGGCTATACGCGCCGCCTTGGCCGCCGATCACCGCCAGTTGACCGGCCACGATCCCGATCAGAGCGAGCAGCGCCGCCTGATCGATGATTGGGTGGCCGAAGAGATATTGTTCCGCGAGGGCATGGCGCGCGGCCTGCACCTGGCCGATGGCACGGTGCGCGAACGGCTGGTGGAGCGCATGCGGCTGATCGCCGGCGGCGTGCCGCCCGAACCCGACGAGGCCGATCTGATCGATCATTATGCCGCGCACCGCAGCATCTATGTGCGCGAACCGCAGATCAGCCTGGAGCATGTCTATTTCAGCGCGCCGCCCGCCGATCCGGCCGCCGTGCTGGCGCGGCTGCATGCGGGCGCGGCGGTGGCCGGGGATGATTTCTGGATGGGCCGCCAGTTCAGCAACTTCGGCTTATCCATGCTGCGCGGCATGCTCGGTTCGGGCGTGCTCGACGGTGCGCGCGCCGCGCCCATCGGGCAATGGCAGGGGCCACTGGTGGGCCCGCGCGGCGTGCATTTCATCCGGGTGAGCGCCCGCACCCCGGCCCAGCCCTTGCCCTATCTGGCGGCGCGCGAACAGGTGAAGATGGATTGGCAGGCCGAGGCTGCCGCCGAGCCGGTGGCGCGCGAAGTCGCCCGCGTGCGCGGGCAGTATCGGATCATCTATGCGCCCTAGGCTCGCCGGGCTGATCTGGCTGCTGGCCGCACTGCTGGCCGGGCCGGTGCGGGCCGATGCCATTCATGTCGGCCACTTCAGCCTGTTGCCCGGCCAAGAAGGACCAAACAGCCACGAACTGATCGGCGATCTGCCGTCTGATGCCGAAACCGGCGCTGCCGTCATCCTGCCCGCCGGCTGCACGCCCACGGAGGAGACCAGGCAGAGCATGGCCGGCCGCACGCGATTCTCGCTGCGCTTTGCCTGTGCCGCGGCGCTGCCGGCCGCCGCAGTGATCCGGCTGGAATGGCCACTGGATGGCGCCAGTTTCCGGCCGCAGGGCGGCGCCCATATCAGCCTGTTGCCCGCTGATGATGGCATCACCCTGCCGCTGGGCGTCAGCCTGGCCGGCCCGCGCGGCGGGCTGGCGGTGCTGGGGGATTATCTGGGCGAAGGGCTGGTGCATATCCTCACCGGCTGGGATCATCTGGCCTTCGTGCTGTGCCTGTGCCTGTTGGCGCGAGGGCAGCGCCTGCTGTTGCTGGTGACGCTGTTCACGCTGGGCCACAGCATCAGCCTGGCCGGCGGCGTGTTTGACTGGGTGCACCTGCCAATGCCGCCGGTGGAGGCGGCCATTGCGCTGTCCATCCTGTTCATGGCGCGCGAGGCGCTGCTGCCGGAACGCAACGCTGGCTGGCAGCGGCAAGCGCTGATCACCACCGGCTTTGGCCTGCTGCACGGGCTGGGCTTTGCCTCGGCGCTGGGGGAAATGGGCGTGGCCAGCGATGACCGGTTGATCGCGCTGCTCGGCTTCAATCTGGGGGTCGAGGCCGGGCAATTGCTGTTTGTGGCTGCCGTGCTGGTGGTGATGGCGGCGGCGCGCCGCATTGGCTGGCACGGCCCGGTGCAGACGGTGGCACTGCACGCGGCGGGCGCCATGGCCGGGTTCTGGCTGTTGCAGCGGCTGTCCGGGTTTGTCGCTTAATCGCCGATGCGCGCGAGCAGGCCGATGGGATCGCCGCGCTTCACCTGATCCCAGCGTTTGAGCGCATCCTCGCTGCAATAGCGGCTTTCGCCCAGATCGGCGCGGTTGCCGCCCTGGGTGGCTGGCACACCGGTGCGCACCAGCCCGCTGGCCAACGCCACCACCACCCGCACCGGGCCGGCGCGGGTTTCGATCAGCCCGCACACGCCCGGCTGACCGCTGCCATCCAGCCCGGTCATCGGTGCCAGCAATATCGCATCCGCATGGCCGGCGCCGCGCATCAGGGCCTCGGCGCGCCGGGCGGCGATCTGTTCGGGGCCTGGCTCAGGCGCGCAGGCGACGATCGGCAGCAGGAGAAGAAGGGAACGGCGCATGAGGTCCGAATAGCGAAAAGGTCGCGACCTGCCCTGCCGGCAAGTCGTCGCGGGGTGGTGCGTCAGGCCGGCTGGCTGGCGACCTTCTGCAGCATCTCGCCCATCATCTGGTGCACCATCTGGATGGCTTTCAAGGGCCGCACCATCACCTTGAAATGGGTGATCTGGCCGGCATCGTTCCAGGTGATCATGTCGATCCCGTTCACCTTGATGCCGTTGATCACATTGTGAAATTCCAGGATCGCGCTGTTGTGCCCCAGCCATTCGCCGGAATAGGTGAAGCCATCGCCGCCCAGCACCTTGTCGGCACTGGCGAGATATTTGAACACGATCTCGCGGCCCATCTGCGGCGTGTGCACCACCGGGCTTTCGAACACCGCATCCGGGTGCAGCATCTCCCAAAGGCGCTGATGATCCGGGTGTTTCACATGATCGTGCCAGCGGGCGAGATGTTCGGCGGCGGTGGGCATGGCGTGGCTCCTTCAATTGACAGCCTAGCGTCATTCCAGCGCGGCTGAAGCCTCGTGCAAACGGCAGGTGGCGGGGGATTGCAAATCGCATTCCGTATGCCTTCCAAGGGAGAGACAGGATGCGCAATCTGGGTACCGCAAGTGCACTGGCCATGGCCGTGATGCTGGCCGGCTGTGGCGGTTCAAACGGCACCGCGACCAGTGCGACCGCCACCGCCGTGGCTGCGCCGGCTCCCACCCCGGCCCCTGCGCCAACCCCCACACCCACCGTGACCACACCGGCCAGTGTGACCGCCGTGCTGGCGCTGGATTTTGCCAATCTGGTTGAATATGCGCCCACCGGGCTGCCGGCCTATTATGATGACAGTGTTGCGCAATTGGACAACACGCCCGGCGGCAATCCGCTGAACAACCGCATCGCCATGTTGGGCCGGGTGCTGTTCTATGACCGGCAGTTGAGCCTGAGCAGCACAATCTCCTGCGCCTCCTGCCACCGCCAGGCCAATGGCTTTGACGATCCCAACCGCTTTTCGACTGGCCATTCGGGTGCGGCGTTCACGTCGGCCCATGCCATGCGGCTGGCCAATATCCGCTACTGGCGGCCGGGCACGATGTTCTGGGATCGCCGCGCCGCCAGCGTGGAGGCGCAGGCCAGCCAGCCGATCATCAATCCGGTGGAAATGGGCTGGGACGCGTCCGCCGGCGGGATCAATGCGCTGATCGCCCGGCTGCAGGGCATCGTCTATTATCAGGAGCTGTTCAATTTCGCCTTTGGCAGCACTCTCGTGACCGAGGCGCGGATCGGCCAGGCCCTGGCCCAGTTCCAGCGCGCCATGGTGAGCAGCAACAGCCGGTGGGACACGGCCTATGCCACGGTGTTCAGTGCCACGGCGCCCAACCGCAACCTCAATGCCACCCT
>JAIXQY010000231.1 GCA_027485485.1 Sphingomonadales bacterium | reverse complement strand
TAGGGGTGCACAGCCGCCGCGTCAATCTGTTCTTTCGTGCTCCAAGACGCTATCGACGGGCAAACATCAATCCGCTTTTTCAAACAAGAGGCTGCCATGCTGCGCGACGCCATCAAAACCGCCACTGTTGAGGCCATGAAGGCCCGTGACCCCGCCCGCACCGGCGCCCTGCGCCTGATCAGCGCGGCCTTGAAAAACAAGGATATCGAACTGCGCACCGGCGCCGCGCTGGCCGATGACGACGGCGTTGTGGTGGACGTGCTGATGAAAATGGCCAAGCAGCGGCGGGAATCGATCGAGATGTATGACAAGGGCGGCCGCGCCGAACTGGCCGACGCCGAACGCGCCGAGCTGGCGGTGATCGAAAGCTTCCTGCCCAAGCAGATGGACGAAGCAGAGGCCCTGGCCGCGATCAAGGCGGTGGTGGCCGAACTGGGTGCCACATCGGTGAAAGACATGGGCCGGGTGATGGCAGCGGTGAAGGAGCGCTTCGCCGGCCAGATCGACATGAGCAAGGCCAACGGGCTGGTGAAGGCGGCGTTGGGGTAATCTTGCACCCATGACCCTCTCCCCCGCCTTTCTGGACGAGTTGCGCGCGCGTGTGCCGATCTCGCCGGTGGTGGGCCGGCGCGTGAAGCTGACGCGCGCCGGGCGGGAAATGCGCGGCTGCTGCCCGTTCCACAACGAGAAAACCCCAAGCTTCTATGTCAATGATGACAAGGGCTTTTACCATTGCTTTGGCTGCGGCGCCCATGGCGATGTGATCCGCTTCATGACCGACAACATGGGCCTGCCGTTCATGGAGGCGGTGAAGCAACTGGCCGCCGAAGCCGGCATGGAAGTGCCCGCCCCCTCCCCCGAAGCCCGCGCCCGGGCCGAGGTGGCCGACAGTCTGGTGGACTTGACCGCCCGCGCCGCAAGCTGGTTTCAGGCGCAATTGGCCGGGGACAAGGGCGGCCCGGCGCGCGCCTATCTGGATCAGCGCGGGCTGCTGCCGGGCACGGTGAAGGGCTTTGCCCTGGGCTATTCGCTGGACAGCCGCACCGCCCTGCGCAGCCACCTGAAAGACGCGACCGCCGAGACTCTGCTTGAGGCCGGGTTGATCGGCAAATCCGATGCCGGCGAGATGTTCGACCGTTTCCGCGGTCGGCTGATGTTCCCGATCCGCGATGCACGCGGGCGGGTGGTGGGCTTTGGCGGCCGCGCGCTGGGCGATGTGCAGCCCAAATATCTCAACTCCGCCGATGGTCCACTGTTTGACAAGGGCCGGCTGCTTTACAACATCGATCAGGCCGGGCCGCCGGCGCGCAAATCCGGGCGCCTGATTGTGGTGGAAGGCTATATGGATGTGATCGGCCTCGCCCAGGCTGGCATCCCCGAGGCCGTGGCGCCGCTCGGCACCGCCATGACCGAACAGCAACTGGCGTTGGCCTGGCGGCTGGTGGACGTGCCGACTCTGTGTTTCGATGGCGATGCCGCTGGTGGACGTGCGGCCGTGCGGGCGGCGATGCGCGCGCTGCCGTTGCTCAAGCCCGGCAAGTCGCTCAGCATCGCCACCTTGCCCCCCGGCCAGGACCCGGACGATATCTGCCGCAACGGCGGCGCGGCGGCGTTCGAGGCGGTGCTGGCGGCTGCGGTGCCGCTGATCGATCATATCTGGGCCACCGAAACCGCCGGGCTGGAAACCGCCACACCGGAACGCCGCGCCCAGGCCCGCATGCGGCTGCGCGAGGCCGCTGCCAGCATCGGCGATCCCGATGTGCGCAGCCTGTATCAGGCGGAGTTTTCCCAACGGTTCGAAGCCGCCTTCATGGCCCGGCCGCAGCGAGCCGCCTGGACACCGCGCAAAGCCGGCGAACGCTGGCAGGCCCCGATTCCCGGTGCTTCGCCCGGCAACAAGGCCATTGCCAGCCGTCGGCTCGATCCGCTGGTGACCGCGCTGATCGCCGGCCTGTTGCAACGGCCGCAACTGGCCGATGTGCACGGCGACACGCTGGCCGCCTTGCAGCCGGACGACGAGGCGCAGCGCGCCGTGCTGGCTGCCGTGCTCGCCGCCACAGCGCGCGATCCGTCCCTTGAAAAGCCCGGCCTGTGGACCCATCTGGCAGAGGTTGGCGCGGCCGATCTGGCCCGGCAGTTGATGGCAACGGCCGCGCTGGGCTTCAGTTTCGTGAAAGACGTGGCCGACGCTCATGCGGCAGCAGCGGATTTTGCCGTGACGGTGCAACAGACAATTGTGCGCCAGGGGCTGGTGCGGGCCTTGGGTGAAGCCACCCAGCGGTTCCAGTCCAGCCTGGCCGAAGAGGATTATGAGGCGCAGCAAACGCTGCGCCGCGACATCGAGATGATCGATGCCGCAATGATGAGGCTGGCGGAATCACGCCGGGAAGGGTAAGGCGCGGTATAATATGCGCGCAGCTTGCCCTGCACCGCCCGGATGGATCGGGCGGGCGGGGCGATTGACGTTAACGTGGGGCCCATCGGCCCCCGCAACCTGAGGATAGTGGACCGCATGGCCAAAGCAGGCGCCAATGAAGCCACCGACGCCAAAGGCGAAGGCGACGCCCCACTCATCGATTTGAACGAAGCTTCGCTCAAGAAGCTGATCGCCCGCGCCAAGAAGCGCGGCTACATCACCTATGACGAGATCAACGAAGCCCTGCCGCAAGACCAGATGACCAGCGAGCAGATCGAGGACGTGATGTCCGCGATCAACGAGATGGGCATCAACATCGTCGAGAACGAAGACACCGCCGATGAACCCGACGCGCCGGAAGAGGAAGAGCCCGAAGCCGAACCGGTGGACGGCGATCTGGCCCCCGCACCGGTTGCTGCGGTCAAGGCGCCGCTCGACCGCACCGATGATCCGGTGCGCATGTATCTGCGCGAAATGGGTGCGGTGGAACTGCTGAGCCGCGAAGGCGAAATCGCCATCGCCAAACGCATCGAAGCCGGCCGCAACACCATGATCGCCGGCCTGTGTGAAAGCCCGATGACCTTTGGCGCCATCATCGAATGGTCAAACGCGCTCAACGAAGGTCGCATGCAGCTGCGCGAGATCCTCGATCTTGAAGCCATGCTGGCCAAGGTGCCCGGCGAAGATGGCGAGGAAGTGGCCGAAGGCAGCGACCTGCCCACCGTGCAGTTCAAGGAAGATGAGGAACCCGAAGCCGAAACCGCCGCGCCGGATGAGGAGGACGAGTTCACCGAACGCCGCGCGCCGCAGCGGGCCGAAGCCGAGGAAGATGATGAAGGTGGCCTGTCTCTTGGCCAGATGGAAGAGCAGCTCAAACCCGCTGCGCTGGAAAAATTCGCCGAGATCACCGGCACCTACAAGAAGTTCCAGAAGCTGCAGGATGCGCGCCTGTCGTCCATCCACGGCGGTTCGGCCTTTGCCGCATCGGAAGAGAAGAAATATCAGAAGCTGCGCGAGGAGCTGACGCGCGGCGTGCAATCGATCCATTTTAACAACAACAAGATCGAACTGCTGGTCGAAGCGCTCTACACCCAGAACAAGCGGCTGATGGCGCTGGGCGGCAACATGTTGCGCCTGGCGGACAAGCACAAGATCAACCGCAAGTCGTTCCTGGATGAATATGTTGGCAACGAGCTGGACGAAGCCTGGATGGGCCGCGTCGCCGCGATCGACAAGCGCTGGGCGGCCTTTGCCAGCGCCGAGATGGCTGCCGTTGACAAGAACCGCAGCGAGTTGGCCGGCATTGCCGAAACCACCGGCGTTGATTTGGGCGAGTTCCGCCGCATCGTCAACATGGTGCAGAAGGGCGAACGCGAAGCCCGCATCGCCAAGAAGGAAATGGTGGAGGCCAATTTGCGCCTCGTCATCTCCATCGCCAAGAAATACACCAACCGCGGTCTGCAATTCCTTGATCTCATTCAGGAAGGCAATATCGGCCTGATGAAGGCGGTGGACAAATTCGAGTATCGCCGCGGCTATAAATTCTCCACCTATGCCACATGGTGGATCCGCCAGGCCATCACCCGCTCCATCGCCGATCAGGCCCGCACCATCCGCATTCCGGTGCACATGATCGAAACGATCAACAAGCTGGTGCGCACCAGCCGGCAGATTTTGCACGAAATCGGCCGCGAGCCGACTCCGGAGGAGCTGGCCGAGCGGCTTTCGATGCCGCTGGAAAAGGTGCGCAAGGTGATGAAGATCGCCAAGGAGCCGATCAGCCTGGAAACGCCGATCGGCGACGAGGAAGACAGCCACCTGGGCGATTTCATCGAGGACAAGAATGCCGTGATCCCGGTGGATGCCGCAATTCATGCGAACCTCAAGGAAACCGTTACCCGCGTGCTCGCCTCCCTCACCCCGCGTGAGGAGCGCGTGCTGCGCATGCGCTTCGGCATCGGCATGAACACCGATCACACGCTGGAAGAAGTGGGCCAGCAATTCAGCGTCACCCGTGAGCGCATCCGCCAGATCGAGGCCAAGGCGCTGCGCAAGCTGAAGCACCCATCACGCAGCCGCAAGATGCGCAGCTTCCTCGACGTTTGAGGCCGAGCCTGCAGCAAAATCGTGACAGGCGGTTGCCAAGTGCAGCCGCCTGTTTCACGTTGTGGCCATGAACGCCCGCGCCGCTGCCGCCCTTTGCACCCTGCTGCTCTGCACATCGGCCGCGCC
>JAIXQY010000223.1 GCA_027485485.1 Sphingomonadales bacterium | reverse complement strand
TGCAACATCGGCTGTGCCCCACGCCACAAAGGCAATAAGCGGCAATCCCACCGCCCAAAAGGCAATGAAGGCAGGCGCCGAGATCATCGTCAGCTTTTCCAGCCAACGGTTCTCAAACAGCCGGAGTCGAGACGGGGGGGCAACCATCAGCTTTGCCCAAAACATGGCGCGGGCTTCACTGTCAAGGGCCATGCGGCGTAGCACCATGGTCGCACACACTATGTCCAAGTATTTGGACGATTTTGATAAATCGTGACGGAACCGTGAATGTTGCAGCACAGCATTTCCTGTTTCGATGATGCTTATCCAATGGCCGCAACTGGCCTATGAGGGGCCAATGAACACGCACCCGGATGAACCGCGGCCGTCTGTCCCCATGGGCTCAACGCCGGCACCGCCGCTGCTCCTTCGCGCCACCTTGATCACCGGGGCATCGGGCGCTCTTGGCGGTGCCCTGGCGCGGCAGTTGGCCGCGCCGGGCCGCGCCTTGCTGTTGTGGGGCCGTGATGCAGCACGGCTGGCGGCGGTGGCAGCTGACTGCCGCGCCGCCGGCAGCACGGTCACGGTCCGCCAGATCGATCTGGCCGATACCACGGCCATGCTGGTCGCGCTGGCGGCCGATGATGCAATCCTGCCGATCGGTGATGCCCTGCTGGTCGCGGGGCAGGGGGATGCCGTGCCAGCCGGGGCGGTGGTGGAACCGCCTGAACAGGTGGCTCGGCTGGCAATGATCAATCTGGCTGCGCCGGCGGCGCTGGCGGCGGCGCTGGCCGATCACATGGCGGCGCGTGGGCAGGGCCGTATCCTGCTGGTTGGATCGGCCGCTGCCTTTCACTCCCTGCCCAACGCGCCGGCCTATGCCGCCAGCAAGGCTGGCCTGACGCGTTTTGCTCAGGCGTTGCGCTTGGCAGTCGCGCCGCTGGGGGTGGGCGTCACGCTTGTGTCGCCGGGCTTCATCGATTGGGCCGGCGGTGGCCGGCCGGTGCCGCGCCTGTTGCTGCTGCCGCTGGATGTGGCCGCCCGGCGCATATTGGTGGCATTTGCTGCCGGCAAGGGCCACGCCATCATCCCCCGCCGCTTTGCGGCCTTGCGCCTGCTCGATCGGCTGTTGCCGGGCCCGATCAGGGCAGCCATCCTGCGTCGGCTCAGGCCGTGATCGCCGCGGCCAGCAGATGGTGCAACTGTGCCGGAGTCAGATCCTCGGGCTCGGCATTGCCGGCGATGGGCTGGCCGTTGGCATCAAGGCGCAGCAGCACATAGGGGGTGTGGCGATCCCCGCCTGGTTCCGCCGCGCCCGGGATGGATGGCCGGTGATCGCCATAGAACAACAGCACAGCCGGCCGCCGCAAAGCCGCCAGTTCAGCCATCAACCGGGTCAACATCGCATCGCCGCGCGCCACCAGTTTCAGATAAGCGCTGGATTGCCGGCTATGGCCGGCGGCCTTGTCATTTGGCCAGGGGCCGTGGTTTTCGATGGTGACGGCCATCATGAAGCTGGGTTCGGTGGCAGCACGGGCGCGGGCCATGATCACATCTGCAATGGCGTCATCGCTGACATAGCGGCCTTCCGCTGGCGGCGCGAATGCTTCTGGCCCCACCAGTTCGGCAAAGCCGGCGGCCGGCATGATCTGGTCGCGCCGATAAAATCCCATATCGTGCGGGTGCAGGAACAGGCTGCGCCAGCCGGCGCGGCCCAGCCGGGCCGGCAGGGCATGGCTCACGTCGCTCAGTGCGGTGAGATAGGGATCATAGCGGCGAAAGCCCAACGCCTCTTCTTCCAGCCCGAAGATCAGCCCATATTCGGTGCGCATGGTGTTGGCGCCAAAGCCTGAGACCATCAGCCGCCCCTGGGCCCAGGCCTGGCGGCGTGCGGCGGCCAGACCCGGCATGGCCAGCGCCGGATCGCCGAACAATTCCACCGGATCGGCAAAGCTTTCGCATTGCACCACCACCACCAAATCGGCGGTGGGGGCCAGCAGCGCGGCCTGGTTCAGGGCCGGATCGGCCGATCGCCGCCAGCGCCACCAATAGAGCAGCAGGCTGGCCAGCAGGCCATGGCGCGACAGATCGGCCGTTGCATCGGGCACGGGGGCAAGATCGCGCCAGGGCGGCAGTGCCAGGCTGATCCGCAAGACCAACAGCGCCGCCAGCAACTGCGCTAGGCCGGCCAGATGCGGCGCCAGCGCCGATACGAACTGCCAGGCCAGCAAGGTCGAAAGGCCTGTGGTGCCCAGCAGCAGCGCGGCCAGCTGCCAGGGCGGTACTGCGGCCACATAGAATTGCGGATGGCGCACGATGGCGGCCAGCATCGACAGATCGGAAAACAGCAGGGCTTCGCCCATCACGGCCCGTTTGGCGTTGGACGCGACCCCCAGCAGAACGACCAGCGCCAGGGCCACCAAAGCTGCAACCATGGCATTGCCGAACAGCGCCTGCACCAGTCCAGCAGTTGCCAGCACAATCCAGATGTGCAGCCAACAGCCGGCCAGGCTGCGCCGGCCGCGTGGACGCACCAGCATGTCAGCAAGCAGCGTTAACAGCAGCAGGCCGCCGATGATCGTGCCAAGGCTCAAGGCAGAGAGACCCTTCATCCCATTCCGCTTCGGCGGCAAGGGCGCAGCAGAAGTGACCGGGCTCCATAGCGAGGCTTTGCCGGCCTGTCATTACACCAGTTTAACGACGGGTTGACGATCAGTGGCTGCGCATGTGCTATGGTCCTGCCGCTTTCGCCTCACAGGGAGCACGGCAGGGCGACCACGGCAGGGCTGCTTGCCTTGTTCACGCCCTATTCACGGCCGACAGGGTCGACAAAGGCCCGGTGGATGCGCCAAAGGCCAGCGCCCAATTGAGACCAGAGCCCAATCCGGTGAATCCCGAACTGACGCC
>JAIXQY010000221.1 GCA_027485485.1 Sphingomonadales bacterium | reverse complement strand
TGAAGCTGCCGGGGCTGGACGCGCTGAAGGCGCAGATTGCGCTGGATGCGGACAACGCGCGGCGGGTGTTGCGCGGCCAATAGATCCTCCCCAAACTTGTTTGGGGAGGTGCCGAGCAATGCGAGGCGGAGGGGCTCTGGCGGCAAACGCCCCTCCGTCAGCCTGCGGCTGCCACCTCCCCAAACAAGTTTGGGGAGGATCACTGGCTGCGTGACAGCGCCGCCCGCATCCCCTAAAGCCAGCCCATCATGAGCGCGCCCGATTATCGCCCCACCGTTTTCCTGCCGAAAACCGACTTTCCGATGAAAGCCGGCCTGCCGGAGCGCGAACCGCAGATTCTGGCGAAATGGCAGGCCGCCGATCTTTATGCCCAGCTGCGCGAGAACCGCAAAGGCCGGGAAAAGTTCATTTTCCATGACGGCCCGCCCTATGCCAACGGGGACATGCACATCGGCCACGCGCTGAACCATATCCTGAAGGATGCGGTGGTGCGCACCCAGACGCTGCTGGGCAAGGATGTGCCCTATGTGCCCGGCTGGGATTGCCACGGCCTGCCGATCGAATGGAAGGTGGAAGAGGCCTATCGCGCCAAGAAGCTGAACAAGGATGCGGTGCCGGCGGTGGAATTCCGCGCCGAATGCCGCGCCTATGCCCAGCATTGGGTGGATGTGCAGGCCGGCCAGCTGCAGCGGCTGGGCATCAATGCCGACTGGAAAAAACCCTATCTCACCATGGACTTCGCGTCGGAAGCCACGATTGTTTCGGAACTGCTGAAGTTCGCCGAGAGTGGCCAGCTCTATCGCGGCGCCAAGCCGGTGATGTGGTCGCCGGTGGAAAAGACCGCGCTGGCCGATGCCGAGGTGGAATATCACGACATCACCAGCACGCAGATCGACGTGGCGTTCGAGATCACGGAAGCGCCGAATGCGCCGGAGTTGGTGGGGGCGCATGCTGTCATCTGGACGACGACGCCGTGGACGATCCCGGTGAACCAGGGCATCGCCTATGGGCCGGAGGTGGAGTATCACATCGTCACATTTTCGGAAGATAACAGCAGGCCCAGTCCGGCCGCAGGGACGCGCTTCTTAGTCGCCCAAGAACTGCTTACTGCATTTCTCAACCGGGCCGAACCGTTGTTCGAAGTGGCGGACAAGGACACTGTGTACTGGGACGTCGCCGAACCCGTATACACTGAAGAGCAATTGGCCGGTGCCGTCGCCCGCCACCCGATGCACCACCTCGGCGGCTTCTTCGCCAAGCCCCGCCCCTTCCTGCCCGGCGATTTCGTCACCACCGATGCCGGCACCGGCCTGGTCCACATGGCGCCCGATCATGGCGAGGATGATTTCGCGCTGTGCAAGGCGCATGGCATCAACCCGGTCTTCGCCGTGGAAGGCGATGGCCGGTATCGCGCCGATTGGCTGTGGCTGGGCGGCGAGTCCAAGAACGTCATCAACCCCAATCTCAACGCCCCTGATGGCCCGATCTGCAATGATCTGCGCGCTGCCGGTGCGCTGCTGAGCGCGGCCCCGTTCCAGCACAGCTATCCGCACTCTTGGCGGTCGAAGAAGAAGGTGATCTTCCGCTGCACGCCGCAATGGTTCGTGCCGATGGATCAGGGCGAGGTGACGCTGCGCCAGAAGGCCGTCGCCGCCATCGCCGCCACCCACTTCACGCCGGACAAGGGCCGCAACCGCATCGGTTCGATGGTGGAAGGCCGCCCGGATTGGGTGCTCAGCCGCCAGCGCGCCTGGGGCGTGCCGATCACCCTGTTCGTTGACCGCAAGAGCGGCGAATATCTGGTGGACAAGGCCATCAACCAGAAGATCGTCGAACGCTTCAAGGCGCAGGGCGTGGATGCTTGGACGCCTGAGTTCGCCGCCGAACTGCTCGGCGACAAGGCGGAGAATTACGAGCAGATCACCGACATTCTGGACGTGTGGTTCGACAGCGGCTGCACCCATGCCTATGTGCTCGAATCCGGCAAATGGCCGGAATATTCGTGGCCGGCGGACCTGTATCTGGAAGGCAGCGACCAGCATCGCGGCTGGTTCCAGTCCAGCCTGCTGCAAAGCTGCGCCACCCGCGGCCGCGCGCCCTATAACGCCATTCTGACCCATGGTTTCACCATGGATGCCTCGGGCCGGAAAATGTCCAAGTCCGAAGGCAATGTCATCAATCCGCTCGACGTCATGAAGGTCAACGGCGCGGACATCCTGCGCCTGTGGGCCTTGAGCGTCGATTTCACCGAGGATCACCGCATCGGCGATGAAATCCTGAAGGGCGTGGCCGACCAGTATCGCAAATTGCGCAACAATTTCCGCTATCTGCTCGGCGCACTTGAAGGTTATAGTGAAGACGAACGCCTGCCGGTGAGCGAAATGCCGGCGCTTGAGCGTTGGGTGCTGCACCGGCTGGCCATGCTGTCGGGCGAGCTCAAGGCGGCGGTGACCGCCTATGATTTCAACCGCTATGTCACGCTGATCAACGAATTCGTCCAATATGATCTGTCGGCCTTTGCCATGGATGTGCGCAAGGACAGCCTCTATTGCGACGCGGCCACCGCCCCCACCCGCCGGGCCTGGCGCACGGTGCTGGACATGGTGTTCCACGCCCTCACCCGCTGGCTCGCCCCGGTGCTGGTGTTCACCGCCGAAGAGGTGTGGACCACGCGCTATCCCGATGCGGCCAGCGTGCATCTGCTGGAATGGCCGGAGGTTGAGGCCGGCTGGCAGGATGATGCGCTGGATGCCCAGTTCAATCTGGTCCGCAAGTTGCGCGAGGAAGCCTATCTGAAGCTGGAAGAACTGCGCCGCGCCAAGACGGTGGGCAGCTTCCTCGAAGCCCGTGTTGCCATCTCCACGGCGCACGGTGACCGCATATCGGCGCTGGCCGGGCTGGATCTGGCCGAACTGCTGCTGGTGGCGGATGTGGCGATCACATTGGGCGATCATGAAAGCCTGAGCGTGGCCAAGGCCGACCTGCCCAAGTGCGCCCGCTGCTGGCGGCACCTGCCCGATGTGAACGCCGAAACCGAGCTGTGCGGGCGCTGCGATGCGGTGGTCCATGGCTAAGCGCGGTTTCGCCCTTGCCGCCATCGTGCTGATCCTTGATCAGATCAGCAAATATTGGGTGCTGGAGGTGATCCACCTGCCCCTGCGTGGCGGCATTGATGTGTGGCCGTTTTTCCGCCTCACCTTCGTGGGCAATATCGGCGTGTCGATGGGGATGTTGCAGGCCAACAGCGATCTCGCCCGCTGGCTGCTCACCTTTGCCACGGCCGGGATTGCCGTGGCGGTGGCGCTGTGGCTGCGCAAGGAAAAGCATGCCGTGGATGTGACCGCGCTGGGCCTGGTGCTGGGCGGGGCGCTGGGCAACATAATCGATCGGGCGCGTTTTGGCTATGTTGTCGATTTTCTGCACTTCTTTTGGGGTGAATACAGCTTCTGGGTCTTCAACCTGGCCGATGCTGCGATTACACTGGGCGTGATGCTGTTGCTGGTGCGGGCCGTTGCCGCCAAGCCAACCGAGATGGGAAGCTGAGGATGCGTGAGATCTTGATCCTGGCCGTGGCGGCCGTTGCGCTCACCGGTTGCGGGGGCAAGCGCGGCGGGCTGAACGCCCGTGGCCCCGATGAAATGAACATCGCCCGCGGTGCGCCGCTGGTGGTGCCACCGGATTTCGCCCTGGCCCCGCCCAAGCCGGGCGCGCCGCGCGCCATGGGCATTGATTCCCAGGCCGCCGCAATGGAAGCGCTGTTCGGCCCCGGCGTGAAGCCGCCACCGCGCAGCCAGGTGGAACAGCAATTGCTGGACAAGGCCGGCGCCGGCAACACCAACCCCGCCATCCGCAGCGAAGCCGGCGATCCGCGCACATCCGTGGTGAACAAGGGTGCTTTCATCGCCGAAGTGCTGGCCGCCCCAGTGGGTGCCCGCGATGCCGCGACGGCAACGGTGAAACAGCCCGGGTGATCTGATACGGGATGGGCGTCCGGGGCCGGCGTGCTGCCCCCCGACAGCCTGCCCTGGCCCCGGACAGATGCAGCGCCGCCGATGCTGCCCGCTGTCGGCCGGGCCTGCACGCCCTGTCCCTTGGGTGCCAGAGTCAGCGGCGAAACGTCACCTCCGTATTTTCCCTTATTTCCAAACTGTAATCCCTTGGCCGGGCTTGCTTTTGCGCCGGCCTTCGCGTTGGTTGCGGGCATGACGATGCGTGAAGCCAGCGGCGGCTGCCATTGCGGCCAGGTGCAATTCCGGGTGCGGTTCGCCGCCCCGCCGGAGCTGCTGGATTGCAATTGTTCGATCTGCGCCAAGACAGGCTATCTGCACCTGATCGTGGCGGCCGGGGATTTCACGCTGGACCGCGGGCAAGAGGCGCTGACCGATTATCGCTGGGGCAGCGGCACCGCGCGCCACCTGTTTTGCCGGCATTGCGGCATCAAGAGCTTCTATGTCCCCCGCTCCCATCCGGATGGGTATAGCGTCAATTGGCGGGCGCTGGACGGGGTGGACGATGTGCAACCGCTGATCCGCGCCTATGACGGGCGGAATTGGGAACAGGCCCGGCAGGATTTGGGCTGACCAGATCCTCCCCAAACTTGTTTGGGGAGGATCGCTTTACCGCCCGGTCTGGCCCCGGTGCAGCAGCATCGCATCGGCCAGCACCAGCGCCACCATCGCCTCCAGCACCGGCGCGGCGCGGATGCCCACGCACGGATCATGCCGGCCCTTGGTGACAATCTCGGCAGCCTGGCCATCTTTGGTGATGGTTTCCACAGGCGTGAGGATCGAGCTGGTGGGTTTCAGCGCCATGCGCAGCACGATGGGCTGGCCGGTGGAAATGCCGCCCGCAATGCCGCCGGCATGGTTGGAGAGGAACTCCGGGCCATCGGCGCCCGGCCGCATCCGGTCCGCATTGTCTTCACCGCGCAAAGCGGCAACCGCGAATCCGTCGCCGATTTCCACGGCCTTCACCGCGTTGATGCTCATCGCGGCATTGGCCAGTTGCGCATCCAGCTTGTGATAGAGCGGGCTGCCCCAGCCGGCCGGCACGCCCGTTGCCACGCATTCGACAATGGCGCCCAGCGAGGAACCGGACTTGCGTGCCGCATCCAGATGCGCTTCCCACAGTGAGGCGGTGACGGCATCCGGGCACCAGAACGGGTTGCGATCAATCTCGGCCAGATCGAAGCGGCTGCGATCAATGGCGATACCGCCGATGTTGACAAGATAGGCGGTGATCGCAACATCCGGGATGATCTTCCGCGCCACCGCCCCGGCCGCCACCCGGCTGGCGGTCTCCCGCGCCGAGGAGCGCCCGCCGCCACGCGGATCGCGATGGCCATATTTGGCATCATAGGCATAATCGGCATGGCCGGGCCGGTATTTGGCGGCGACGTCGCTATAGTCCTTGGACCGTTGGTCAACATTCTCGATCATCAGGCTGATCGGCGTGCCGGTGGTGCGGCCTTCATACACGCCCGACAATATGCGGACTTCATCCGGTTCCTGCCGCTGCGTGGTGAACTTGCTCTGGCCGGGCCGGCGCTTGTCGAGAAACGGCTGGATATCGGCTTCGGCCAGGGCCAGGCCGGGGGGGCAGCCATCCACCACCGCGCCAATCGCCGGCCCGTGGGACTCGCCCCAGGTGGTGAAGCGCAGCAGATGGCCGAATGTGTTGAGGCTCATGCCAGGCCAATATCCGGCGCGTCTTCGGCCTTCATGCCGATCACGTTGTAACCGGCATCGACATGGTGGATCTCGCCGGTCACACCGCTGGCCAGATCGGACAGGAGATAGAGCCCGGCGCCGCCCACATCCTCGATGGTGACATTGCGGCGCAGCGGGGCGTTATATTCGTTCCATTTCATGATGTAACGGAAATCGCCGATGCCGCTGGCGGCCAGAGTCTTGATCGGGCCGGCGGAAATGGCGTTCACGCGCACGCCCTGCGGGCCCAGATCCATGGCGAGATACTTCACGCTGGCCTCCAGCCCGGCCTTGGCCACACCCATCACGTTGTAATGCGGGATCACCTTTTCGGCGCCATAATAGCTCAGGGTGAGCAGCGAACCGCCGTCCGGCATCATCGCGGCGGCGCGCTGGGCCACCGCAGTGAAGCTGTAGACCGAAACATTCATGGTCAGCAGGAAATTTTCGAGGCTGGTATCGACATAGCGCCCGCGCAGCTCGTTCTTGTCGGAAAAGCCGATGGCGTGCACCAGGAAATCGATGGTCGGCCAATCGGCGGCGAGCGCGGCAAAGCAGGCGTCCATGCTGTCCACCGACGCCACATCGCATTCGAATAGGCGCGCCACACCCAGCTGTTCGGCCAGCGGGCGCACCCGCTTTTCCATCATCGGGCCCTGATAGCTGAAGGCGAGTTCGGCGCCCTGTTCGGCCAGCGCCTTGGCGATGCCCCAGGCCAGGCTCTTGTCGTTGGCCAGGCCCATGATCAGGCCACGCTTGCCCTGCATGATTCCCATGTCTGTCTCCTTGTTGGGCTGCGCCTTACCGGGCAATTGCGGCAATTTCCAGCCGGCTGCGCGCCACGGCCGCATTCAGCTGGGCGCCCACCACCAGCCCCAGCCCGATGATATAGAAATAGAGCAAAGCGATGATCACCCCGGCAAGGCCGCCATAGGTGAGGGCATAGCCATTGAACAGGGTGAGCGCGCGCGGCAGCGCCAGGGTGGTGGCCGTCCAAGCCGTGGCCGTGGCCAGCGCCCCCGGCCACACCGGAGCGCTGCGGAACGGACGCGGGCACAGCAGCGCAAACAGCGCCCACAGCGCCAGGAACAGCAGCGCCGCCGGCAGGCTGCGCTGCAGGCCAAGCGCCGGGAACACGTCTGCCGCCATCGGCATGAGTTGATACACGAACGTCTCGGCCCCGGTCACCACCACCTGCGCCGCAAAGGCCAGCAGCAGGATCAGCACCAGCCCCATCACCTCGGCCAGGCCAATCAGGCGCCAGCGCCAGGCCGGCAGCGCCGATGGCGTGCCATAGGCCTGCTGCACCAGAAAGCGCAGCGTGACGAGCACGCCCGACGATGTCCACAAGGCGACGATCAGGCCAAAGGTGACGACGCCGCCGGTGGCTGGCGCGGCCACCACATCGCGGATGGTGGGCGCCACCAATTGCGCCACATTGGGCGGCAGCGCGGTGATGAAGCCGTTGATCGCCGCCACGCCATCGGCCGTGCGCCCCAGTTGCCCGGCGACATAGGCGAGCAGGATGACGAAGGGAAACAGCGTCACCAGGCTGAGATAGGCCAGATTGCCGGCGTGGGTGAAGCCATGTTCAAACGTGCCGGCCAGCGTATCGGCCAGCACGCGCCGCAACCGATGGGCCAGCATCGCCCGGCCGATCAAGCCTCGAAACCGCCGCGAATGTCGCGGCCATCGATAAAGTCCTGGGCAAAGGCGCGCAGCGCATCATGATCGGACGGAATGTCGATATGCACGCTCACCAGAATATCGCCGCGCGTGGCATCAAGCCGGCGGAAGCCCCTGCCCTTCAGGCGGAACATCCGGCCAGAAGAGGTGCCGGGCGGCACCGAAAGCGTGACATCGCCATCGGGTGTGGGCATGCGCACTTTGGCGCCCAGCACGGCTTCATCGAGCTTCAGCGGCAGGGTGATGCGAATATCATCGCCGTCGCGCGTCATCACCCGGTGGGGGCCGATATCGATGGTGACAATGGCATCGCCGGGGCCGCCGGGGCCGGGTTCGCCCTTGCCCGAAAGCCGCACCTGCTTGCCCGATTCAAGGCCGGCGGGCAGCTTGATCTCGATCACCTGGCCGTTGCGCAAGGTCACGCGCTGCGGGGCCAGGCACACGGCATCCACGAAGGGCACGGTCAGGCGATAGGCCACATCGGGGCCGCGCACTTCGGTGCGGAAGCCGCCACGGGTGGCACCGCGCCCGCTGCCAAACGGGCTGCGGCCGCCGAAGAGTTCGGAAAACAGATCATCGGCGCCCTGGGCGAAATCGAAGTTGTCGCGCCCGGTGGCGCCGCCGCCCGCGGTGCCATAACCGCCGCCAAAGCCGCCGCTGCGCGCGCCGCCAAAACCACCGCCGGCAAAGGGATTGGCCGGCTGGCCATCGGGGCCGATCTCGCCGCGATCAAACTGGCTGCGCCGCACCGTGTCCGACAATATCTCATAGGCGGAGCTGGCTTCCTTGAAGCGCTCGGCCGCGGCCGGATTGTCGGCATTTGTATCGGGGTGATTTTCCTTGGCCAGCCGGCGGAACGCCTTCTTGATATCGGCTTCGCTGGCCGACCGGTTTACCCCCAGAACCGAATATGGATCGCGCATCTTGTTCCCAAATCGTCTGGCCCCGATCAAGCAGGGGCAAATTGCAAATGGGCCAGCGCGCCCATCCGATCAAGGGGCGTGACCATAATGCCTGCAAAGCCATCTCGCCAGCATTGCCGTGGCGCGGTATGGAAAGGCCATGCGCCTGATCCTGATCCTGCTGTTGCTGCTGCCCGCGCCGGCCCTGGCCTGGGGCGATTATGCCCATCGGCTCACCGCCCGCATTGCCTGGGCGCAATTGTCGCCAACGACACGGGGCGAAGTGCGGGCCCTGTTGCGCGCCGCACCGCGGCTGGACACGCCAACATGCGCGCTGGCCAGTATCGAGGATGCATCGGTGTGGCCCGATTGCGTGCGCGGGCTGGACAACAACCGCTTCGCTTATTCGGCCACCTGGCATTACCAGAATATCAGCGTGTGTGAGCCGTTCGACATTGGCGCCAAATGCCCGAACGGCGATTGCGTGACGGCGCAGATCCCGCGCCAGCAGGCGATATTGGCCGATCGCCGCCGCCCGGCCGCCGAACGGCTGCAGGCCTTTGCCTTTCTGGTGCATCTGGTGGGTGACATGCACCAGCCGCTGCACATGGGTGACAAGGCCGATCGCGGCGGCAATGATGTGCGCGCCGCCTATGGCTTCAAATCGCCCGATCGGATGAACCTGCACCGGGTGTGGGACAGTGATCTGGCCGAACGCGCCCTCACCGAACCGTCGGCCATCACGCCGCAACGCATCACCCCGGCGCAAACCCGCGCCTGGACGGCCGGGCCGGCCACCACCAATGCGCGCGTCGCCGGCTGGGCCCGCGAAACCTGGGACATCGCGCGCACCATCGTCTATCCCGAGTTGAAGAACCTGCCCGATGCCTGCCCTTTGCCCACGGAGGCCCGCCGCGCCAGCCCGCGCGCGGCGATCACGCCGGCCTATGTCGCGGCAGCCACGCCAGCGGTGCGCGATTCTGTCGCCAAGGCCGGCACGCGCATTGCCCTGCTGATCGAACAGGCATTGGCCCGGCCATGAACCTCGACGACGAAGACGAAAGCAGCAACATCATCGATCGGCGCGGTGAAGGCGCCAATGATGGTTTTGGTGGCGGTTTTGGCCTGCCGATCGGTGGCGGTGGCATGGGGCTGGGCAGCATCGTCGTGCTGGTGATCCTGGGGCTGGTGTTCGGCATCAATCCGCTCAGCCTGATCGGCGGCGCCGGTGTTGGTGGCGTCGGCGGCCCCGGTGTGGGCCAGCCGCAGGTGGCAACGCAGGCCCGGCCAGCGCTGGCCGGCGAGCATGACCGGTTCATTGCCCGCGTGCTTGGCACCACCGAACGCACCTGGGGCGAATTGTTCCCGGCGCAACTGGGGCAGCCTTATCCGGCGCCCAAGCTCAACCTGTTCGAGGGCCGGGTGCAATCGGGTTGTGGCCCGGCCAACAGCGGCATGGGGCCGTTTTACTGCCCGGCTGACCGGCAGGTTTATCTGGATGCCAGCTTCTTCGATGATCTGTCCCGCCGCTTTGGCGCACCCGGTGATTTTGCCGCCGCCTATGTGATCGCCCACGAGGTTGGCCACCATATCCAGACGGTGCTGGGCATTTCAGACGAAGTGAACCGTGCCCGCCGCGGCGTGGGCGAAGCGCAGGGCAATGCGCTTTCGGTGCGGCAGGAATTGCAGGCCGATTGCCTGGCCGGCGTGTGGGCGCACCACAATAGCGCCCTGCTGGAACCCGGCGACATCGAGGAAGGCTTGCGCGCCGCCGAGGCGATTGGCGATGACACGCTGCAACGCCAGGCCGGCGGCCGGGTGTCACCGGAATCCTTCACCCACGGCACCTCGGCTCAACGCATGCGCTGGCTGCGGCGCGGGCTGGAGACCGGCGAAGTGCGCGCCTGCGACACTTTTGCGGAGCGGCGGCTTTAGCGCGCTTTGCGGCCCTCGTCGCCCAGACCGATGATGATCCGGCCGCGCGCCACATCGCCCGGCCCGTCTTCCACCGCGATCACCATAGGCTCGCCATCTTCGGTGGCGCCGGTGATGGTGTTGCCGGTGCGGGCCACGCTGCGGCCCTTGGCGATCAGCGCCTTTTCATACCAGTCCGCCACCGTGTCGGCGCTGCCCGGCGCCGAAAAGCCCAGCGCCAGCCGGCCATCGCTGCTGCCGCCGCCGCTCAGGTCAACATTCAGCAGGCGCGCGCCGGGATAGCGGCCAATGCCGTCCAGATCGAACTTGGTGTCCTCGCTCAGGCCTTCGGGCAGGCGCACCTTGCCGCCGATGCCGCCGGGCAGTTGCACCTCCACCTGGCCCGTCTGGGCGTCGGCCTTCAGGCTGACCTTGTCATCGCCGCGATCATCGAAGTTCCAGCTGGAGTCGGTGTCGGCCTTGATGCGCACGCGATCATCCTCGCGCGACTGGAACCACACCACAGCAGCGCCGCACAGCAGGATGGCGATCATGGCATTCTTCATCAGGCGGGCTCCACTGTGTTGCCCGATCACTGCACCAGATGGCCGCCCGCGGTCAATTGCGCGTCAATGGCCCTTGCGCGGCACAAAATGCACCAAAGTGGCGATGATGCCGCCCAGCACCACGCCGAACAGGCCGGAACCACCAGCCTCCACCAG
Organism: Sphingomonadales bacterium; assembly: GCA_027485485.1. Taxonomy (GTDB): domain Bacteria; phylum Pseudomonadota; class Alphaproteobacteria; order Sphingomonadales; family Sphingomonadaceae; genus Sandarakinorhabdus. The sequence continues at coordinate 1,293 of JAIXQY010000221.1, read as the reverse complement.
CCAGGTGGCCACACCGCCGCCACCTTCCACCATGTGCATGCCGGCGTGCAGCAGTTCGTGCGGCGCGTGGATGCCAAAGCTGTTGAGGCCATCGATCACGATATGGCCGCCCACCCACAACATCGCAGCCAGGCCCACCAGGCCGAGCAGCGCCAGGAACGGCGGCATCCCGCTCACCAGCCCGCGGCCCAGCGCCGCCACCGCGCCATTCTTCACCCGCGCCAGCCGCACGCCCACATCATCGGCCTTCACGATCAGGGCAACCGCGCCATACACCAACAGGGTGATGCCCAGCGCCACCACCACCAGCGCCACGGCTTGTTCGGCAATCGGCTTGTCGTTCACCGTCCCCAACGCGATGGCCATGATCTCGGCCGACAGGATCAGATCGGTGCGCACGGCGCCCGTCACCATCATGTCTTCGCGGGCGCGGGCGTCCATGTCGGCGCCCTCGTCGGCGGCGTCCTCTTGGGGCGTGAGCTTTTCCCACAGTTTTTCCGCGCCTTCAAAACACAGGAAAGCGCCGCCGGCCATCAGCAGCGGGGTGATGGCCACGGGCAACAGATAGGAAAGCGCAATCGCGCCGGGCAGCAGGAACACCAGCTTGTTCTTCAGGCTGCCGCGCGCGATCTTGGCAACAATCGGCAGTTCCCGATCGGCAGCAAAGCCCACGACATAACGGGGCGTCACGGCGGCATCATCCACCACCACGCCGGCGGCCTTGGCCGACGCCTTGGCAGCAGCGGCGGCCGTGTCATCCAGCGAGGCAGCGGCCACCTTGGCAATCGCCGCCACATCATCCAGCAATGCAAACAAGCCGCCCGCCATGCCATCAACCCCCGACAATCCACACGCGTCAAATCACAAGCGCCGCCATATCAGCCCGGCACGCCGATGCAATGAGGCGCTTGACCTCACCGCTTCACCCGCAGTTCAGCGCCGATCCCCAAGCATCAGAACGATGGCCAGCCCGACCCCGATGCCGAACCCGGCCAACAGCCCAAGCGTGGGCTCGCCCAGCGCAGCGCCGATGCCGGCCCCGGCCACCAGGCCGACGGCGATCAGCACGCCGCCACCGCGCGGCGGCGGGCGTTTGACGATGCGGGGCATTTCCGGTTCCATGGCGGGCCCAATGCACCAGCCAGCGGCGATTGGCCAGTGGGTTGGTGTTGCCACGCGCGCCGCATGGGCTAAACGTGGCGTGGTGCGCTTGTTCCTGCCCTTCTTGCTGGCCGTGGGTTTCGGGCCGGGTGCCGCACTGGCGCAACCGGCGCCGCCAACACCCGTGGCCGA
>JAIXQY010000131.1 GCA_027485485.1 Sphingomonadales bacterium | reverse complement strand
GCGTCTATGGTGCTGGCCAGCCAATATTGGCCTTCGCTGGCGGCGGATTGCTCGGGCAGCAACGCGCCGGCGGTGGCCAGCCAGGGCGACACGCCGGAGGTGGCGATGGTGAGGCCATCCTTAAGGCGGGTGGCGTCGGCATGGGCGTGGCGCATCCAGTGGTGGCTGGCGGCCATCATCTCGGCATCGGCGACGATGGCGGCGGTGGCTTCGCGGGTGAGGGCGGCGAAGCGCTGCCCACGCGGGCTGGCGGCGGTGAACAGAGCGATGCGGACGTTGGCGAAGGCGGGGAAATCCAGCACGGCGGCCAGCTTGGCTTCGGCCACCGGCCCGCCGCGCCATGGGCCGCGGTGGGTGTGGCGACGGCCGATGAACGGCAGCAGCGGGTGAGGTGGCGGGCCACTGTTATCCTGCCCCAGCAGCACGCGGGCGACATGGGCGGGGTTTTGCGGATCGGGCAGCAGGCGCACGCGGGCGGCGCGGCTGGTGCCGGTGGAGCCCAGCGCCATGTTGTGGATGGCGGCGCCCAGCCCGGCGAGGCGTTCGCGGCCAAACGGGTCCATGGCGCCGAGCGCGCGGCCCGGCACTTCAAAGATATCAACACCCATGCGGCCGACGGCGAAGCTCCACGGCTGGGTGTTGTGCGGGCTGGAGGCGAGCACGGCGGCGCCCACCAGTTTCAGCGCTCCGGCCTGGCGGCCGCTGGACCATTCATCCCAGGCGGCCAATGCCGGATTGTCCCCGCCCAGCAGCCCCTGCTGCCAGGCGCGGCCCCCCAGCGCGGCAAGGCCAAGCCCGCCGGCACCAAGGATCAGCTGGCGGCGGCTGGGCGTCATTCCGCGGGTTGGGCAGCAGTCGGTGCGGCGGCCTCGCGTTCCCAGTTGGCGCGGATCACATCGGCGCTTTCGCCGCTCAGGGCGCCGGGCGGGCCGAACGTGGCCAGCAGCACCTCGCGCAGGCTGCGGGCGCTGGCGACATCGCGAGCAATGGCCACCCATTCGTGGATCGCCACCCAGAAGGGATTGAAGGTGGCCAGATTCTTGATGATGCCATAACGCACCGGCTCATCGGCGCGTTCGGCTTCGAAGGTGCCGAACAGCTTGTCCCAGATGATGAACACGCCGGCATAGTTGCGATCGAGATAGCGCGGGTTGGTGCCGTGGTGCACGCGGTGGTGCGATGGCGTGTTCATCACCGCTTCGAACCAGCGCGGCATCTGGCCCACCACTTCGGTGTGGATCCAGAATTGATAGACCAGGTTGAGCCCGCCGCAGAAGGCCACGAGTTCCAGCGGAAAGCCGATCAGGAACAAGGGCAGCTTGATGATGAAGGTGAGGCCGAACAGCCCGCTCCACGTCTGCCGCAAGGCCGTGGAGAGGTTATAATGCTGGGACGAATGGTGGATGATGTGCGCCGCCCAGGCCCAGCGGATACGGTGGCCGGCGCGGTGGATCCAGTAATAGGCCAGATCATCCAGCACGAAGCACAGCGCAAAGCTCCACCACGCCGGCGCGATATCGAACAGGCGGTGCTGATACAGCCAGACGGCGATGCCAGTGACGCTGCCAGCCAGCAAGGCACCGGTGATGGTGTTGCCCAGGCCCATGGCAAGGCTGGTGCCGGTGTCGCGCCAATCATAATCGCCGCGCCGGCCAAAGCGCACCGCCAGCAGTTCGAGGATGATGCTGGCGACGAACACCGGAATGGCGATGGCGACGGGATCGGGCAGATTGTTCCAGTTCACAGCCGGGGGGCCCACATGCTGGCAGCAGGGCCAAGATCGAGCGCGGTTTCCGGGAACATGGCTTCACCTGTGCGGATGCGCAAAATGCCGCCGGCACGGGTGACGAGCGGGTGGTTCAGCACGCGCACCACGAAACGGTCACCAAAGGGGCGCACAAGGGCCACGCGGCCATCAGCTCCGGCCACCAATGCCGCCGTTGCGTCCACCGATATGGCCGTTTCCACAATGATCAGGCCCGGAATTGCCGCCTGCGCCAGTTCGGCGGCGCGCTGCGGGCTGGTGAGGCGCGGCGCCTTGGCAAAGCCCAGCCACCGGGTGAGCAGCACAAGGAACGCCACCCCGATAACGGAAAAACCCAGCAGGCCGATGCGATCCATCAGGCGCCAGACAATTGCTTGAGCAGCGGCATCAGGCCGGCGACATTATAGCCACCCTCCCCCGCTGCTGCCACGATATCGGCCGGCGCTGTGCCGGCCTTGGCCGCCGCCAGCGCCCACAAGTTGCAGCTGCGCGTGCCGGATCGGCAGAAGGCGAGCACCGGGCCATTGGCCATGGCGCCGGCCATCGCCTCAACCTGTTCCAGGGAAAAGCCGGTGTGATCAATAGGAATGGCCACATAATCAAGGCCTTGCGCCATGCAGGCGGCCTCAATCTCGGCGCCGGGCGGCTGATCAAGGCTCTCGCCATCGGGCCGGTTGTTGACGATGGTGCGAAAGCCTTGCGCGGTGGCGAGCGCCACATCGGCAGGCGCGATCTGCGGGGCGACGGAGACGTGGGGCGTGATGGCGATGAACATGGTATGCAGCCTATGGTGTTCGGCCCGCGGCCTCAATAGGGGATGAACTCGGTTTCGCCGGGAACCGCCGGAAAGCGACCGTCGCGCCAATCCTGCACAGCCTGGGCGATGCGGGCCGGATCCTGGGAAACGAAATTCCATTCGATGTGGCGGGCTTCCGGCAAGGGCGCGCCGCCGAGCAGCATCAGGCGGCTGGCCGCGGTGGCCTGCAACTCGGCAGGGCCGTCTGCTGTGATGGCAAGGCTGCCCGGCGCCACCGATTCCCCATCAATTTCGGCAATGCCGTCAACAAGATAGACACCGCGCTCTCCCCATTCGGCCGGCAGGGCGAGCCGCGCACCGGCGGCCATCTGCACCTCGGCATAGACGATCGGATGCGGGAAGCGCACTGGCGAACTGAGGCCCCACATCGCGCCGGCAATCACCACCGCCGCCACGCCAGCGGCCGTGTGGCGCGGCATCGCATCGGCCGGATAATGATCAAAGGCCGGATCGCATTCCGCCGCATCCACCGGCAGCGCCACCCAGGCCTGAATGCCGTGCATATGGTGGCCGGCGGCGCGCTCAGCGGGCGGCGTGCGTTCGCTGTGCACGATGCCGCGCCCCGCCGTCATCCAGTTCACCGCGCCAGGCTGGATCACCAGGTCATTGCCCAGACTGTCGCGATGGCCCAGCGCGCCGGCAAACAGCCAGGTGATGGTGGCCAGGCCAATATGGGGGTGCGGCCGCACATCGATGCCGGCGCCGGCTGCGAAATCCGCCGGGCCCATTTCATCGAAAAACACGAATGGCCCCACGGCGCGGCGCCCCGGAAACGGCAGCACCCGCGCCACCGAAAATCCGCCCAGATCACGGGTGCGGCCGGGGATAGTGGCGGCAATCGGCATGGCGCGGGCCTTTTCGCTATCGGGGATGGCTGTTGGCGCGGAACCAGTCAGCCAGTGCGGCCTCGCTCAGTTCTCCCGCGGCCAGCGCCAGAAACGTTACCACCACATCCGCCTCGCTGGCGTTCAACCGTTGGCCATTCAGTTCCATGAACAGCGCGCCAGCCACGAAGGCGCTGCGCTTGTTGCCATCCACAAAGGGATGATTGCGGGCGATGCCATAGGCCAGGCTGGCCGCCAAAGCCGCACAGTCGGGCTCGCCATAGGCCGCGAGATTCTGTGGGCGGCCGAGGGCAGAGGCCAGCAAGCCGGCGTCACGAACGCCAGGCGCACCCCCGTGCTGGGCCAGTTGCTCGCCATGCACGGCGCGCACCACGGCCTCGGTGATCCAGCGCCAGGCCATGGCGCGTCACTTGGCCAGTTCGCGCAAGGCGTTGCGATACCGGCCCATCACATCGCGGGCAGCCTCCATCTGGGCTTCGAACTCCGGGTCATAAGGGGTCAACTCAACGCCGCCGGGCGTTTCCACCACGGTCAGCATATCCCCCTTCTCCACGCCCAACCGGGCCAGCAGTTCCTTGGGCAGGATGATGCCGGCGCTGTTGCCGATGGCGGTGATCTTCAGCTGGTGCATGGCAAAGCCTCCTGTATGAACGGGCGTTATAACAGCGTGGACCGACACCGCCAAGCCCTGCCGCCTATCACAGTTGGCACGGCACCCGGTGGCGTTACACTGCCCCAAACGAAAGGATGAACAATGCGCGATCTGGCGGGGAAAGTGGCGTTTGTGACCGGGGCGGCCTCCGGCATCGGCCTGGGCATTGCCGAGGCGCTGGCGCAATCGGGCGTGAAGGTGATGATGGCCGATATCGATGGCGCCGCGGTGGAGCGTGAGGCGCTGCGCCTGGCCGCCACCAACGCCGATGTCGCATCCGTGCGCGCCGATGTCAGCCTGAAGGCCGAGTTGCAGGCTGCCGCCGATGCCACCATCGCCCGGTTCGGCAAGGTGCATATCCTTGTCAACAATGCCGGCGTGGGCGGTGGCGGCGGCTATGGCGAATGGACGGATGCGCAATGGGATTGGGTGCTGGGCGTCAATCTGATGAGCGTGGTGTGGGGCTTTGAAATCTTCGGGCCGCTGATGGAGTCGCATGGCGAAGGCGGCCAGATCGTCTCCACCGCGTCGATGGCAGGGCTCGTGGCGGCGGTGGCGCCGGGATACAACGCCACCAAATATGGCGTGGTCGCCATTTCCGAAGGCCTGCGCCCGGTGCTGGCGGCGCGCGGCATCGGCGTTTCGGTGCTCTGCCCCGGCTTCATCCGCACCCGCATCATGGAATCGGCCCGCGCCGTGCCGGAGCGGCTGGCCGGCGCCATCCCGCCGCCGGCGGACGCCCCGCTCAGCGACTTTGCCGCGATGGCGGCGCAAGCCATCGCCCATGGCATTGATCCGCTTTATGTCGGCGAGCTGGTGGTGGAGGCCATCCAGGGCGACTGGCCCTATATCTTCACCGACACCCAGTTCGAGATGGGCGTGGATGCGCGCTTTGCCGCGATCAAGGCGGGCTTTGACCAGGTGCGCGGCCGGGTGCCGCGCCGCTGAGCCATTATCGTGTCTGAGAAAGAGCCGCGGGCCTGAAGCAGTTTTGACTGTTTTGCCGATTCATGCACGAATTTGAAAAATCCTGATCATGCCCTGCCCGCCGGTGCGGGTGACGGGCATTGCCATGATGACAGATCATGCCCGTGTAGGACAGGCGTTCAGGCCGCCGCGATGGTGGTGCGGTGCAGGCGGCGGGCATGGCCCTGATAGCCGCCGGTGGCGGCGTGCAGCACCGATCGATTGTCCCACATCACCAGCATGTTCGGCTGCCAGCGGTGGCGATACTGGAACCGCTCCTGCCCCTGCCAGTGATACAGCTCCACCAGCAGGGCCATCGCCTCGGCATCGGCCATGCCCTCAAAGCCGATGATGTAACCCAAGCAGCCGAACAGCCCCGGCCGCCCGGTTTCGGGATGGGGGCGCACGAACGGATGGCGCTGCGTGGCCCGCGCGCTTTCCGATGGGCGGATATCCATCGAACGGCCTTTATCCCCTGCCCCGTAAAAGCCCTCGGGGGCATAGGCGCGCTGTGCCGAATGAATGGCCACCAGACCGTCGACGCGGGCGCGCAGATCGGCCGGCATGGCATCCAGCGCCAGATGCTGGTTGGCGAACAGCGTGTCGCCGCCCAATGGCGGGATGGTGATGCCATAGAGGCAGGTGCCCGCCGGCGGCCGCGCCTGAAAGCTCCAATCCGTGTGCCAGGTTTCGGCAAAGATCGGCGCGGTTTCATCCGCGGCGCGCTCCACGGCGATGATGTGGCGGCGGCCGGGGATGGGCGCGATGAAGGGGTCCTCGCCAAAACCGCCCATGGCCAGGGTGAAGCGTTCCAGATCATCGTCGGTCAGCGCCTGATCGGGGAAGACCAGCACATGGTGGGCGAGCCAGGCAGCGCGGATGGCCGCCACCACGTCTGCCGCCAGCGGGGCCGACAGGTCCACCCCGGTCACCGCCGCGCCGCAAGCCTGTCCGGTTGGTTCAATCTTCATGGCAGCCCTCTCCCCGCCAGACGAAAGTTGGCAGCACCGGCGCGCAACTGCAAGCCTGGGGAGGCAACTTTGTCAACGTCAATCATTTGATCGGAACAGCCATGGCTTGATCTTGCACAATCGCAAAAACACCAACAATATGCGCCTCTCTCATGATGAATTCACAGTATCTTAAGTCAGTGCTTCGCGGCTTGGTCGAACCATTATTGGCCGGGTTGGCACTCCTGACGCTGTTCCTGATCTCGATCGACATGCTGTGGCTGGATCTCGCACTCGGCCTTTCGGGCGGGCTTGTGCTGTTGATCATTACCAATCTCGCTTGGCGGCGCTACCAACTCCCCGCAGCGGCAACACACGTCATCACCGCCATGGCCGGCATTGCCGGCGGCGGTCTTGCGGCAATCGCGTGGGGTCTCTTCCCTTACTATATTGGCGATACCCTCGCAGCCAGCCTTGTTGGCTTGGCAATGGCCTTGATGTGGTTGTTGTTGGATGGTGTTGCGGGCATATTGCCCCAGCCTCGCATGCGGAACCCCGGATGGTTGCTGCTTTGCCTTTTGATGCTGGCCTGTCCGCTCGGCGTAGTCCTGTTCCTGCAGCGGCCCCCGCCACCGATGTCGATACCGATGCTGCCAGACATAGAAGAAACCAAGGATCGCATATCGTCAGACGCGATGGAGGCGTTGGTGGCGCCAGCCATGCGGGCAGTTCGCGCCGATGATCGGAGCCAGGCCGAATTCCTGATCGAACGCCAGATCGAAGCGGCGCGGATCGCCCATGGCGCAGGCAGCGTCCGTGAGGCGGATATCCTGATGTCCTATGGCGTCGAACTCTATTCCGAGGGCCAGCTTTCCGACAACAGAAGCATCCAACAGGAATCGCTGGGCTATCTGCGGCGTGCAGTAACAGCCACTCGCGCAGCATTTGGCCCGCGCCACCCCGAAGTCGCCCTTGCGCTGCATTCGCTGGCTGATGCTGAAATCGATCTTGCCAAAGCCAATCCGCCCACCACGGCCGATGCAGCCCTTATCGAAGCCCATGCCATTCGGGCCGCAGCGCTCGGTCGGCACAACATGGAAACCATCGGCACTCTGGTGGCGATTGGAGCGCTCAAAGGCTTGCCAGCACGGGTCAAGGCCAATCCGGTCCGCCTGGCAGAAGCCACCGCTTGGCTGGAAAAAGCCATCGCAGACGCGGCGCCTGGCCGCGAACTTGGCAAGTTCACCAGACCCGCCCTGCACGCGCACCTCGCTCGAATCTATCTGGCCAATGGGCAACGACGGAAGGGTCTGCACGAACTGGCACAAGCCCAGTCAGGGCTTGCCGAACTTGATGAAGCGCACGCATTTCATGCGACCATGAAGATCAATAACGTCCGCTCAGACTTTGATCTGCCCAGCCCTACTCCGCCGCGTCGCTGAGCGGTGGCAGGTTGTGCCCCAGCAGACGCAGCAATTCCGCCGCCGCTTCGACGATGTTGGTGCCAGGGCCGAAGATGGCCACGGTACCGGCGCGCTGCAGGAAATCATAATCCTGCGCCGGGATCACACCGCCGGCGATCACCTTGATGTCGCTGCGGCCGGCTGATTTCAGCTCGTCGATCAGGGCCGGCACCAACGTCTTGTGGCCGGCGGCCAGGCTGGAGGAGGCAACCAGATCAACGTCCAGTTGCAGCGCCAGGTCGCGGGCTTCCTGCGGGGTCTGGAACAGCGGCCCAACCGTGGCATCAAAGCCCAGATCGGCCAGCGCCGTGCCCACCACCTTGGCGCCGCGGTCATGGCCATCCTGGCCCATCTTCACGATCAGCACGCGCGGCTTGCGGCCCGTGCGGCGCTCGAACGCCTCCACGCCTTCGGCCACCCGCACATAGGCGGGATCGGCCTTGTAGGCATCGGCATAAACGCCCTTCACCATCTTCACGATGGCAACATGGCGGCCGAACACATCTTCCATCGCGGCCGAAATCTCGCCCAGCGTGGCGCGGGCACGGGCGCATTCGATAGCGAGCGCCAGCACATTGCCGTTGCCGGCGGCGCCTTCGCGCAGCGCAGCCAAGCTGGCCGCGACACGGTCCGGATCGCGCGCTGCCTTCACCGCTTCGATGCGGGCGATCTGGCTGGCGCGCACCGCGACGTTATCGACATCCAGCACCGGCACTTCATCCACCGTGGCCGGCTTGTATTTGTTGACGCCCACGATCACGGTCTCGCCCATGTCGATGCCGGCCTGCTTGGCAGCAGCGGCGGCTTCGATTTCCAGCTTGGGCAGGCCGGTGGCGACGGCCTTGGTCATGCCGCCCAGCCCCTCGATCTTGTCGATGATCGCCTGGGCATCGTCCACCAATTGCTTGGTGAGCGCTTCGACATAGTAGCTGCCGCCCAGCGGATCGACCACCTTGGTGATGCCGGTTTCTTCCTGCAGCACGATCTGGGTGTTGCGGGCGATGCGCGCCGAAAAATCGGTGGGCAGCGCGATGGCTTCATCCAGCGCGTTGGTGTGCAGGCTCTGCGTGCCGCCCAGCGCGGCGGCCAGCGCCTCGACCGTGGTGCGGATCACATTGTTATAGGGGTCCTGCTCCTGCAAGCTCACGCCGCTGGTCTGGCAATGGGTGCGCAGCATCAGGCTGCGCGGGTCTTTGGCGCCGAAATTGGCCATGATGCGCGCCCACAAGGTGCGGGCGGCGCGCAGCTTGGCCACCTCCATGAAGAAGTTCATGCCGATGGCGAAAAAGAAGCTCAGCCGCCCGGCGAATTCGTCGACATCCAGGCCCTGCGCTTGCGCGGCGCGGACATATTCCATGCCATCGGCCAAGGTGAAGGCCAGTTCCTGCAGCGCCGTCGCCCCGGCTTCGTGCATATGATAGCCGGAGATGGAAATGCTGTTGAATTTCGGCATGTTGCGCGCCGTGTGGCTGATGATGTCGGCCACGATGCGCATCGATGGTTCGGGCGGATAGATATAGGTGTTGCGGACCATGAACTCCTTCAGAATGTCGTTCTGAATGGTCCCGTCCAGCTTGGCCTGCGGCACGCCGGATTCCTCGGCCGCGACGATGAAAAAGGCCAGGCACGGGATCACCGCGCCGTTCATCGTCATGGAGACGGACATCTGATCGAGCGGGATGCCGTCGAAGAGAATCTTCATGTCCTCCACGCTGTCGATCGCCACGCCGGCCTTGCCAACGTCGCCCGACACGCGCGGGTGATCCGAATCATAACCGCGGTGGGTGGCCAGATCGAAGGCGACCGAAAGCCCCTTCTGCCCGGCCGCCAGGTTGCGACGGTAGAAAGCGTTGGACTCCTCGGCGGTGGAGAAACCGGCATATTGCCGAACCGTCCACGGCCGCCCGGCATACATGGAGGCGCGCACCCCGCGGGTGAACGGCGCGAAACCGGGCAGGCCAGGGTCCCAGTCCGCCGTGTCTTCGGCGGTGTAGAGCGGCTTGACGGTGAAGCCTTCGGGCGTCGCCCAATCCAGGCTTTGCCCCTTCACTTCCTTGGCGGCCATCGCGGCCCATTGCTCTACCGTCGGTTTGGTCATCAGCGTCTTCCAATCAATCGAGCGTCAATTCCGGAATGGCCCGTCGCATGAAATCGGCGAACAGCGGCACTGTGAATGCCAACAGGCCATGTTCGCTGCTGTACACCATACCCTTGCGAATAAGGCTATCGCGCACAGGGCCGCACTGGGCGGTCGTGCGCTTCAGTTCGGCTGCCACATCGCCGGATTTCTGCGCACCATCGCCCAGCGCGGCCATGGCCCTGGCATATTGCTTTTCCCGCGGGGTCAGCCGGTCAAAACGCACCCGGAAGAAGCTGGCATCCAGTTCGGCAACGGCAATGGGCGTGGCGCCGTCCACATCGGCCAGCGCAATTGGCGACGATGGCGCGATATTCCACACCTGCGAGCCCCATTGCTGCAGGAAATAGGGGTAACGGTGGGTCACCGTCAGCAATTTCGCCAGCGCATCATCGTCATACTGCACGCCCTCGCGCTCGGCCGGCAGCACAAGCGCCCGCGACGCCGCCGCGTCATCCAACGATCCGATATCCTCGAACAGAAACAGGCGTTCAGAATAGGATTTGGCCCGTCCCAACTGGCCATAAAGTTGAGGCAGCCCAGCACCGACCAGGGCGACAGGTTTCTGCAACTGGCCTGCCCGGTGCAGCGCGGTGATCAAGGCCTCAAGGTCGCGCTCCGGAACATATTGCAGTTCGTCGATGAACAGGGCGAGCGCCGTGCCACGCTCCTGCGCTGCTTCGCCCACCAGGGACAGAAGGTCGCTCAAATCGGTATCCAGATCGCCGCTGTCGGCCGTGCCCGGCGGGGCGGCTTCGATGCCAACGGCAATCTCACCCATCTCAAGCTTGAAGGCCGCAGCGAAGTTGCGCAACGCCGAAAGCGCCTGCTTGGCACGGGTTTTGGCCGCCTGGCCACGATCCAGCCGCAGCAGCGCCGAACGCAGCGCCGGCACGATCATGGCCGGCAAGGCCCGACCTTCCGGCGCTTCCAGCCTGACGGTGGCAAACCCGTTTGCTTCCGCCCTGCGCGCCAGTTCATCAAGCAGCACGGTCTTGCCCACCCCGCGCAAGCCGATGAGAAGATGATGCCGGGCAGAACGGCCGGCACGATGCCGGTCAAGGGCGATTTCAACCCGCTCGATCACGGCGTCGCGCCCGGCCAGTTCGGGCGGACGCGTGCCGGCACCCGGCGCATAGGGGTTTGTTCTGGGATCCATGTAAAGAATTTATCGCTATATAACCATATTGTCTATAACTGGGTAAATTCCCTATATCACTCCGCCGCCTCTGCAAGCGTCTCCACCTTGGGGCTGGCGGTGGCGGCAATCGCCAGCAGGCGTTTCTCGATGGTTTTCAGCCGGGCCGGGTTGTCGATCTTGGCGCCGGTCAGATCGGTCACATAAAATGTGTCGGTGGCCTTTTCGCCATAGGTGGCGATGTGGGCGCTGTGGATGGTCAGGCGGTTCTGGAACAGGCCGTTGGTGAGGGAAAACAGCAGCGCCGGCCGGTCTGCGGCATTCACCTCGATCACCGTGTAACGGTTGCTGGCCTTGTTATCGATCAGCACGCGCGGTTCCACCCGGAACATTTCGGCGCGGCGGCGGGCCAGCGGACGGGCGGCCAGCTTGTCGGCCAGGCGGATGCGGCCGGTGAGCACATCTTCGATGTTGCGCTTCAACCGGGCCAGTTGCGAGGGTTCGGCAAAGGGCTGGCCCAGGGGATCGAGCACGACGAAATTGTCGAGCGCCATGCCATCGCGGGTGGTGTGGATGCGGGCATCAAAGATATTGCCACCGGCAAGGCTGATGGCGCCGGCTATGCGATAGAAGAGACCGGGGTGATCGGTGGCATAAATGGCAACCAATGTGGTGCCGCTGGCCGTATCAGGCGTGCAGGAAATCGCCAGCGGCGCATCCCCGGCGCTGTCGGCCATGGCCGCATTGGCCACCAGCACATCATGGGGTTCGGCCACCCAATAGCTGTCGGCAAAGCGGCGGGCATAGGCCGCAAAGCGCTCCTCCGGCCAGGCCAGCGCGGCTTTCAGGGCGGCCTGTTTGCCGGCGATGCGGGTGGCGCGGCCGCTCTGCTTGTGGCCCAGGCGTAGCACCTCTTCGGCCGCTTCATACAACTCGCGCAGCAGTTGCGCCTTCCAGCCGTTCCACACGCCGGGGCCAACGGCGCGGATGTCCACCACCGTCAGCAACAACAGCAGGCGCAGCCGTTCCGGGCTGGCGACGGCGGCGGCGAAATCCAGGATGGTCTTGAAATCGGCCAGATCGCGCTTGAAGGCGGTGCGGCTCATCAACAGGTGAAATTCCACCAGCCAGGCCACGGTTTCGGTTTCGGCCGCCGACAGGCCAAAGCGCGGGCACAGCCGGCGGGCGATATCGGCGCCCAACAGGCTGTGATCACCGCCGCGCCCCTTGGCGATATCGTGCAGCAGCACCGCCACATGCAGCACACGGCGATCGATCAGCTGGTGGATGATGGCGGACGACAGGCCATGTTCGGCCTTCAGATCGCCGCGCTCGATCCGGGCCACCAGGCCGATGGCGCGGATCGTGTGCTCGTCCACCGTGTAATGATGGTACATGTCATATTGCATCTGCGCCACGACCCGGCCGAAATCCGGCACGAAGCGGCCGAACACGCCCGCCTCGTTCATCCAGCGCAACACGGTTTCGGGATCGCGCGGCGAGGTGAGCACGCCCAGGAACAGCGCGTTGGCGGTCTTGTCACGCCGCACCCGTTCATCGATCAGATTGGCATCGCGCGCCGCCGTGCGCATGGCGAGCGGATGGATGGTCAGGCCCTCGCTGTCGGCCAAGGCGAAGATTTCCAGCAGGCGCACCGGATCGGCCTGGAAGAAATCATCGGCCGGCAAGCCGATCTGGCCGCGCCGCAGGGTGAAGCCCTTCATCCGCGCCGGCCGGCGGGTGAGCGTGGGCAGCCAGCTGAGCCGCGCGGTCGATTCATCCAGATGCGCGAGGAACAGCCCGGTGAGATCGCCCACCGATTTCACCATCAGGAAATAATGGCGCATGAAGCGTTCCACCGCGCTCATATTCTCGCGGTTGGCATAGCGCAGACGCACCGCCAGTTCGCGCTGCACATCAAAGGTCAACCGTTCCTCGGCGCGGCCGGTGATGTGGTGCAGCATGATCCTGACCGACCATAAAAAGCCTTCGGCGCGGCGGAACTGGCGCATCTCATCCGCCGTCAGCAACCCCTTGTCGACCAGATCGGCGACGCTGTTCACCTGGTGCAGATATTTGCCGATCCAGAACAGGGCATGGAGATCGCGCAGGCCGCCCTTGCCCTCTTTCAGATTGGGTTCAACCACATAGCGGCTGTCGCCCATGCGCTGGTGGCGGGCCTCGCGCTCGGCCAGCTTCTCGGCGATGAAGGCCCGCGTTGTGCCCTGCACCACCTCACGCCGGAAGCGGGTGGCGGCTTCGTCAAACAGCTTCTGATCGCCCCACACGAAGCGGGCTTCCAGAAAGGCGGTGCAGATCGTCATGTCTGCCTTGGCCATGCGCATCATGTCATCCAGGCTGCGGGTGGCGTGGCCCAGTTTCAGGCCCAGGTCCCACAGCAGATACAGCAGGGTTTCAATCACCTGCTCGCCCCACGGCGTCTGCTTCCACGGCGTGAGGAACACCAGATCGACATCCGAAAACGGCGCCATCTGGCCGCGGCCATATCCGCCCACCGCCACCAGCGCCAGCCGTTCGGCCTGGGTGGGATTGGCCAACGGATAGAAGCTGCCCACCACCGTGTCGCAGGCCAGCCGCAGCAGCTGATCGACCAGGAAACTCTGTGCCGCCGCCAGTTCCAGGCCCTTGCCGGGCTGGGCCTCCAGCCGCTGGGCAATTTCGGCCCGGCCGCTCACCAGCGCGCCGCGCAGCATGTCAGCCAGCAGCTGGCGCCGGGCGGGCAGGCCTTCCAGCCGCGCCATGCCCACGGCCAGATCGGCCGCCAACTGGCGGCGATCGATGATGGCCCGGCGGTTGGGCAGGGTTTCGTGGCGGTTCATTGCGTTGCAGCATAAGGGCGCATGGCGGCAAAGGCCACTGCCATCATCCCCACAGCACAGCCTCTGGCGCAAACACATCGCTGCCGGCAAAGCGCAGGCCGTGCGGCCGGTCTTCGATCAACAATGGCCCATCCAGATCGGCAAACAGGCCCTGCATCGCCACCATGAACGCCGGCGCGATGGCCAGGCTGGTGCACAACATGCAGCCGGTCATCACCCCCAGCCCGCGGGTGGCGGCAGCATGGCGCAGCGCCAGCGCCTCGGTCAGGCCGCCGGCCTTGTCCAGCTTGATGTTGATGAAGCTGTATCGGCCCACGATGGCATCCAAGCTGGCGCGATCCTGGCAGCTTTCATCGGCGCAAATCGGCACCGCGGCGCGCACGCCGGCCAGTTCGGCATCGCGGCCCACCGGCACCGGCTGTTCCACCAGCTCCACCCCCAGCGGCGCCAGCCGGGCCAGCGTGCGCTCCACATCGGTGCCGCCCCAGGCTTCGTTGGCATCGACGATCAGGCGGGCATCGGGCGCGGCGCGGTGGATGGCGGCCATGCGCGCCACATCGCCATCCGGGCCCTCGCTGCTGCCCAGCTTGATCTTGAGCAATTCGCGCCCGCGCGCCGCCGTCGCCGCGGCCACCATGGCATCAATCTCGCCCAGGCTGATGGTATAGGCCGTCAGCATCGGCTGCGGCAGCGGCAGGCCCAGGCGTTGCCAGACGCGCTGGCCGCTCTGCTTGGCCTCCAGATCCCACAGCGCGCAATCCAGCGCATTGCGCGCGGCGCCGGCCGGCAGCAGCGCCAGCAGATCGGCGCGCGATGCCCCGGCAGCAATCGCATCGGCACAACCGGTGATGGCGGCCAGCGCAAGCTCCGCGCTGTCGCCCTTGTAATAGATGGCCGTGCCCTCGCCGCGCCCGACATGATCCCCGTCGCTTATCTGTGCCACCACCACATCAACATGGGTTTTGGCGCCGCGCGAAATGGTGAAGGCGCCCCGCACGGGAAAGCGTTCGATACGGGCATCAAGCAGGCGGCGCATTGTGCCTGCCTTGCGCCAAGCCGCGCCCGCCCGCAACAGGCTTTGCGCGCCGCGCCGCCTTGGGGCATGCTGGCGGGCATGAGCGAGGATCCCGATGTTGAACTGGATGCCGTGGCCACGGTGTCGCGCATCACCGCATTGGAAATGCTGGTGCGCCAGATCATGATCGTGCAGCTGCGCATCCTCGACAAGATGGGGGAGATCAAGCTGACTCCGGATTATGTGCAGACCATCGCCAGGGCCTATGCCCAGAAGGTGGATGAAAGCCCGATCATCGAAAGCGCCAGCCCGGATGTGAATTATGAATTCAAGATGATGGTGCTGAACAATCTGGAGCGGTTTTTCGACGATCTGGAAACGCACATCAAAGACAATCCGGCCTGATCGCGATGACACAGCGGTACAGCGCCTTCATCAGTTACAGCCACGCCGATACGCCGTTGGCGCGCTGGTTGCACAAGGCGCTGGAATCCTATCGCCTGCCCAAGGGGCTGGTGGGCCAGGATTCGCCCTTTGGCCCGGTGCCGGCGCGGCTGCCGCCCGTGTTCCGCGACCGGGATGAACTGCCGGCCAGCGCCGATCTGGGCGGCGAACTGCGCGCTGCATTGGCTGCTGCCCGCTTCCAGATCGTGCTGTGCAGCCCGCGTTCGGCCAAATCCATGTGGGTGAACGAGGAAATCCTCGCCTTCAAGCGCGCCCATGGCGAAGCGCGCGTGCTGCCGCTGATCATCGGCGGCGAGCCTTATGCCGGCGATGATCGCGAATGTTTCCCGCCGGCGCTGCGCTTCAAGCTGGCCGAAGATGGCAGCCTGTCGGATGTGCCGGCCGAACCCATTGCGGCGGACTTGCGCGACGGCAAGGATGGCAAAAGGCTGGCGCTGCTCAAGCTGATTGCCGGCATCACCGGGCTGAAGCTCGATCAACTCGCCCAGCGCGACGCCGCCCGCCGCCAGCGCCAGCTGCTGGCCATCACCGGCGGATCGCTGGCCATTGCGCTCGTCACCATCGGCCTTGCCATCTATGCCAATATCCAGCGCGCCGAAGCCGTGCGCCAGCAACTGGTCGCCACGCGCAGCCTGGATTTCCTGATCGGCACCTTCGAAATCGCCAACCCGGCCACGGAAAATCCGCGATCAATCACGGCGCTGACCATATTGGACCGCGCCAGCAAGCGCGCCGCCACCGAATTGCCGCAGGAACCGATGGTCAGCGCGCGCCTGCTGGCCGCAACCGGGGCCATTTACCTCAACCTTGGCCTGCCCAGGGAAGGCGTGGCCGATCTCGAACGGGCGCTGACCCGGCTGCCAGTACAGAGCCCGGAACGGGCCAAGATACTGCTGAAACTGTCAAGCGCTGCCATCCAGGCGGCGGACACCGACAAGGCCGCGCGGTTGATTGCAGCAGCCGAGGCCGCGTTCGATCCTGGCACGGACGAAGGCAAGCG
>JAIXQY010000093.1 GCA_027485485.1 Sphingomonadales bacterium | reverse complement strand
TGATGCAGCCGATGCCGATTGCGGTGCCGGCCTTTGCGCCGGGCAATGGCGGCAACACCGAAGCCGGCACCACCACGGCGCTGGGCGAGCGGGCGGCGCAGGTGATTGCCAATGATCTGAAGAGCAGCGGCCTGTTCAAGCCGGTGGATCCCGCCGCCTATACCACGGTGGTGGGCATTGATGATGTGGCAAAGCCGGATTTTCCGGCCTGGCGCAGCGTGGCGGCGCAGGCGCTGGTGACGGGCACGGTGACGGCCAATGCGGATGGCACCATCACGCTGAGTTGCCTGGTGTATGACGTGTTTTCGGCCCAGCGCATTGCCGGTGAGAATTATACCGTGGCGCCGGGCGGCTGGCGGCGGGCGTCGCACAAATGCGCCGATCTGGTCTATTCCCGCCTGACGGGGGAGACCGGCTATTTCGACAGCCGGATCGTGTATGTGAGCGAGACCGGCCCGCGCACAAGGCGGATCAAGCGGCTGGCGATCATGGATCAGGATGGCGCGCAGCACCGCTTCCTCACATCGGGGCAGAATCTGGTGCTCACGCCGCGCTTTGCGCCGGGGCAGCAGACGATCACCTATATGAGTTTCGAGAACAATCGCCCGCGCGTGTGGCTCTACACGCTGGGCAGTGGCCGGCAGGAGGCGGTGGGCCAGTTCGCCGCGATGACGTTCGCGCCGCGCTTTTCGCCGGATGGCGCCAATCTGGTGTTTTCCATGTCGGTGGGCGGCAATGCCGATATCTATCGCTTCAACCTGGCCACGCGGGCGATCACGCGGCTGACGGCCGGGGCCGGCATCGACACGGCGCCCAGTTACAGCCCGGATGGCAGCCAGATCGTGTTTGAAAGCGATCGCGGCGGCAGCCAGCAGATTTATGTGATGAATGCCGATGGCTCGGGCCAGCACCGCATCAGCTTTGGCGAGGGGCGATCCGCCAGCCCGGTGTGGAGCCCGCGCGGCGATTATATCGCCTTCACCCGCATTGGCGGCGGCCGGTTCGGCATTGGCGTGATGCGCCCGGATGGCAGCGGCGAACGGCTGCTCACCAACGGTTATCAGGATGAAAGCCCGACCTGGTCCCCCAATGGCCGGGTGATCCTGTATTCAAGGTCGGATCGCGCTGGCCGGTCTGGCCTGTGGTCGGTGGATATTTCCGGTTTGAACGAACGTCGCATTGCCACGCCGCTCGATGCATCCGATCCGGCCTGGTCACCGTTGCTGCCATGATTGCCCAACCCCACCCTGTTTCCCCAGCAAGGAGCACGCCTGCCATGACGATCCGCCACCTGCCCCAATATGGCCTGATTGCCGCCGCCCTGGCGCTGGCCGCCTGCGCCGGCAAGAAGCCGGTGGCGCCGCTGGAAAAGCCGCCGGAAACCGCACAGCCGCAGGCGCCAGTGAACGACACGCCGATCCAGGTGGTCGAAACCGCGGCGCCCACGCCGCCCGCTGGCCCCGCGCCCGGCAGCCAGGATGATCTGCGTGCCCAGGCTGGTGGTGACACGGTGCTGTTCGGTTATGACAGCTATGAACTGGATGGCGAGGCCAAGGCCGTGCTGACCCGCCATGCCGCGTGGCTGAAGCAGAATGCGGCCGTGCGCGTCACATTGGAAGGCCATTGCGATGAGCGTGGCACCCGCGAGTATAACCTGGCGCTGGGGGATCGCCGCGCCAACAGCGCCAAGAATTTCCTGGCTGCGCAAGGCATTGATGTCGGCCGTATTTCAACCATTTCCTATGGCAAGGAACGTCCCGCCGTGGATGGCAGCGACGATGCGGCCATGGCGCAGAACCGCCGTGCCGTCACCGTCGTGATGGGCCGCTGATCGCCCTTTCGCCAATCGTCATAACCGGTTAACAGGCGTGCCCATGCGGATCATCCACATGGGCACGCCTTTTTTTGCGGTGCCGGCGCTCGATGCGCTGGTGGCGGCCGGGCACGAGATCGTGGCGGTTTACACCCGCGCGCCCAAACCGGCCGGGCGCGGCAAGCAGTTGATGCACAGCCCGGTGCACGCCCGCGCCGCCGAATTGGGCATTCCCGTTTACACGCCGCGCACGTTTCGCGATCCGGCGGCGGTGGACGAATTTCTGGCCATGGCCGATGGGGTGGATGTGGCGACGGTGGCGGCCTATGGCCTGATCCTGCCGCCGGCGGTGCTGGCGGCGCCGCGGTTGGGCTGCCTGAACATCCATGGTTCCATCCTGCCACGCTGGCGCGGCGCGGCGCCGATTCAGCGGGCCATATTGGCCGGTGATGCGATCACCGGCGTGACCATCATGCAGATGGAGGCCGGGCTGGACACCGGGCCGATGCTGGCCCTTCGCGAAACGCCGGTGGCCGGCAAGACCAGCGGCGATCTGTTTGCCGAACTGGCGCAGATCGGCGCAGAGCTGCTGGTGGACGTGTTGGCCACCCCGCGCCCGGCCGTGCCGCAACCCGAGGATGGCGTCACCATCGCCACCCGCATCGACAAGACGGAAAGCCATCTCGATTGCCAGCGCCCCGCCGCCGAGCTGGAGCGGATGGTGCGGGCGTTCAACCCGGCGCCGGGGGCCTGGATAGAGATTGGCGGGGAACGGGTGAAGATATTGGCGGCAGCCGTGGAACCGGCCGCCCCGGCCCCGGGCGTGACGCTGGATGACCGGCTGCTGATCGGCACTGGCGATGGCGCCTTGCGGGCCCTGGTGGTGCAGCGCGCGGGCAAGCCGGCGATGCCGGCCAAGGCGCTGCTCAACGGCTGGCGCGTGCCGGCCGGCACACGGGTTGGCTGATGCGCTTTCGGCTGACGGTGGAATATGATGGCCGCCCGTTTCAGGGCTGGCAGCGGCAGGCGCACGGGCCATCGGTGCAGCAGGGCATCGAGGATGCCATCCACAGCATTTGCGGTGAGGCGGTGGAGGTGATCGCCGCCGGCCGCACCGATGCCGGCGTGCATGGCAGCGCGATGCCGGCACATGTCGATATCGAACGGCCGTTCACGCCGTTCCGGCTGATGGAGGCGATCAACGCCCGGCTGAAGCCGTTGCCGGTGGCGATCCTTGATTGTGCCGAGGCACCGGATTGGCATGCGCGCTTTGATTGTACCCAGCGCCGCTACATCTATCGCATCATCAACCGCCGCGCCCCGTTGGCACTGGCGGCCGGGCTGGCTTGGCGGGTGCCGGCGGCCCTGGATGCCGACGCCATGCATGCGGCGGCGCAGCGATTGGTGGGCCGGCATGATTTCACCACCTTCCGCTCTGCCCAATGCCAGGCCAATTCGCCGCTGCGCACGCTGGACCGGCTGGACGTGATGCGGGTGGGTGATGAGGTGCATGTGCATGCGGCGGCTCGGTCGTTCCTGCATCACCAGGTGCGATCGATGGTGGGCTGCCTGAAGCTGGTGGGCCAGGGCCGTTGGCGGGCCGAGGATTTGGCGGATGCGCTGGCGGCGCGTGACCGGTCCGCGCTGGGGATCAACGCGCCGCCCGATGGGCTGTGCTTTGTCGGGGCCAGCTACCCCGATCTGTCGGTGGGTTTTACAATGTCAAACCGAGGCAATGAAGCGCCCTGAACTTAATCAAGCGCTTGCTGCCACGTGGAGGCATGGCACGATTTTTGCATAAATAGCGTGAAAAATACGTGAAGATACGGACTCAATGCCCAACCGGTTTCAGCCAGTCAAAACAAGCCGCCTGCTTTGGGTTGTCGGCCTAATCGTCGGTGGCACGGCCGGCGGTCTGGCAGGCTGGTTCATCGGGGGCTGACCGCAGCGCTGGCTGGCTCAGCGCCAGCCCAACGCCTCGGCCATGATGTGGAAGATCAGATTCTGTTCCATCACACCGCGCACCAGATCGGCGCGCGGGCCTTCGGCAAACAGCGCCACATCTTCACCACCATGGCTTTCACCGCTGGTGCCATAGGTCTTGATGGCCAGATAATTGGGATCATTGGGCGGCAGTGTGCGGGACAGGCCGCGCGCCACAAACGGACCATTGGCATAGGACAGGGTGGTCATCGGCTGGCCGCGATCATCGAGCGCATAGCCTTCGGGGCTGAGGCCGCCATCGCCCTCCCCGCCACCCTTGGGCGGCTTGATATAGCCCAGGATATCGTTGCCGCGCGCCGGATAGCCGGCCATGGTGAAGACATGGCTGTGATCGGCCGTGACCAGCACCAACGTCTCATCCAGGTTCACGGATTTCAGCACATCGGCCACGGTGGCGCTGAACATCTGGGCTTCTTTCAGCGCGCGATAGGGATTGCTGGCGTGGTGGGCGTGATCGATGCGCCCGCCTTCGATCATGAGGTAATAGCCCTTGCCGCCGCGCGCCGCCTTGCCGGCTTCCAGCTTGGCCAGGGCAAAGCGCGCCATTTCCGGCAGGCTGGGCTCGGCATCGTCCTTGCGGTCATGTTCGAAGCTGAGGTGATCGGGCGTGAACAGGCCGAACACCGGCGCCATGTCGCGGCTGTTGAGTGCGCGCAGGCCCTTGGCATCGGCAACAAATTTGCCCTGCGGCCAGTTTTTCTGCCATTCCGCCACCAGATTACGGCCATCGTCGCGCGTACCGCCCTTGCCCGTCGGCAGGAAGCGCGCGCCGCCACCGCCCAGCACCACATCCAGCCCGCCCTTGAAGTTGACCAGCTGGCTGGCCAGATCGGCACAGCCCGACGCCCGGTCGGCCGCCGGATAGGCGCGGTCTGCCCCTTCCCAATCGCGGAATGGCACATGGCCATAAACCGCGGCCGGGGTGGCGTGGGTGAGGCGTGTGGTGGTGACAATGCCCAGGCCCATCCCTTGGGCGCGGGCAATTTCGGCCAGGGTGCGCGGCAGTTTTTCCGGAGTCTTGCAGGCTTCCGCGCCCTGATCGGCGCCGAAATTGATCACGCCAATGCGGGTTTTCACGCCGCTGTTCATGGCGCTGGCGGTGCCGGCACTGTCGGCCACCTGGGCATTGCTGTTATAGGTTTTCACCAGCGCGGTGTTGGCCATGCGATCCCAGGCGAGATTATTCTCCTCACCGGGGCCGGGCTTGCGGCCATCGATCGGGTGCTGGCCATCAAAGATTCGCGCCGCCGTGATGGTGGAAATGCCCATGCCATCACCCACCATCAGGATGACATTCCTGGCCCGCTTCGGCCGGTTGATCACCTTCAATCGGGCATCGAGCGCGGCGCGGCCATCGGCCCACCAACTGTCTTGCACCGGCGTGTCCAGCACGGGGGCCGCAACGGCGGGAGTGGCCAGCAGCGCGGCCAGCGCAATCAAACGGATGGTCATGAAACTCCCCCTGCCCTGCGGATGTTACAGCAATTTGATATCGCGCAGCCGTTCCAGCAAATAGTCATTGGCGCTGATCGGCGGTTCATGGTTCGGCCCGCCCGGCAAGGCCTCGATCAGATAATCCGGGCGGAAATGCAGGAAGAAGGGCGTGGAATAGCGCGCCACGCCCATGCGGTCCGGCGCCGGATTGATCACACGGTGGGTGGTTGACGGCAGGCGATGCCCGGTCAGGCGTTGCAGCATGTCGCCCACATTGCACACCAGGCTGCCGGCCGGCGCATCGATATTGCGCCATTGGCCATCCTTGCCCAGCAGTTGCAGCCCGGCCTCCTCCGCGCCCAACAGCAGGGTGATGACGTTGATATCCTCATGCGCGCCGGCCCTGATGGCGCCCGCTGTCTCTGGCGGCACCGGCGGATAATGCAGAAGGCGCAGGATCGAATTGCCTTCGCGCACCGGATCGGCAAAGAAATCCGGCGCCAGGCCCAGGTGCACAGCGATGGCGCGCAGCATGCGGTTGCCGGCCTGATCCAGCGCGACAAACAGCGCGCCGACGGCAGCCTGGAATTCCGGCACTTCATCCGGCCACAGATTGGGCGGCATCACGCTGGCATAGGCATGGCCGGGCGGCAGATCGCGGCCGACATGCCAGAATTCCTTCAGATCGGCCTTGGCGTGGCCTTTGGCAGCCTCGATGCCGAACGGCGTCAAGCCGCGCTGGCCGCCGCCACCAGGCACGACATAGCGGCGCTTCACCTCATCCGGCAGCGCGAAGAACGCCTTGGTGGCGGCCATGGCGCGATCGATCAGGGCTTGATCAATGCCATGATCGGCCACCACGGCAAAGCCGGTGCGGGCAAAGGCATCGCCAAAGCCGGCGGCGGCGGCAGCCAGATCGGTTTCAACCAGCGACAGCGCAATGGGCTTGATATCGGCAGACAGGCTCATGAGCTCCATTTGCCGCGTTATTGGCCGCCGTGCCAGCCCCAACAATCATGCCCTGAAAATCAGTCTTCCTGCCGGTTGACGGCGACTGCGGCATTTTTCAGAACGTCGCCATGCGCGCTACCCTGTTCCCCATGCTGCTGTTGGCCATGCCGGCCATGGCCGAACCCATTCCGCCTGCCGTGGCCGCCATGATTGATGCCGCCGCCGCCAATCCCGATCATCTGCGGGTGGTGGGCGAGATTGCCAAGAGGACCAATCCGGCCAGCGCCGCCGAAATTGATGCGAAACTGGCCGCCATCCGCACCGCCGCCGCCAAGGCACGGGAGGAAAAACTGGCTTCGCAGGGCCTGTTCGAAGGCTGGACCGGCAATGGCGATTTTGGCGGCTTTGTCTCGAGCGGCAACACCGAAAACCGTGGCCTGGCGGTGGGCATCAACCTGAGCAAGGAAACCCGGCGCTGGAAACATGTGGTGCGCGGCCAGGTGGATTATCAGCAGGATCTGGGCGTCACCTCGCGCGAGCGATTCTTTGCCGGCTATGAGGGCAATTGGAAGTTCAGCCCGCGTGGCTTTGCCGTGCTGGTGCTCAATTATGAACGCGACCGCTTCACCGGCTTCAACAGCCGCTTCTCGCAGGCGCTGGGCATGGGCTATCGCTTGGTGGATATGCCCGGCCTGACGGTCGCTCTCGATGGCGGCCCGGCCTTGCGGCAGACCTTGTTCACCACCGGCGCGCAGGAAAATGTGCTGGCCGCCCGCGCCGCCGTGAATGCCAAATGGGTGATGACCCGCAACCTCACCCTCTCCCAGACCACCACTTACTATGCCGAGAATGTGAACAGCTCGCTGCTGTCGCTGTCGCAATTGACAGCGCGGTTGAACGGCCGACTTTCGGCGCGGCTGTCGGTGCAGATCAACAACGAAAGCAACCCGCCGGCGGGCCGGGAAAACACCGACACGGTCACAAGGGCCACATTGGTCTACAACTTCTGAAATCCGGTTGACCGGTAAAGGTGCCGCCACTATAGCAGCGCCTCCGCGAACAGCTGGAAGTTTTGGGGCAGCGTAGCTCAGTTGGTGAGAGCGCCGGATTCATAACCCGGAGGTCGGCAGTTCAAATCTGCCCGCTGCTACCATCCCACAATCGGACATGATGATGAACCCACCCGCATGGTCCCTTGTTGTCCACGGCGGTTGTGGGCAATTGACCCCTGACACCCTGCCCGGCCCGGAAAGCCAGTGCCGCGCCGGCTTGTCCGCTGCGCTCGGCGCCGGCAAGGCTGTGCTGTTGGCGGGCGGCAGCGCGGTGGATGCCGTGGCGGCGGCGGTGAGCGTGCTGGAAGATCACCCGCTGTTCAACGCCGGGCGGGGTGCGGTGTTCACCGCCGAAGGCCGTACCGAGCTGGATGCCGCGATCATGGATGGCGCCACGAGGCTGGCCGGGGCCGTGGCCGGGGTGATCCGCACCAGGAACCCGGTGCAGCTGGCGCGCGCCGTGATGCGCCACTCCCCCCATGTGCTGCTGGCCCGCGACGGGGCCGATGTGTTCGCGCTGGAACAGGGATTGGAACAGGTGGAGCCGGGCTGGTTCCGCGTCGAAGGCCGCTGGCAGGCGTTGCAGGCCATGAAGGCGGCAGCGGCGCGCGGCGAGGACGTGTTCGATGCCGATCTGAAATATGGCACGGTGGGCGCGGTCGCGCGCGATGCGCAGGGCCATCTGGCGGCGGCCACGTCCACCGGGGGCCTCACCGGCAAGCGCTGGGGGCGGATTGGTGACAGCCCGTTGATCGGTGCCGGCACCATCGCCGATGATCGCAGCCTGGCCGCCTCCTGCACCGGTTCGGGCGAAGCCTTCATCCGCGCCGGTGCTGGCCATGAAATGGGTGCGCTGGTGCGGCTGGCCGGGCTTTCGGCGGCTGATGCCGCGGCGCGCGCGCTGGTCGATGTGCAGGCGCTCGGCGGCACTGGCGGCATCATCTTCATCGGGCGTGATGGTGTGCCAGGCTGGGCCTTTTCCACGCCCGGCATGTTCCGCGGCCGTGCGACAGCCTGCGACGAGGATGAGGTGGCAATCTGGGGCGACGAAGGCTAAACCTGCTCGCGCTCAATTGGGGAGAAGTAACATGTCCATGCCCGCCGCCTTTGCTGGCCGCCTGTCGATCCCGGCGATCGGTTCGCCCTTGTTCATCATCTCTGGGCCGGAACTGGTGATGGCCCAGTGCCGCGCCGGCATCATCGGCAGCTTCCCCAGCCTGAACGCCCGGCCGCTGGCCCAGTTCGAGGAATGGCTGCAGCGCCTCTCGACCGAACTTGGGCCCAATGATGCTCCTTATGCGGTCAATCTGATCGTTCACCGCTCCAACAATCGCCTGATGGACGATCTGGCGCTGTGCGTGAAATACAAGGTGCCGATGATCATCACCTCGCTGGGCGCCCGCGAGGATGTGAACGAAGCCATCCACAGCTATGGCGGCATCGTGATGCACGACATCATCAACAACAAATTCGCAAAGAAGGCCGTGGAAAAGGGCGCCGATGGCCTGATCGCGGTGGCCGCGGGCGCTGGCGGCCATGCCGGCACCACCAGCCCGTTCGCGCTGATCCAGGAAATCCGCGAATGGTTTGATGGCCCGCTCGCCCTGTCGGGATCCATTGCCACCGGTGATGCCGTGCTGGCTGCCCAGGCCATGGGCGCCGATTTCGGCTATATCGGCAGCGCCTTCATCGCCACCGCCGAAGCCCGCGCCGTGCAGGGTTACAAGGACATGATTGCCGAGAGCAGCTCGGCCGACATCGTCTATTCCAACCTGTTCACCGGCGTGCACGGCAATTATCTGCGGCCGTCCATCGTCAACGCCGGCATGGACCCTGACAATCTGCCCACCAGCGATCCGTCGGCGATGAACTTTGGCAGCGGCGGCAACACTGAAGCCAAGGCGTGGAAGGATATCTGGGGCTGCGGCCAGGGCATTGGCGCGGTGAAGGATGTGCTGCCGGCGGCCGAGTTTGTGGCAAAGCTGGTTCGCGAGTATAATGGGGCAAAGGCGCGCATCGGCTTTGGTGCCGCCATTGCAGCGGAGTGAGGCTGATGCAGGTTGAATTGAACGCGCGCACGCGGGCTGTCTGGTTGGCTGGTGCCATCGTCATGGGCCTGATGAGCCAATGGTGCATGGCCTTTGGCCCGTGCGGCGTGCCGATCTGAACGCTTGAGAGCAAACACAAAAAAGCCGGCGCTTCCAATTGGAAACGCCGGCTTTTTTATGCGCGCTTGGGTCAGCTGATGCGTTCGGCCCCGGCGGCGCGCTTGTCTTCCACCGCAGCGGACCGCGGCTTGACGCCCAGGCTGATGAGCAGTGAGGAGGAGACGAAGATCGACGAATAGGTGCCAACAACAATGCCCAGCACCATGGCGGCGGTGAAACCGAAGATCACTTCCGGCCCCAGGATCAGCAGCGCGATCAGCGCCGCCAGCAGCGTGACCGAGGTCATCACCGTGCGCGGCAGGGTTTCGTTCACCGATAGATCGATGATCTGCTTGATGTCCATCTGGCGATATTTGCGCAGATTCTCGCGCACCCGGTCATCGATCACCACCTTGTCGTTCAGGCTGTAGCCGATGATGGTCAGCACGGCGGCGACGATGTTGAGATCGAATTCGAGCTGGGTGAGCGCGAAAAAGCCCATGGTCACCACCACGTCATGCACCAGCGCCACCACGGTGGAGACGCCGAAATACCATTCGAAGCGGAACCAGGTGAACACCGCGACGAACAGCATCGACAGGCCAACCGCCCACAGACCATCCTTGATCAGTTCATCCGAAACCTTGCCCGACACGCTCTCGACGCGGGCAAATTTCACGCCCTGATAATCCTTCTCCAGCGCGGTGCGCACCTTGGCCACCACCCGCTGCACGGCATTCTGATCGCCCTCCGGCAGCGGCAGCCGGATCAGGATCGTGCGGTCATTGCCGAATTCCTGCAGTGCGCTGTCGCCCACGCCGATGCGGTCCACCCGCTCGCGAAGGGTGTCGATGGCTGGCGGTTGCGCAAATTCCACCTGCATGGTGAGTCCGCCGACGAAATCGACGCCCAGGTTGAGCCCGCGCACGGCCAGCAGCCCGGCCGCACCGATGGTGAGCAGCAGCGTGAGCGCAAAGGCGATGAAGCGGAGTTTGACGAACCCGATGTTGGTGTTGTCTGGAACAAGCTTGAGCGGCATGGTCTATCCTGTCCCGATCAGATGCTGAGCGTCTGTGGCCGCTTGGCGGCAACCCAGTTGGACACCATCAACCGCACCAGCGTGACGGCCGTGAACACCGATGTGGCAATGCCGATCGAAAGCACCACGGCGAAGCCCTTGATCGGGCCGGAGCCGAACGCAAACATGATGACCGCAACGATGATGTTAAGGCTGTTGGCATCCCAGATGGTGCGCGTGGCTTCCTTGAAGCCGGTTTCGATGCTGGCAACCACGCCCCTGCCCTTGCGCTGTTCTTCACGAATACGTTCGTTGATCAGCACGTTGGCATCCACGGCCGCGCCGATGGTGAGCACCATGCCGGCAATGCCGGGGAGCGTGAGCGTGAAGCCGGCAGCGGACATGATGCCAAGGATCATCACAACGTTGAAGAACAACGCCACCACCGAATAAACGCCAAAGCGGCCATAGGTCATGATCATCAGCACCGCCACGGCCAACACCGAAACGATGGAAGCAATGGTGCCAGCGCGGATGGAATCAGCGCCCAGATCGGGGCCGACGGTGCGTTCTTCCACCACCTTGAGTTCCACCGGCAGCTTGCCCGAACGCAGCAGGATGGCCAGTTCATTGGCGCCCTGCACGGTGTAATTGCCCATGATGATGCCGCTGCCGCCCAAAATCGGCTCGTTGATATTGGGCGCTGAAATCACCACGCCATCGAGAACGATGGCAAACGGCCGGCCAACATTTTCGGTGGTGGCCTGCGCAAAGCGGCGGCCACCGGTGCTGTCAAAGCGGAACGATACGGCCGGCGCGCCATTCTGATCGGTTGTCACCTGCGAATCGACCAGTTGGTCGCCCGAAATGATCGCCCGACGCTTCACCACCATCTGGCCGCCATCCTGCACGGGCAGGATCTGGCTGCCGGGCGGGGCGCGGCCGGCCTGCACTTCCACTTGATCGGCGGTGACATCGGCCAGCTTGAATTCCAGCTTGGCGGTTTTGCCCAGCAACGCCTTCAAGGCTTCCGGGTCCTGCAGGCCGGGCACCTGCACCACGATGCGGGTGGCGCCCTGGCGCACGATTGTGGGTTCGCGCGTGCCCAGTTCATCGATGCGCTTGCGGATCACCTCCACAGCCTGCGCCATGGCACCATCCACGGCGGCGGCGATGCCGGCCTGGGTGGGGGTGAGGATGATCTGGCTGGGCACCGAGCCACGCGCCACGTCAACTTCGCGCGAGGCACCAAGGCCGAGCGGTTGCGTTACCTTGTTCAGGATCTGCACGGCCTGATCGGCACGGGCCGCATCATTGACCGAAAAACTCAGCCGTTTGCCGGCCAGTGACAGATCGGTGATGGCAATCGCCCCGCCTTCGGCCGCGCGCAGTTCGCCGCGCACGGTTTCTTCCAGCGCTTCCAGTTTGGCCTGTTCAACGTCGGTGGGCAGCGCTTCCAGCATCAGGTGCGAGCCGCCGCGCAGATCGAGGCCCAGCGGCAACTGGCTTTTCGGCACACCATCGGGCAGGCTGGACAGCACGGACGGTGGCAATGCGTTGGGCAGGGCCAGCAACGCGCACAGGCCGATCGTCAGCCAGATCGACCAGATTTTCCACTTGGGAAAGTCGAGCACCGGCTTACTTGTCCTTGTCGTTCGCCGCTGCCGGCAGCCCGCGCGGCTTCACATCGGCCAGGGTGGATTTCAGCACGACAAAGCGCACATTGTGGCCAGCGTCCACTTCCACTTCGGTATCGGTGACGCGCACGGCCTTGCCGATGATGCCGCCGCCGGTGATCAGATCATCGCCCTTTTTCACGGCATCCACCATGGCGCGATGCTGTTTCACCCGCTGCTGTTGCGGGCGGATGATGAGGAAATAGAAGATGGCGAAGATCGCCAGATAGGGCAGGAAGCCGATGAGGGCAGCCGTGCCCCCTGCGGCCGCCGCGCCCCCCGCTGCCTGGGCATAGGCCGGGCTTGCAAACATCGCTGTCTCACTTCTGCTTGGCTGAACACTGGATTGCGACAGGCTCTAGCGGCTTGCACAGGGGCGTGCAACCGCGCCGGATTCCCATCGCCGACAATTGCGCATATCAGGTGCAGCATGACAAACGACAAGACCCTCCCGCTGCTAGAACGCATTGCCGCCGCGCTGGAACGCCGTTCGCCGCCCGCGGCAGCCGCCGCCGATGCCAGCCATGGCCATTGGTTCGGCTGGACAGAGACTGGTCTGGCCGCCCTGCCCCCGGCCCGCACCACCCCGCTGGCGCTGTATCAGGACGTGGCCATGCAGGCGGCCACCCTGCTGGAAAACAGCCGCCGCCACGCCATGGGCCTGCCGGCGCATGATGTGCTGTTGTGGGGGGCGCGCGGCATGGGCAAATCCAGCCTGGCGCGCAGCGTGGTCGCCGATCTTCATGCCAAGGGCCATGATCTGGCGCTGGTGCAGGTGATGTTGCCGGCGCTGGCCAGCCTGCCTGCACTGTTTGCCGCGCTGGCCACGACCGGCCGGCCCTTTCTGGTATTCCTGGATGATGTGTCGCTGGGCGCCGATGCCGCCGAAGTACACGCGCTGCGCTCCCTGCTGGATGGCGGGGTGCAGGCGCGCCCCGATCATGTGCGCCTGATCGTCACCAGCAACCGCCGCCATCTGGTGCCACGCCGCCTGGCCGAAAACGAAGGCGATGCCATCAATCCGCGCGATGTCGCCGATGATCATCTGGCGTTGGCCGATCGCTTTGGCTTGCGGCTGGGCTTTCACCCCTGCGATCAGGATGCGTATCTCGCCATGTGTGCCGGCTATGCCCGCCACCATGGCCTGGCCTTTGATCCGCCTGCTGCCTTGGCCTGGGCGGTAGCGCGCGGGGCGCGGTCGGGCCGGGTGGCGTGGCAGTTCACGGTAGAACAGGCCGGGGCGCAGGGAGTGAAGCTGGCCGTTTGAGGGCCGTTCAGCCTGCTGCAAGCCTTGGCCGGGCAGGCTGCATCATCATCTGAACAGGAAGGATTCATCGATGCGCCTGCTTGCCGCCCTCCTCCCGGCGATCCCCCTTGTGGCTGCTGGCCTTGCCGTCACCCTGCCCGCCGCTCCGGCCGCGGCGCAGGCCTGGCGCAGCATCACCTGCGAAAGCTGGAACTTTCGCGAAGCTGCCTGCCCGGTGCCGGGCGCCGAGCGGGTGCAGTTGCTGCGCGTGAACGGTGGCCAATGCATCGAAGGCGACACATGGATTTATGATGGCCGCGTCCTCCGGGTGCGCGGCGGCTGCCGCGCGCAGTTCCGGGTGGATGAAAACCACGGCTGGGGCACTGGCGGCTGGGATCAAGGCTGGAACAACAACTGGGGCAACGACCGCCTGATCCGCCTGCGCTGCGAAAGCTGGAACTTCCGTGAAGCCATCTGTGCCGCGCCTTCACCAATTGCCAGCGTGCGCATTGCCAGGGTGATTGCCGGCGATTGCCGCGATGGTGCCACCTGGCGTTGGGATCGGCGCAGCATCCATGTGCGCGGCGGTTGCCGGGCCGATTTCGAGGTGCTGGCCGGGGCCAGCCAATGGCAGGGCGGCGGGCAGTGGTCGGGAGGATCGGGGGCCGGTGGGCAGATTGGTGGTGGCTTGGCCAGCGTCACCTGTGAAAGCTGGAATTTCCGGCCGGCATCCTGCCCCGCCCCCGGTGCGCGCACGGTGCAGATTGGCCGCGTGCTGGGCGGTTCATGCATCGAAGGCCGCAACTGGAGCTTTGATCGCGGTGTGATCCGGGTGCGTGACGGCTGCCGCGCCCGCTTTGATCTCTATTGATCCACTGCGACACAGAAGGACGGTTGCCGTTGCGCCGGGCCACCTTATATTGACGGTCTGTCTGTTTGATCGAGGCGACATCCGTTGAAATTTCTTGGCACGTTCTGGCGCATTCTGGTTGGCATCAAGGATTTCCTGGTGCTGTCATTGCTGGCGCTGTTCTTCCTGGCGATTTCTGCGGCGCTGTCGTCGGGCAAGGTGGCCAAGGTGCCGGATGGCGGTGCGCTGGTAATCGCGCTTGAAGGCGCCATTGTCGATCAGGGCAGCGAATCCAGCCCGTTCGATGCCGCCAGCGGCAACGTGGCATCCGAAGTGCAGGTGCGCGATCTGGTGCGCGCCATCGATGCCGCCGCGGCTGACAAGCGCATCAAGGCGCTGGTGCTGGAACTGGATGGCTTCATGGGCGCCGGCCAGGCCAATATCGACAGCGTGGTTGCCGCGCTGGAACGCTTCAAGAAGGCCGGCAAGCCGATCCACGCCTGGGCCACTGCCTACACCGATGACAGTTGGCTGCTGGCTGCGCCTGCCACCCGCATCTGGGCCAATCCGCTGGGCGGGGCGATCATCACCGGGCCGGGCGGTTCCAACCTGTATTTCGCCGGTGCGCTGGCCAAGCTGAATATCGATGTGAACGTGTTCCGCGTTGGCACCTACAAGAGCTTTGTCGAGCCCTATACCCGCGCCAGTGCTTCGCCTGAGGCCAAGGCCGCCAACCAGGCGTTGGCCGACAGCCTGTGGCAAAGCTGGCTGTCCGAAGCCAGGCGGCTGCGCCCCAAGGCCGATGTTCCGGCCTATATCGCGCAACTGCCGCAGCGGCTGGGCCGCTTTGGCGGCGATGGCGCCCGTGCCGCGCTGGATGCCGGTCTGGTGGACCAGTTGGGCAGCCGCGACGAGTTTGATGCCGCCATGGTCAAGCTGGTGGGTGAGGATGATCTGGCCGATTGGGGCCATTATGCCGGGGTGAACCTGGATGACTATCTGAACGCCATCGGTGGCCAGCAGAAGAGCACGGGCGACGCCGTGGGCGTTGTCTATGTCACCGGAAGCATCGTTGATGGCGAGGCCCCGCGCGGCACCGCCGGCAGCGCCACCATCCGCGCTGCGCTGGAAGAGGCGCTGGACGAGCATCCTGAGATCAAGGCCCTGGTGGTTCGGGTGGATTCGGGCGGCGGTTCGGTCACCGCGTCCGAAGAGATCCGCTCCGCCCTGCTCGCTGCCAAGGCCGATGGCCTGCCGGTGGTGGCCAGCTTTGGCCCGGTGGCGGCCAGCGGTGGTTATTGGGTGGGCACGGCGGCCGATGAAATCTATGCCCAGCCGTCCACCATCACCGGTTCGATCGGCGTGTTTGCCATCCTGCCCAGCTTCCCGCGTGCCCTCAACAACCTGGGCATCAACGCCGATGGCGTGAAGACCACGCCCTACAGCGGGGAGCCTGATGTGCTGGCCGGCCTGTCGCCCGAGGTGAAACAGGTGCTGCAGATGGGGGTGGAGGATATCTACCGCCGCTTCCTGGGCGTGGTTTCCACCGCCCGCAAGCTGCCCCTGGCCGAGGTTGACCGGATTGCGCAGGGCCGTGTGTGGTCCGGCGTGGAGGCACAGAAGCTGAAGCTGGTGGACAAGTTCGGCACGCTGGATGCCGCCGTTGCTGCCGCTGCTGCCAAGGGCGGCATCAAAGGTGATGCGCGGGTGATCGACATTGAAAAGCCGGTGCCGGAATGGATGAAGGCGTTGCAAAGCTTCAGCAAATCCGATGCGTCGGAACAACAGGCGCGCGATCCGTGGGCAAGGCTGATGCAGGCTTCCCGCTTGCGCCTGGCCATGGCGGTGCAAGACATGGGCCGCATGGCCAGCGGCCGCAGCGCCACCATGCAGGCCGCCTGCGTGGAATGCGCCATCGCCGGGACGCCGCAACTCGCTGCCGCCCAGCAGAGCGAAACCTGGCTGGCGCGGCTGTTGCTGCCTCAATCCTCGCGGTAACCGGGCAGCTTCAGGCCGGTGCGGATGGCCAGGGCGCGCAGGCCAAATCCGGCTGCCGCCCCCGCCACGCCCGCCGGCCAGGCCGCCACGCCCAGCAGGGTGAGGCCAACATAAACCCCGGCGCCCAGCGCCGCGGCCGAAACATAGATTTCCTTGCGCAACAGCACCGATGGCTCACCGGCCAGCAGATCGCGGACGATGCCGCCGAAGCTGGCTGACAACACGCCCATCACCACGGCGGGCAGCGGTGGCACACCCAGTTGCAGCGATTTGGCCGCGCCCAGCACCGAATAGGCGCCCAGCCCGACCGCATCGAACCACAGCAGCGCATTGAGCTGCCAACGGTCAGCCCGCAGCATCCACACGGCCGCCGCCGCAACCAGGCAGACACCGAGATAATCCGACCGGCCGACCCAGAACACCGGCGCGCCAATCAACAGATCGCGCAGCGTGCCCCCGCCGATGCCGGTCACAGCGGCGAAGAAGGCAAAGGTTACGATGGTCTGCTTGATGCGGGCGGCGGCCAGCGCGCCTGAGACAGCGAACACCGCCACGCCCGCCATATCGAGCACGGCCAGCACCGGCTCGATTGGTGGCAGCGGAATAACCGGCGTTGCCATCAGCGCCGCCAGAAATGGCGGAGCGTGAGCAGCGCCCCGGTGAGCACGACGCCGAGCGCCATCAGCGTTGCGATGATGATCAGCGGACCGTGCGTGTCCTCACGGTCCTGCCAATCCATGATATGCAGGCCCCAGAACAGATCATAGAAGCGCCACCACGGCGTGCGCACCGCGCCGATCTCGCCCTGGCTGGTGATATACACGCGCACGTCATCGGCAAACTCCACCCGATAACCCGACGTGTCCCGCCAGTCACTGGCCGGGTGGGCGGGCGTTATGGCCGTCACTGTCGCCGGCCCGGTGAGCGTTGTGCCCGCACGCGCAATGGCTTCGGCCTGTGTGGGCGTGATGGCGATGGGTTGGCCGGTGACGGCATCCAGCAGCCGCTTGCCCTGCCCGTCTGTCAGCTTCCACACCGGCTTGCCCAGCAACTGGCCCAGTTCCAGCTTTTCGACATCCTTGAGCGCCGGCAACCCGGCCGGCACCACGAGCGCCACCGGCTCCCGCCGCAGCGTCGTGCCGCGCACTTCGTCCAACGGCCGCAGCACCATCACCAGGCCGGAAACGACCCACATGATGATCTGGATGCCAACGATCACGCCGGTCCACAGATGGAGCCAACGAACAGTGCGGGTGGCGCGGGGGGAGAGCATGATTGCGCTGTACCGGGGAACGCGGTGTGAGGCGAGTGGCCGTTCAATCAGCCCACTGCAATCCGCCCGGCAAGGCTTCCGCGCAATAGTCCAACTGCAGCACGCGACGTCGGGTAGGCAAAGCCGCCCGTGCCGATCGGTGCAGGACCGGCGTGCGATACAGCCAGAGATCGCCCGCTGCGGCCAGGCAAAACTCGCGCTGAAACTGCTGGGCGAAGCTGGCGGCCTGATCGGCGGCCACGCGTGTTCGGTGCGACCCCAGCGCCACTTCCAACGGCGCATTGTCTGCCGGGCAAGCATCGATATGCAACCGCACCGTAAGCATCGCGGCCAGCAGGGCAAACGGCGGTTCGGCGTGGCAAGTGCCCTGCTTCACCGACCACGGGCCATAGTCGGGAACGTCGCGGCGTTCGCGCACGGCTATGGTGCGATCCTGATGCCAGGGCACCAGCCAGTTGGCTTGCCGAGTCTTGTCGAACCAGAGGGCGCGAACGGAGCGGGCGCCCGGCAGCACCGATTCCATGATGCTGGCCAGAGCCGCCAGCACTTCATCCAGCGCTGGATCACGGGTCGAAACCCGCGCGCCGGCCTTCACCGCACCGAAACGATCCGCAAGCCGGGTGAGCGCCGGGCCAGCCACGGCTGCACTGACCAGCAGGCAGCCATCCCGTTCCAACCGGTCCCGGTCTGCGGCCATCACATGTGGATGGGCTTGCCAGTGACGGCCATCGCCGCCTCCTTCAGCGCCTCCGAATGCGTCGGATGCGCATGGCAGGTCAGGGCGATGTCTTCCGACGACGCGCCAAACTCCATCGCCTGGGCGGCCTGGGCAATCATCGTGCCGGCCATAGCGCCGATGATATGCACGCCCAGCACGCGGTCAGTCTCGGCGTCAGCCAGCACTTTCACGAAGCCATCGGTGTCGCGGTTGGTCTTGGCTCTGCTGTTGGCGGCAAACAGGAATTTGCCGGCCTTGTAGGCGATGCCGGCGGCCTTCAATTCTTCTTCCGTCTTGCCCACGGTGCCGACTTCCGGGTGGGTGTATACCACAGCTGGGATCACATCATGGTTCACATAACCGGCGAGGCCAGCGATATTGTCGGCGCAGGCGAGGCCTTCGTCTTCGGCCTTGTGGGCCAGCATCGGGCCTTCGACCACGTCGCCGATCGCCCAGATGCCGGGCACCTTGGTGGCGAAATGATGATCGATGGGAACCCGGCCCTTGGCGTCGAGCGTGAGGCCAGTGGCGGCGAGGTTCAGGCCATCGGTGTTGGGCCGGCGGCCGATGGAGAGCAGCACCACATCTGCGCTGATGGTTTCAGCCGGGCCGCCAGTGGCAGGCTCAACCGTAACTGTGGCGCCAGCACCGGTGCGTTCGACACTTACGACCTTGGCGGCGGTTTTCAGCACAAGGCCCTGTTTCTTCAGGATACGGGCAAAAGCGTCGGCCACTTCGATATCCATCGCCGGCACGATGCGCGGGGCATATTCCACCACCGTCACCTTGGCGCCTAGGCGGCGCCACACGCTGCCCATTTCAAGGCCGATATAGCCGCCGCCGATCACCACCAGATGCTCGGGGACCTTCGCCAGGCTGAGCGCTTCAGTGGAGGTGACGATCACCTCGCCATCCGGCGTCATGCCGGGCAGCAGCGCGACTTCGGAGCCGGTGGCGATGATGAAATTCTTGGCGGTGATGGTGCGGTCACCCACTTTCACCGATTTGGCATCGATGAAGCTGGCTTCGCCCTTGATCCATTCCACCTTGTTCTTCTTGAACAGCATCTCGATGCCGCCGGTCAACTCCTTGACCGCCTTGTCCTTTTCGCCAAGCAGGGCCGACAGGTCGAAGCTGATGTTGTCGGCCTTCACACCGAACTTGGCCAGGTGGCCGCCGGCCAGTTCCTCATACAAATGGCTGCCATTGAGCAGCGCCTTGGATGGGATGCAGCCGACATTGAGGCAGGTGCCGCCCAGGGCGGCGCGCTTCTCTACGCAGGCGACCTTGAGGCCATGCTGCGCCGCGCGGATGGCAGCGACATAGCCGCCGGGGCCGCCGCCAATGATGACGACATCAAATTCGGGACTGGCCATGGGGTGGGCCTTTCTTGTTACAGATCAATCAGCAAACGCGCAGGATCTTCAATGGCTTCCTTGACGCGCACCAAAAATGTGACGGCTTCGCGGCCATCGATCAGGCGGTGATCGTAGGACAGCGCCATATACATCATCGGGCGGATCACGATCTGGCCGTTGCGGACGACCGGGCGATCCTCCACACGGTGCAGGCCGAGCACGCCGGATTGCGGCGGGTTGAGGATGGGGGTGGAGAGCAAGGAGCCGAACACGCCACCGTTGGAGATGGTGAAGTTACCGCCTTGCAATTCCTCGATTTTCAGCGTGCCCTTGCGGGCGCGATCACCGAAATCGGCGATCTGCTTTTCGATCTCTGCAAAGCTGCGGCTTTGGGCGTTCTTCAGGATCGGCACCACCAGGCCGCCGGGTGAGGAGACGGCGACGCCCAGATCGGCATAATCCTTGTAGACGATCTCATCGCCTTCGATCGCGGCGCCAACCGAGGGTACATCCTTCAGCGCCAGCACAACGGCCTTGGCAAAAAACGACATGAATCCAAGGCGAACGCCGTGTTTCTTCTCAAACATGTCCTTGTAGCGGGCGCGGGCTTCGATCACGGCGCTCATGTCCACATCGTTGAATGTGGTCAGCATCGCGGCGCTGTTCTGGGCCTCTTTCAGGCGGCGCGCGATGGTCTGGCGCAGGCGGGTCATCTTCACCCGTTCTTCGCGGCGGGTGATCGGGCTGGTGGCCGAAACGGGTACGGCGGTGGCAGCGGGTGTCCCGGCGGTGGCGGTTTTCACCCGCGCGGTGCCGGCTTCGATGGCCGCCAGCACGTCGCCCTTGGTCAGGCGGCCATCCTTGCCGGAACCGCTGATGCTGGCGGGATCGAGGTTGTAGGTGTCGATCAGGCCGCGCACGGCCGGGCTGATCGCATCATAAGCCGGCGCCTCACTGGAAGGCCCATCCCCGGCCCCTCCCGCGGGCGGGAGGGGAGCAGGAGGAGCCGACGCGGCCACCGGAGCCGGAGCCGAGGCCGCTGCCACCGCGGTACCCGCCGCCTCGATCCGGGCGATCAGGGCGCCCACGGTCACCGTTTCGCCAACCTTGACATATTGTTCGCCCATCACGCCGGCCACCGGCGACGGCACTTCCACCGCCACCTTGTCGGTTTCCAGCGCCACAATGGCTTCGTCGGCCGCGACGGCTTCGCCGGGCTGCTTCAGCCATTGGCCAACGCTGGCTTCGGTGATGGATTCGCCCAGGGCGGGCACGATGACATCAGTTGCCATTTCAGTTTCTTCCTGACTCGCGATCATCCCACCAACGCAAATCGGTGGCGTTGCCGGATGTGATGAGAATGGTTTCAAGGTGGGTTGCAACTTGCTCCACCACCTTGGTCGTATCGATCTTCTTGAAAAGCATCTTGCGAACTGTTGGCTGGCTGGGATCGATGTGGACCAACCAGCTTGGCGGCATGTCGTACGAAGCACAGATCAATGCCAGCGGAAACTCAGGGTTCTCCAAGAACACCCACCAGCCATGATCTTCGGCAATAATGTTGGGACCGCCATAGCCAAGCCTCGAAAACGCCTGGGCGAGAAACTCGGCAAGGCGCTTGCCGAAAATAGCTTCATTGGTTTCTTCGTCTTCGCCCGGCTCCGGTTCAAAGTTGGGCGATTTGAACTCAAGATGCGTCCTCATCGGGCGAACCTCATTTCTTTTTCAGGCCGCCACGGATGGCAGCCTTCACCTGCGTGGAGGTGGCGCCCAGTGCTTCGGCGACCAGCTTGGCCTGTTCGGCATTGTGGCGCTTCAGCAGGCCGGTGGCGGTGGCAGCGGCCGGCGCGCGGCCGGCATAGACCGGGCGGCGGCCAATCGCGTCCTCGATCAGCGGATTGATGAACGTCCACGCGCCGCCGTTCTGCGGTTCTTCCTGGGCCCACACCACGGTTTCGAGGTTGGGGAACTTGGCTGCATATTCGGCCACCACATCGCCGGGGAAGGGATAAAGCTGTTCGACGCGCAGCAGATAGACATCGTCGCGGCTGTCCTTCTCGGCAGCATCGAGCAGATCATAATAGACCTTGCCAGTGCACAGCACGAGCCGGCGGACCTTCTTGGGGTCGCAGGGCTTCAGATCATCCAGGCAACGGTGGAAGGTGGTCGCCGGGCCCATTTCGGCCAGGGTGGAGACCGCCCGCTTGTGGCGCAGCAGCGATTTGGGCGTGAACACCACCAGCGGCTTGCGGAAATCGCGCAGCATCTGCCGGCGCAGCAGGTGGAAGAAATTGGCCGGCGTGGTGCAGTTGGCGACCTGGATATTGTCTTCCGCGCACAGCGACAGAAAGCGCTCCAGCCGGGCCGAGCTATGCTCCGGCCCCTGCCCTTCATAGCCATGCGGCAGCAGCATCACCAGGCCATTGGCGCGCAACCACTTGATTTCGCCTGAAACAATGAACTGATCGATGATGGTCTGCGCGCCGTTGACGAAGTCGCCGAACTGCGCCTCCCACAGCACCAGGCTTTTCGGATCGGCGAGCGCATAGCCATATTCAAAGCCGAGCACGCCAAATTCACTGAGCGGGCTGTCCAGCACGGTGAAGCGACTGTCCATCGCCTGCAACGGCACATAACGGCTGCCGTCCTTCTGGCTGGTCCACACCGCGTGGCGCTGGCTGAAGGTGCCGCGGCCGCAATCTTGGCCCGAAAGCCGCACGCCATAGCCATCCTTCAGCAACGAGCCGAAGGCCAGCGCCTCGCCGGTGGCCCAATCGATATTGGCGCCGGTGGCAAACATCTCGGCCTTGGCATCGATCACGCGGGCCAGCGTGCGGTGGATGGCAAAGCCATCGGGCACGGTGGTGAGTTGCTTGCCCAGCTGGTGCAGTTCGGTCATCGAAACGCCGGTCATGGCGGCGCGGCGGCTGTCGATGGCTTCCTTGGGCCGGCCCAGGCCCGCCCAGCGCCCGCCAAACCAATCGGCCCTGTTGGCCTTGAAGCCGGCGGCGGCTTCGAATTCATTTTCCAGCATGTTCACATAGGCATCGATCATCGCCTTGTAGGCGGCGTCGGTTAGCACGCCTTCGCGCACCAGGCGCTCGGCATAAAGCTCGCTGACCGGGCGCTTCTTGCCGATGGCGGCATACATCAGCGGCTGGGTGAAGCTGGGCTCGTCGCTTTCGTTGTGGCCAAACCGCCTGTAGCACCACATGTCGATCACCACATCGCGGCCGAACTTCTGGCGGAATTCGGTGGCGACCTTGGTGGCAAAGGTGACGGCTTCGGGATCATCGCCGTTCACGTGGAAGATCGGCGCCTGCACGATCTTGGCCATATCCGAGGGATAGGGCGACGAGCGCGCAAACTGCGGGCTGGTGGTGAAGCCAACCTGGTTGTTGACGACATAATGGATGGTGCCGCCGGTGCCATAGCCGGTGAGGCCGGAAAAACCGAAGCATTCCGCCACGATGCCCTGGCCGGCAAAGGCCGCATCGCCGTGCAGCAGCACCGGCATCACCCGGGTTTGCGCCGTGTCGCCAATCAGGGTCTGGATCGAACGCAC
Organism: Sphingomonadales bacterium; assembly: GCA_027485485.1. GTDB lineage: Bacteria > Pseudomonadota > Alphaproteobacteria > Sphingomonadales > Sphingomonadaceae > Sandarakinorhabdus. Next base: position 3,668 of record JAIXQY010000093.1, on the reverse strand, counting down.
CTTGCCCAGCACAACCGGATCAACGGCTTCCAGGTGCGACGGATTGGGCACCAGCGACAGATGGACGGTGTTGCCATCAAATTCGCGATCGGTGCTGGTGCCGAGGTGATACTTCACATCGCCGGAACCGCCGACATCATCGGGGTTGGACGAACCACCGGCAAATTCATGGAAAATGGTGCGGAACGGTTTTTGCAGCACATTGGCCAGCATGTTCAAGCGGCCGCGGTGCGGCATGCCAAAGACGATTTCGGTGATGCCCAGCTGGCCGCCGACCTTGATGATCGATTCCATCGCCGGGATCATGGCTTCGGCGCCATCAAGGCCAAAGCGCTTGGTGCCGACATATTTGCGGCCCAGGAATTTCTCATACTGCTCGGCTTCGACCAGCTTGTTCAGGATGGCGCGCTTGCCGTTGGCGGTGAACTGGATTTCCTTGTCACGGCCTTCGAATTTTTCCTGCAGGAAGCGCCGCTCCTCCACATCGTTGATGTGCATATATTCAAGGCCGACATTGCCGCAATAATTGCGCTGCAGGATGCCGACCAGCTCGCGGATGGTGGCGGTTTGCAGGCCCAGCGCGCCGCCGATGTGCACCGGGCGATCCAGATCGGCCGGGCCAAAGCCATGATAACCGGGGGTGAGATCGGCCGGTAGATCGCGGGTGGCAAGGCCCAGCGGATCAAGATTGGCGGCAAGGTGCCCACGCACGCGATAGGTGCGGATCAGCATCAGCGCGCTGATCGAATCCTGGGCGGCGCGTGCGATATCCTCGGGGGTGGCCCCGGCGGCAGCCGCAGCAGCAGCGGCGCGGCCAGCGGATTTTGCACCGCTTTCGGCAAACATGCCGGCGGCATCCAGCCCGCGCGTGAGATCATCGCCCGGCAGGATCGGCCAGTTGGGCCTGGCCCAGCTCGGCCCCGGCCGATCCTCTGGGCCGGGCAGCAGGGCTTCGATATCCATAAATTCGTCCTTGGTTTTCGAATCCCGTCATGTTTAGCGGCACATGGCAGCATTGTCATGACAATATGTCGCATGTGGGCCATGCAGTGGCGACATGGTGCAAGGGCCGCCAAAGATCCTCCCCCTCTGGGGGAGTGCCCGATGGGCGGAGGGGGCGGTGAGAGCGGCCTTGCCAGCCCCCTCAACCTCTGCCCCTCCACCGCCTTCGGCGGTCCCCCTCCCCGCCCTTCGGGCAGGGAGGATCAATCGGGCTTCAGCCCTTCAGCACTTCCACCAGCGTTTCGCCGAGCAGCGACGGCGACGGGGAGACGCGGATGCCGGCGGCTTCCATGGCAGCCATCTTGGAGGCGGCATCGCCCTTGCCGCCCGACACGATGGCGCCGGCATGGCCCATGCGGCGGCCGGGAGGAGCGGTGGTGCCGGCGATGAAGCCGACCATCGGCTTCTTGCGGCCGCGCTTGGCTTCGTCGATCAGGAACTGCGCCGCCTGCTCCTCGGCATCGCCGCCGATTTCACCGATCATGATGATGCTCTGCGTGGCGTCATCCGCCAGGAACATTTCCAGCATGTCGATAAAATTGGTGCCGTTCACCGGATCGCCGCCGATGCCGACAGCGGTGGTCTGGCCCAGGCCAACGGCGCTGGTCTGGTGCACGGCTTCATAGGTGAGCGTGCCGGAGCGCGAGACGACGCCAACGCTGCCCTTGCGGAAGATATTGCCCGGCATGATGCCGATCTTGCACTCGCCGGGGGTGAGCACGCCGGGGCAGTTCGGCCCGATCAGGCGGGTCTTGCTGCCCTGCAGCGCGCGCTTGACGCGCACCATGTCGAGCACCGGGATGCCTTCGGTGATGCAGACCACCAGCGGGATTTCGGCGGCGATGGCTTCGCAGATGGCATCGGCCGCACCGGGCGGCGGCACATAGACAACCGAGGCATCAGCGCCGGTGGCTTCGCGCGCCTGCGCGACCGTATCGAACACCGGCAGGCCGAGATGGGTGGAACCACCCTTCCCCGGCGCGGTGCCGCCGACGACCTTGGTGCCATAGGCAATGGCCTGTTCCGAATGGAACGTGCCCTGCTTGCCGGTGAAGCCCTGCGTGATGACGCGGGTGTTTGCGTTGACGAGAATGCTCATGGCTTTGCGCCTTCGACTTTCTGAACGGTGAAATGGAGGAGCGAAACGGCTTTGTCGGCGTTGACGACAGCAAAGGTAACGCGGCGGCCGTCGGCCAACGTGATGCTGCCATCGGCCCAAGTCGGTTTGACCACGATCTTTTGAGCTGTGCCGCCAATGAGGGCGACCAGTCGATCAGCCAGCGGCTGAAGATCGGCAACACCCGCCAGCGCCAACGAAAGGTTGCATTGGGTGCCCAGTGCCTTGAATGGTCCATAAGGCCCCATAACCAAGGCACCACGCGACCGGATCACGATCGGCCGCCCCTTCATGCCGGTGTCGTCACCGTTCCAGAAGGTGGCTACCGCCGATGGCGAAACCCACCGCTGCTGGCGCACCATCGCGTTCTTGCCAGTCGCAGGCAATGCAGCTTCCTGCGGCTTGAAGCCCAGCGTGGATACCGCCGCGCTCGTGTCGAGCCCGGCCGACGAAACATCAGCCGACAGGCAGAGCCCGACAAAGGCCTCCGCTGCGGCAACGCCAGTCATTGCGGTTGGCGACAAGGCTTCACGGATGTCAGCCTGTGCGCCGATTGTCATAGGACGGCCATAGCTGTCACTCAACAACAAGAGATCGGCCGCCACCTGCGCTGATGCTGGCACAGGCGCCAGCGATGCCATCGCAAGCATCAAACGCAGCATCAGGCGGCCTTCTTCACTTCGGCGACGATCTTGGCCGCCGCATCACCCAGATTGTCGGCCGACACGATCGGCAGGCCGGAGTTGGCGAGGATTTCCTTGCCCAGTTCAACGTTGGTGCCTTCCAGGCGCACCACCAGCGGCACCGAAAGCTGCACTTCCTTCGCGGCGGCGATGATGCCCTCCGCAATGATGTCACAGCGCATGATGCCGCCGAAGATGTTGACAAGGATGCCCTGCACCGCCGGGTCCTTCAGGATCAGCTTGAAGGCGTTGGTGACCTTTTCCTTGTCCGCACCGCCCCCGACATCGAGGAAATTGGCCGGCTCGGCACCATTCAGCTTGATGATATCCATGGTCGCCATGGCGAGGCCGGCGCCGTTCACCAGGCAGCCGATATTGCCATCCAGCTTGATGAAGGCGAGGTCGTACTTGCTGGCTTCGACTTCCGCCGGGTCTTCCTCGGTCAGATCGCGCAGCGCGACGAGATCGGGGTGGCGATAAAGTGCGTTGCTGTCGAAGCCTACCTTGGCATCGAGCACCAGCAGCTTGCCATCATCCGTCACGGCCAGCGGGTTGATTTCCATCTGGCTGGCATCGGTGCCGACGAAGGCATCATAAAGCTTCAGCGTGACATTCTCCGCCTGCTTGGCCAGCGGGCCGGTGAGGCCCAGAGCGGCGGCAACGGCGCGGCCATGGTGCGGCATCACGCCGGTGGCCGGATCGATGGTGATGGTGTGGATCTTTTCCGGGTGGTGGTGGGCGACATCTTCAATGTCCATCCCGCCTTCGGTGCTGGCAACGATGGCGATGCGGCCGGTGGCACGATCGACCAGCATGGCCAGATAGAGTTCCTTGGCGATATCGACGCCATCGGTGACATAGAGGCG
>JAIXQY010000151.1 GCA_027485485.1 Sphingomonadales bacterium | reverse complement strand
GGGATCGGCGGGCGGGCGTTGGCTTCGCCAAAACGGCTGAAGCGCGGATCATCCGCATCGCCATGCTGCCATTCCAGCACCGACCAATCGATGCTGCGGCCATCCAGCCTGGCCGGCGTGCCGGTCTTCAACCGGTTGACCGGCAGGCCCATGGCCCGCAGCGCCGCGCCAAGGTTGGAGGCCTCCGCATCCATTCGGCCGCCCACCGCGCGCTGGCTGCCAATGTGCATGATGCCGCCCAGGAAGGTGCCGGTGGTCAACACCACGGCCGGCGCTTCCAGTCGGCCAGCACTGGTGTCGACACCAATGATGCGCCCCTGTTCCATCACCAGCGCTTCGACCGCGGCGGGGATGATAGACAGCTTCGGAAACTCAGCGAGCACCGCGGCCATGGCAGCGCGATACAGCGCCCGATCCACCTGCGCGCGCGGCCCGTGCACAGCCGGCCCCTTCGAGCGGTTCAGCAGCCGCGACTGCAGCCGGGCCGCATCGGTGACGCGCCCCATGATGCCGCCCAGCGCATCAATCTCGGTGACGAGATGCCCCTTGCCAATCCCGCCAACCGCCGGATTGCAGCTTAACGTGCCAGGATCGTCGGCACGCAAGGTCACCAACGCCACCCGCGCGCCACGCCGGGCAGCAGCGGCTGCAGCCTCGCAACCGGCATGGCCGGCGCCTACGATAATGACATCGTGAGTCGTCATGGTGCAGGCAATAGCCGGTCAGCGTGGATGTTTCACGTGAAACATTGAAGGGAAGGAAAAGCGGCCTCCGGCGGGCAGGGGCGCAGCCCCTGCACCCATTCGTCTGGATTGCAGCCGCCATCCGAAGTTGCGCCCCTGCCCGCCGGAGGCCATCCTTCGCCTTCCTACTTCCCGATACAAAACCGGCTGAAGATCCGGTCCAGCACGTCATCCACGCCGATTCGCCCGGCGATTCGCCCAAAGGCGTGGGCGGCGCCGCGCAGGGCTTCGGCGCGCAGCACGGGTTCGGGGGCAAGGGCGGCGTCGCGCAGGGCCGATTCGGCTTCGGCGAAGGCGGCGCGGTGACGGGCGTGGGCGAGCAGGGCGGGCTCGCCGGGGCGGACGACGTTGCGGGCCCAGCTGGCCAGCCAGTCCCGCAGGGCCGGTAGGCCGGCGTCGGTTGCGGCCGAAACGGCGAGCACGTCGGCGGGAACATCGGGCACGGCCAGGTCGCATTTGTTGAGCAGGCGCAGGCCTGAATCACCGGGCCAGCCCGGTGCATCGGCGCTGGCCACGCTGATCACCAGATCGGCGGTGGCGGCGCGGGCGCGGGCGCGGGCGATGCCGATGGCCTCCACCGGATCGTCCGTGTCGCGCAGGCCCGCCGTGTCGATCAGCACGGCGGCGATCCCGGCCAGATCGATGGGCACTTCGATGGCGTCGCGGGTGGTGCCGGCAACCGGCGTGACAATCGCCACGTCGCGCATGGACAAAGCATTGACCAGGCTGGATTTTCCAACATTTGGCGGGCCGGTGACGGCAATGGTCAGCCCGTCCCTGATGCGCATGGCCCGGGCCGAATCCGCGATGAGCCCGGCCAGTTCGTCGGCCATGGCCGTCAGCTGCCCGCGCGCCGCTTCGTCCAGCCGTTCGGCCACGTCGGCCTCATCCTCGGCGAAATCCAGCCCGGCTTCGGCTTCGGCCAGCACGTCAAGGCAGCGCGTTCGCCAGCCATCGGCCAGCCGGCCCAGCGCGCCGCCGGCCAGCGCGAGCGCCTGATCGCGCTGGCTGGCGGTTTCGGCGCTCACCAGATCGGCCAGGCCTTCCACCTGGGCCAGATCCATGCGGCCATTGGCAAAGGCGCGGCGGGTATATTCGCCAGGTTCCGCCAGCCGCACGCCGGGATGGGCCGTCACGGCCTCCAGCACGCCGGCCACCACCGCTGGGCCGCCGTGCAGGTGGAGTTCGGCCAGATCCTCGCCGCTGGCGCTGGCCGGGCCGGGGAACACCGCCACCAGGGCTTCGTCGAGCAGTTGGCCCTGATCAACCAGCCGACACAGGCTCAGCCGGCGCGCTGGCGGCACGCGGCCGGCCAGGCTGCGCACCACGGCAAAGGCGGCCGGGCCGGAGATGCGGATAATCGCCAGCGCCGCCGGCGGGCGCCCGCTGGCCAGCGCCGCGATCGTATCGGTCATGATCGGCGGGTCAGCTCTTGCCGGATTTGCCGGTGGCGGCGCTGATGCCGGCCGTGAACAATTTCTGCCATTGTTCAAAGCCGCCGGCGATGCCGGGCGCCCAGGTGCGCATCATCCGTTCCCAATCGGCCGGGGTGATGCCTTCGGTCATCGCGGTTTTCATGCGATCCAGATACACATCGTGCAGCGGCTGCAGATCGGGCAGGCCGAAAAAGGCGCGCGCTTCCTGCGGCGTGCAATCAATGTCAAAGCTGATCTTCATGCGCGCTTTGCCTCTTTCCCTTGGGCGATAAGGGCTTAGTGTAGCGGGCGAGGGGCCGGCTGGGCAAGGGCGCAGCCGCACCAAATGAAAACAATCACTTACCGCGCAACATGCGGGATATGGTGAGGAGAGCAGGCATGAAGGCGATCCGGATCGAAGCGGCGGGCGGGCCCGAGGTGATGCAGCTGGTGGACATCAGCCTGCCTGATCCCGGCCCCGGTGAGGTGCGCATCCGCCACACCGCCATCGGCCTCAACTTCATCGATACTTATCACCGCTCCGGCCTCTATCCGATGCCGATGCCCTCGGGCCTGGGGCTGGAAGCGGCTGCCGTGGTGGAAGCGGTGGGGGAGGGCGTGACGCTCACGCCGGGCGCCCGCGTCGGCTATTGCTGGGGGCCGATCGGCGCCTATGCCACGCACCGCAACATCGCCGCAGCCCAGCTGGTGGCGTTGCCCGATGGCGTGAGCGACGAGATGGCCGCAGCGGGCCTGCTCAAGGGCTGCACGACGGAGTTTCTGGTTGATCGCTGCGCGCGGGTGCAGGCGGGCGATACGGCGCTGGTGCCGGCAGCGGCGGGCGGCGTGGGCCTGCTGCTGGTGCAATGGCTGAAGGCGCGCGGCTGCACGGTGATCGCGGTGGCCGGCACGGCCGAAAAGCTGGCGCTGGCGGCGGCCAATGGTGCCGATCATGGCCTGCTTGATACCGGCGACGTGGCGGGTGAGGTGCGGGCGCTGACCGGTGGCCGGGGCGTTGATGTGGTCTTCGACGGGGTGGGCAAGGCGAGCTGGGAATCCAGCCTGGACAGTCTGAAACGGCGCGGGCTGTTGATCAGCTTTGGCAACGCCTCCGGCCCGGTTTCGGGTGTTGATCTGGGCATATTGGCGCGCAAGGGTTCGCTGTTTGCGACGCGGCCGACGCTGTTCGATTATTATGCCACCCCATCGGAACGGGCCGAGTTTGGTGGCAAGGTGCTGGCGATGATGGCGTCGGGCGCGCTGAAACTGGCGGTCAATCAACGTTATGCGCTGGCGGACGTGGCAAGGGCGCACGCCGATCTGGCGGCGCGCAAGACGACGGGATCGACTGTGCTGATTCCCTGAGCCGTGCCTGCCGGCGCGGCACCCCTCTCCCGGGCCGCGCTTCGCGCGTCTCTCGTCCTCTCCCCCAAGGGGAGAGGTGATTCTTACATGCCGACGATGGGCGCGACCATGGGCATCACCTCGTTCGCGCCCTCCCAGATCATCTTGAAGGCGACATAGACGATCACGGCCAGGCCGACATAGGCGATCCAGCGATAGCGCTCGATATATTGGGCGATGATGTTGGCGGCGATGCCCATCAGGGCAACCGACAGCACCAGGCCGATCACCAATATGTCAGGATGTTCGCGCGCTGCGCCGGCGACGGCCAGCACATTGTCCAGGCTCATCGAGACATCGGCCAGCGCGACAGACCAGGCGGCGGCGGCAAAGCTCTTGGCTGGCGCCGGCGTGTTGCCGGCAACGAAATCGTCGCCTTCGCCGGGCGCATCGATGAAGGTGGCGCGCGGGTGGAGTTCACGCCACATGCGCCATGCCACCCACATCAACAGCAGGCCACCGGCCAGGATCAGGCCGACAATCTGCAGCAACTGGCTGACGGCGAGCGCAAAGCCGATGCGCAGCACCAGCGCCGCCATGATGCCGATCAGGATGACCTTCTTGCGCTGGGCGGCGGGCAGGCCGGCGGCGAGCGCGCCCACCACGATGGCATTGTCACCGGCCAGCACGACATCGATCAGCACGACCTGGCCAAAGGCCGACAGCGCTTCGGGGGTGAGGAAATGAGCGAAATCCATGGGCCGCATGTAGGGCGTCAGCCGCCCTTATGCCAGCGCCCTATTTGGGATTCGCCAGCACCGCCACCAGATCCGACAGATAATCGCGGCCCTGCAGCAGGCTGCGCACGCTGATGCGTTCATTGAGGCCGTGGATGCCGTTGCCATCGGCATCGATCATCGTGCCGGGCGCGCCATAGACCGGGATGCCGATCGGGGTGATATAGATGGCATCGGTGGCGCCGGTGCTCATCATTGCCAGCAGCGGCACGCCGGGGAAATGCTGCTGCGCCACCGCCTGCATCGGGCCGATGATGGCGGGGTTGAGCGGCGTCGGCTTGGCGACCGGGCGGATCGGCGGCTTCAGGCTCACGCTCACCTTGGTGTTGGCGATCACCGTCTCCAGATCAGCCTTCAGCGCATTGGGATCGGTGCCGGGGAACATGCGGCAATTCACATTGGCCCGCGCCCGCTGGGCCAGGGCGTTTTCGGCGTGGCCGGCTTCCAGCAGGGTGGTGACACAGGTGGTGCGCAAGATGCTGTGGTTGGTCGGGTCAAGACTGACGATGCGATTGGCCTCCGCATCGGCTGGATTGGCCAAAAGGCGGGCCATCGCCGGGCCGACCGGATCAGGCATCACCTTGGACAAGGTGGTGAAATAGGCGCGGGTGGTATCGGTGAACTGCACCGGGAATTCATGCCGGTTCACCGCCACCGCGGCCGCCGCCAGATCGGTGATGGCGTTGTCTGGCCGCGGCACGCTGCTGTGGCCGCCGGGGTTGATCGCCTCGATCCAGAAATTCTGCACCGTCTTCTCGCCCACCTGCACGGCCAGGCCCTGCGGCTTGCCATCCGGGCCGTTGCGGCCACCGCCGCCTTCGTTCAGGGCGAATTCGGCCATGATCAGATCGGGGCGGTTCTTGGCCAGCCAATCGGCGCCATTGAAGGCATAGGTGGTTTCCTCGCCGCAGGTCAGCGCCAGCTTGATGGTGCGCTTGGGCGGCTTGGCGGCCTTCATGCGGATCATCAGATCGGCCCAGATGCTGGCCTGCGCCTTGTCGTCAAAGGTGCCGCGGCCATAGAAATAGCCGTCTGCCTCGATCAGGGTGAACGGGCTGCGCGTCCAGTCTTCCGGCTTGGCGGCAACCACATCGAGGTGGCCGAGCAGCAGCATCGGCTTCACCTTCGCATCGCTGCCCTTCAGGTGGACAACGATGCCGCCATCCTTGGGGAATTCCGGCACGCTGAACTGGGTGATGTCGGCATCGGTGTAGCCGGCGGCCTTGAAGCGCAGCGCCAGCTTGCCGGCCAGCGCTGTGCAGCTGCCTGTGGTCAGGCTGGTGTCGGTTTCCACCATTTCCTTGAACAGGGCGCGGAACTGCGGTTCGCCGGGTTGTTTGCTGGCATATTGGGCATGTGCGGCGGTGCTGGCGAGCAGGGCGGCCGCGAGGAAGAGCGCGCGCATCATCTTGTCCTTATTTGCTGGCGTAGGCGGTGATGAGATCGAACAGATAATCGCGTTCCTTCATCACGCCGGCCACGGAAATCCGTTCGTTCAGGCCGTGGACGCCATTGCCATCGGGCATGCCGAAACGGCCGGGCATGCCATAGGTCGCGATGCCGGCGGCATTGAGATAGCGGCCATCGGTGGCGCCGGTGCTCATGGTGGGGATGATCGGAATGCCGGGGAAATGCTTGCTGGCCAGCGCCACGGCCGGGCCATAGACCATGTCCGACAGTGGCGGCGGCGGCGCGGCCTTCTCCGGGTTCTCGCTGGCGCGTGGTGTGACGCTGATGGTTGGATCGCCCAAGCGCTCCGCGATTTGCCCGCGCACCTTCTCCACGCTTTCGCCGGGGAACATGCGGCAGTTCACATTGGCCTGTGCGCGTTGCGGCAGGGCGTTGCGGGCGTGGCCGGCATCCAGCATGGTCGCCACGCAGGTGGTGCGCAGCGTGCTGTGCCAACCCGGATCCTTCGACACGATGCTTTCGGCATGGGGATCGGCCGGATTGGCCAGCAGCGCCTTGATCGCCATGGCAGTATCGGCGTCGCTGATCTTGGCCATCTCGGCGAAATAGGCGCGGGTCGTGTCACTGAAGATCACCGGGAAATCATTGCGCGACAGGCGCACCAGACCGGCGGCCAGTTCATAAATCGCATTGTCGGGCCGCGGGCGGCTGCTGTGGCCGCCGGGGTTGCGGGTTTCCAGGGTGAAATCCTGATAGACCTTCTCGCCGGCCTGGAAGGCCAGGCTGATCGGCTTGGCGTTGGCATCCGCCTTGCCGCCGCCGCCTTCGTTCAAGGCAAATTCCGCCTCGATCCAATCGCGGTGGTTCTCCACCAGCCATTTGGCGCTGTTGAACGGCCCGCCCTCCTCGCCGCAGGTCAGCGCCAGCTTGATGGTGCGCTTGGGTGGCTTGCCCTGCTTCAGGCGGATCATCGCATCGGTGAAGATGGCGCCGTGCGCCTTGTCATCGGACACGCCGCGGCCATAGAAAAAGCCGCCCTCCTCGATAAAGCTGAACGGGTCACGCTCCCAATCAGCGCGCTTGGCCTCCACCACATCAAGGTGGGAGAGCAGCAGGATCGCCTTGGCCTTCGGATCACTGCCCTTCAGCACTGCCACCAACCCGCCATCCAGCGGGCGCTCGGCCGGGCCGGGGAACAGCTTGATGTCGGCATCGGCATAGCCCGCCGCCTTCAGCCGCGCCGCCATCCGCTCGGCCGCCAGATTGCAGCTGCCGGTGGAAACGGTGGTGTTGGTCTCCACCAGCTCCTTGTACAGCCCGCGGAACGCCTGTTGATCCGGCCGCAGCGCCTGGGCGCTGGCCGGAACCGCGATGGTGGCCGCCAGCAGTGCGGTGATGAGTGAGCGCATGATGATCCCCCTGTTGCTGTTTATCAAAGCCGGGGGCGTGCCGGATGGCAAGCGCAAAGCGGAGCGGGGTTACTCCGCCTCCGCTGCCGCGCGTTCGAGGGCGGCAACGGCGCGGGTTTGCCAACCCTTCTCGCCGCCGCGCTGGAAATAGGCGATGACATGGCGGGGCAGCCGCAGCGTCACCTGCTGCCGATCCGATCGCACGCTGCCAAGCGGACGGCCAGGCCGTTTGACCAACAGCGGCAGCACTCCGGCCAGTTCCGGCACCTCATTGGCTGGCCGCGCGCGCGCAAAATCGGCGGCGCTCCATTCCGGATTCTCGTCGTCAGGCACGCCGTCCAACAGCTTTGGGTCAGAGTCCATGGCGCATCCTTTCCCTGGCATTGCAGCGGCGCAGGCTGATGAGACGCATCGTCTGGCCGCGGCTGGTGTAGACAAGGCAGCAGGCGATCCCATCGATCCGGCCAAAAGCCTGCCAACGTGCCTCGCCGTAGTCCTGCCGCTGATCTGCAATCACCAACGGCACGTCATCAAACCCGGCGAAATCGGCCAAGGACAGACCATGCTTGGCAATATTGGCCGCATCCTTGACCGGATCGAATTCGATGGCCATGGATTATTTGTAGATGCAATAAATATGTGCGTCAAGGCCGGCCTGGCGCTCTGGCCGATCAATCCCGCAGCAACTCGTTGATCCCGGTCTTGCTGCGCGTCTGCGCGTCCACGGTCTTCACGATCACGGCGCAGTATAAATTCGGCCCCGGTGAGCCGTCGGGCAGCGGTTTGCCGGGCAGGCTGCCGGAGACGACGACGGCATAGGGCGGCACCTTGCCGATGTGGATCTCGCCGGTGGCGCGATCGATGATCTTGGTGCTGGCGCCGAGATAGACCCCCATGGAGAGCACCGCGCCTTCGCCGACGATCACGCCTTCGGCCACTTCGGCACGGGCGCCGATGAAGGCGTTGTCTCCGATGATGACCGGGTTGGCCTGCAGCGGTTCGAGCACGCCGCCGATGCCGGCACCGCCGCTGATGTGGACATTTTCGCCAATCTGGGCGCACGAACCCACCGTGGCCCAGGTATCGACCATGGTGCCCCGCCCAACGCGCGCGCCGATATTGACGAAGCTGGGCATCAGCACCACGCCCGGCGCGATATAGGCGCCGCGGCGCACCACGGCGCCGGGAACCGCGCGGAAGCCGGCGGCGCGGAAGCTGCCATCGCCCCAGCCTTCGAATTTCAGCGGCACCTTGTCGTAGAAATTGGCCAGACCAAAGCCCGACATGGCCTGGTTGTCGTTCAACCGGAACGACAGCAGCACGGCCTTTTTCAGCCATTGGTGCGTGTGCCAGCCGCCCTTGCCATCGGGTTCGGCCACGCGCAGCTCGCCGCTGTCCAGCAGGGCGAGGGCATGATCGACGGCCAGGCGCAATTCGCCTTCGGTGCGGTGGGTGATGTCGGCCCGCTGTTCCCAGCCGGCTTCGATGATCTGTTCGATGCTCATGCCTGTTGCTCCAACTCGGTCAGCACGCTGGCCAGGAATTCGGCCAGATCGTTGATGCGATAATCAATATGGTCAAGATGGCTGCCCGGCCCCTGTTCGGACCCATTGTCGATCCACACCGTGGCCATCCCGATGGCCTTGGCCGGCGCCAGGTTGCGCGCCATGTCTTCCACGAACATCGCCCGTCTGGGGTTGATCGCATGGGCGGCGCACATATGCGCATAGGCCGGCATCTGCGGTTTCGGCACATAATCCAGCGCGTGGATATCGTGCATGGCGTCAAACGCATGGGTGAGGCCGAGCCGGGCCAAGACCCGTTCGGCATAGGGCGCATCGGCATTGGTGAACACGAACTTGCGGCCGGGCAGGCGGCTGATCAGATCGCCCAGTTCCGGGTGCGGGCGCAGCACATCGATATCGACATCATGCACATTGGCCAGGAAATCATGCGGGTCCACCCCGTGCAGCGCCATCAGGCCCGGCAGGGTCATGCCGTGGCTGTGGAACAATTGCTTCTGAATGCGGTGCGCCTCTTGTGGATCAACATTGAGCAGGCGCTGGATATACAGGCCCATGCGCGCATCAATCTGCGGGAACAGCGACGAGTGGGCCGGATAGAGCGTGTTGTCGAGATCGAAGATCCACGCATCGATGTGGGCAAGATCACGAAAGGCGGGAACTGGAGAGAGACGGGGCTGCATCGCGGCTTGCCATAAGCGTAACGGGCGGCGCTGTCATGGTGGCAAATGCGCGGTGGTGTCTGATCGGGCGGGTCAGGCGGGCGGCAGCAAGCGGGTCGGATCGCAGAGCTGCCGCCCACGCTGGCCTGAAATCGGAGGATCAGGCTGATGCCGGCTTAGACCCCCTCCAGCGATTGTGCACTGCGGCATGCACGCCGCGCTACGGAATGTCGCGGCTGGGTGGAACGCTGGTTGATCTTTGCGCGGCGCGATGCGCCAATATCACCATGTCGGAATTTGAATTCATCTTCTCCTTCTTCGGGCTTTTGCTCGGCCTGTCGCTCACCGAGGTGCTGGCCGGGCTGGCGCGTGCCATCCAGGCGCGGCTGCAACCCGGCTCCATGGTTCGCATCGGCCGGCTGACGCCGATGCTTGCCAGCTTCGTGCTGCTTGATCTGATCAGCTTCTGGCAGGCGGCGTGGACCAGCCGCGATGCGCTGGCGGTCTCGGGCCATGCACTGATGGCGATCATGAGCTTCACCGGCGCCTATTATCTGGCGGCCAGCCTGGTGTTCCCGCGCGATGCCGATGCCTCGCCCGATCATGATGCGCATTTCTTTCGGGTGCGGCGAATCGTGATCGGCGTGCTGCTGGCGCTGCTGGCCTGCCAGCTGGCTTATTATGCCAGCGTGCCCAGCCTGGCCCTGCTGTTGCAGCGGCCGCTGGCGCTGGGCCTGACCGTGGTGCTGGTGATCCTGATGCTGGCCGCCATGCTGGCGCGCGGCAAATTGTGGTGCGAACTCACCATGGCGGCGCTGATCGCGCGTTATGTGGTGGTTTACCTGCTGTGAAGCCGCGCCGTCACCCAGGCGGCTCCTTCGGCCAATGCCGTGTCTGCCGCCGGCAGCATCCCGACCAATGACAGGAAACCATGCGCCATGCCGGCGTGGCGGGTGCAGATGGTGGCCACACCGGCGGCGCTGAGCCGTGCGGCATAGGCTTCGCCCTCGTCGCGCAGCACGTCATATTGCGCGGTCTGCACCAGGGCTGGCGGCAGGCCGGCCAGATCGCTGCGCTGCATGGGCCGGGCATCGGGGCCGTTGCCCTC
>JAIXQY010000162.1 GCA_027485485.1 Sphingomonadales bacterium | reverse complement strand
GGCCGGCTGGAGTGGAGCCAGCGTCAGGCGCTGGACAATTTTGCGCCGCTGCGGCTGGAAACGCCGGCGGGCAGCAGCCATGCCATTGAGTATGCGGCGGATGGCGGCCCGGCGGTAGAGGTGCGCTGTCAGGCCTTGTTTGGGCTGGCCCGCCATCCGATGCTGGCAGGCGGCCGGGTGCCGATCACGCTCAGGCTCACGTCACCAGCAGGCCGGCCCATCCAGGTGACCAAGGATTTGCCGGGCTTCTGGGCCGGCAGCTGGGCCGATGTGCGCAAGGATCTGAAGGGCCGTTATCCCAAGCACCCCTGGCCCGAAAATCCGTTGGAAGCCTCTCCAACCTTGCGGGTGAAACGGCCAGGGCAAACAGGCTAGACTGGCTTGGGAAGCGCAAGACGTAAGGACCAGGGCCAATGGACAATGCGGCAATCGCACGGGCGTTGTTTGATGCGCTGGCGCAAGGTGATGATGATGGCGTGCAGGCCCTGTGCGCTCCGGAGTTTCAGCTGCGCCAGAACGGCGGCCACCCGATCAGCCTTGCCGGCCTGCTGCGGTTCAATCGCCAGGTGCAAAGGGTGGTGACCGGCTTTCGCTATGAGCAGGTCGTGTGCGCGGCAACGGCCACCGGCTTTGTGGAAGAACATGCGGTGCGCGGCACCTTGCCCTGTGGCCAAGCGTTGGCGCTGGCGGCCTGCATCGTGGGCGACGTGCATGACGGCAAGGTGACCATGGTGCGCGAATATGTCGACACGGCGGCCGCGGCATCGATGCTGGCGCTGCTGACGGCCAGCCGAGAGCTGACGGCCGTCAGGTAACGTGCACCCGGCAGGATTCGAACCTGCGGCCTGCGGTTTAGGAAACCGTCGCTCTATCCTGCTGAGCTACGGGTGCGCGGCTACTTTCCAGCCACGACGCGGGCCGAGATTCAAGCGGAAACTTGGAGAGGCAGCCGCCAACATGCCGCGTCAGGCGTCTGACCGGGCGCGCGGGCGGAAGGGCAGCGGCAGCAGTGGCACGCCTTCATCGTGCAGTGATTTCACCTCTTCCAGACTGGCTTCGCCATGGACGCAGCGCTGTTCGCCGGCAGCGTGGATGGCGCGGGCTTCTTCGGCAAAGCGGCTGCCGACATAGTCGCTCTTGTCTTCCAGCGCGCGCTGCATGGCCAGGAGTTTGGCGGCCGGATCATCGACGGGCCGGGCGCGCTGGTTGGATTTGGCGGGCACGGCCGGCGCCATCACTGCCTTGTCCACCTGCCTTGATCCGCACCACGGGCATTCCAACAGCCCCCGCGCCTTTTGATCGTCGAAATCGCTGCCCGATCCGAACCAGGCTTCAAACCGGTGTGCGGCGGTGCACACCAGATCGAACACGATCATGGCACCACCAGCCTGAATGGGCGGGCGTGTTCCAGGGCCGGCACCTTGGCGCGCGCGGCGGCCACCTGGGCCAGATCGATGCTGCACAGGCCGATGCCGGGCGCTGTGCCCATGTCCAGCAGCACTTCACCCCAGGGCGCCACCACCAGGCTGTGACCGAAGGTGGCACGGCCGTCTGCATGTTCGCCGGTTTGGGCGGCGGCGATAACGAAACAGCCGGTTTCGATGGCGCGGGCGCGCAGCAACACGTGCCAGTGCGCCTGTCCCGTGGGCCGGGTGAAGGCCGCCGGCACCGCCAGCATCGACGCCCCGGCGGTGGCCAGCGCCCGATGCAGCGCCGGAAAGCGCAGATCATAACAGATGGTCAGGCCCAACCCGCCCCACGGCGTGGTAGCCACCACGGCCTCCTCGCCGGCGTCATACGCCGCGGATTCCCGCCAGCTTTCGCTGCCCAGCATCACGTCAAACAGGTGGATCTTGGCATAGCGGGCGGTGATGGCGCCGGTGGGATCGATCAGGAAACCGCGGTTGACGAATTTCTCGCCCGCCCCTTTCAGCGCCAGGCTGCCCAGTTGCACCCACACGCCCGCCTTGGCCGCTGCATGGCGCACGGCGGCCAGCACCACATCATCGGCTTCGCTGCTGATCTTGCCGGCCGCGCGGGCCCGGTCGCGATCGAGCAAGCCGCTCATTTCCGGGGTGAAGACGATCTGCGCGCCCTGGGCGGCGGCCTCGGCAATTTGGGCCGAAAGCTGTTCAGCCTCAATGGCGGGATCAATGCCCGTGCTGGTCTGGATCAGGGCAACGGCCAGCGTCATGCCACCAGCAGCGTGTCCAGCTTGCCGACGCGGTCAAGCGCGAGCAGATCGTCGCAGCCGCCGACGTGATCGCCGTTGATGAAGATTTGCGGCACCGTCTGGCGGCCGCCGGAGCGCTCCAGCATCTCGGTGCGGCGCACACCGCCCATGGAAATGTCGATTTCCTCGAACGCCACGCCCTTGGCAGTGAGCAGCGCCTTGGCGCGGGTGCAATAGGGACAGAGGAATTTGGTATAGATTTCAATCTTGTTCATCGCATCCACCCTCGATCGGCCGCGCCCGTTCAGGCATTGGCTGCCATTATCATTGCAAAATCCCCATGTCCCTCGCGCAAGGTGCGGGCATAGGTCAAGACCTCCACTTGTCGCGCCCCGGCTTTTGTCAGCTTCGCGGCACAGGCCGACACGGTTGCACCGGTGGTCATCACATCATCCACCAGGATCACGGTCCGGCCGCGCACGCTTTCAGGCCGCGGCACGCGGAAGGCGTTGGCGACATTTTTCAGCCGCGCCTTGCGGGTGAGGCCCTTGGTGGAGGGCGTGGGCTTCACCCGTTCCAGCCCTTCAACCAGCAGCGGCCGGCCGGACTGCCGGGCGAGCTGGCGGGCGATCACCGCGGCCTGGTTGAAGCCGCGCTGCCACAGGCGCCAGCGGTGGGATGGCACCGGCACGATCACCGCATCGTCAGGCATGGCCCCCGCCACCCGCAGCATGGCGCGCGCCATCAGCCGCGCCAGGTGCAGTCGCCGGCCGTGCTTGAGCGCCAGCACCACCTGCCGTGCCGGGCCGCCATACACCAGCGGCGCGCGGGCGCGGGCAAAGGCTGGCGGTTCGGCCAGGCACGCGCCGCATTGTGCTGCAATATCAATATCATGTGGTAGCGGCACCCCGCAGCAGGCGCATTGCGGCGGCCCCAGAAACTGCAGCCCGGCAAAACAGCTGGCGCAAAACCGGTCATCCCCATCAACAATCTCGCCGCAGCCGGGGCAGCGCGGGGGCAGCACCACATCGATCAACGCCGTGACCGGGGCCAGGAGCGAAACAGCCATCGCCCAAGCTTGCGCCCGATGGCCCAGCCCGTAAAGGGGGCGCATGGCCGATGCCCTGCCCTTTGCTGCCGCGTTGCGCCGCCGCCGCCATGCCCGCGCCGCGCCGGGCTTTGCCGGCGTGGATTTCCTGCATCAACTCATGGCCGAAGAATTGCGCGAACGTGTCAATCTGGTGGCGCGAAACTTCGCTTCGGTGCTGGATCTGGGTGGTCCGCTGCCGGTTTGGCCGGGTGCGGTGCGCGTTTCGCTGTCGCCGCTGCCCGGCACCGATGCAGTGGCCGATGAAGACCGGCTGCCCTTTGCCGATGCCAGTTTTGATCTGGTGGTTTCGGCTGGCGCGCTCACGACAGTGAATGATCTCCCCGGCGCGCTGGCCGGCATCCGGCGGGTACTGCGCCCGGATGGCCTGTTCGTCGCCAGCTTTGTGGGCGGCATGAGCCTGGTGGAGCTGCGCGCCTGCCTGTTGGAGGCGGAGGCTGGCATCACCGGCGGCGCCGGCAGCCACACTGCGCCGATGGTGGAGGCCAGCGCGGCCGCCGGCCTGCTCGGCCGCGCCGGGCTGGTGATGCCGGTGGCCGATGTGGAGCGGGTGCAGCTGCGCTATGCCAGCCTGTTCGGGCTGCTGGATGATCTCACCGCCATGGGCGCGCGATCGGTGTTGGCGCAGCGGCGGCCGTTGCGGCGCGACGTGCTGATGGACGCCGCCCGCCGCTTTGCCGCCATGGCCGAGAATGGCAAGACGGCGGTGACGGTGGAGATCATCCATGTCGCCGGCTGGGCGCCCGGCCCGGGCCAGCCGACCCCGAAAGCCCCTGGCAGCGCGACCACCAGCCTGGCTGCGGCCTTGACGCGCCGGGTGTGAGGCCTAGGCTTTTGCCATGCATGAGGCCGCCACCTATCTGGTCGTGATCGACGACAGCCCGGAAAGCCGGGTGGCGATGCGCTTTGCCGTGCTGCGCGCCGCGCATGTGGGCGCCGATGTGCGGCTGATCAGCGTGGTGCGGCCCACCGAGTTCATGCATTTTGGCGCGCTGCAAAGCGCCATGGCCGCCGAAGCCGAGGAGGAGGCGCTGGCCCTGCTGAGCCAGTTGGCGAGCGAGGCCGAAGCCATGGGCGGCGCCCGCCCGGCCACCAGTGTGCTGCAGGGCGATCCCGCCGGCGCCATCCTGGCCCATGTGAAGGACAATCCCGGCATCCGCGCGCTGGTGCTGGGCACCGCCAGCCGGGGCACGCCGGGGCCGCTGGTGGGCTTTTTTGCCGGGGAACGCGCCGGGTCGCTGCCCTGCGTGCTGATGCTGGTGCCCGGCGGGCTGGATCCGGACCGGTTGGCAACGATTGCCTGAATCAGGATAAAAACTGTCTGATTTGACTTGAAGCCTGCGCCGGCCTGCGCCATATCAACCGCGCAACAATCCGGAAGCTGCCATGTTCATCGAAACCGAACAGACCCCCAACCCGCTCACCCTGATGTTCCGCCCCGGCCAGAAGGTCACCGGCGGCGATGGTGTGGATCTGGCCACGGCCGATGCCGCCGAAGCCTCTCCGCTGGGCAAGGCGCTGTTCGGGCTGGGCGATGTGGACCGGGTGTTCCTTGGCCATGATTTCGTGTCGGTCACCCGCAATCCCGCCGGCAATGACTGGCCGGCGTTGAAGCCGCAGATATTGGGCGTGCTGGTCGATCATTTCACCAGCGGCGCGCCGCTGTTCACCGGCACCGTGCAGGAAGCCGCCACCGATGATGATCCGGCCGATGCCGAAATCGTCATGCAGATCCGCGAGCTGATCGAGACCAGGGTGCGCCCGCAGGTGGCCGAAGATGGCGGCGACATCGTCTATCGCGGCTTCCGCCAGGGCGTGGTGTTCCTGGAAATGCAGGGCGCCTGTTCCGGCTGCCCGTCGAGCACGATGACGCTGAAGATGGGCATTGAATCGCTGCTGAAATATTATGTGCCCGAAGTGCTTGATGTGCGGGCGGTCTGATCATGGCTGGCCAACCCCTTGATGCCGCCGCGCTGGCGCAGCTGTTCACTGAAGCGCGCACCCATTATGGCTGGGACGACACGCCGGTGACGGAAGCCGATCTGCGCCAGTTGTATGATCTGGTGAAGATGGGGCCCACCTCGGCCAACGGCTCACCCGCACGCTTCGCCTTCTGCCATTCGGCCGAGGCGCGCGAGAAGCTGGCGGGGCTGGTGAGTGCCGCCAATGCGCCCAAGGTGCGCGCCGCCCCCGTCACCATCATCATCGGCTTTGATCCGAAATTCTACGACCGGTTGCCCGAGCTGTTCCCGCATGTCGATGCCCGGCCGTGGTTTAGCTGGAGCGCCGATTTCGCCCGCGAAACCGCCTTCCGCAATTCGTCGCTGCAAGGCGCCTGGACGATCATGGCCGCCCGCGCGCTGGGCTGGGACACCGGGCCGATGTCGGGCTTTGACAAGGCCGGGGTGGATGCAGCCTTCTGGGGCGACAGCGGCATCGAAACCAATTTCATCTGCTCGATCGGCAAGGGCAATGGCCAGGGCGTGTTCCCGCGCCTGCCGCGGCTTTCGTTTGAGGATGCGGCGCGCATCTTGTAACGCGGCTGGCCTGTGATCACGCTGGCGCTTTCCACCTCCTCTCCCGCCCTGTCCATCGCGCTCGTGGATGGGGCCGCTGTGCTGGCCCGCCATCATGAACTGATCGGGCGCGGCCATGCCGAACAGCTGGTGCCACAGGTGCAGGCGCTGCTGGCCAGTCGCGTGCCGCAACGCATCATCGTGGATGTGGGGCCGGGCAGTTACACCGGCATCCGCATCGGCATTGCGGGTGCGCGCGCGCTGGGCCTGGCCTGGGGTGTGCCGGTGTTTGGTGCATCGGCGCTGTCTCTGGTGGCGGCACAGGCCTTTGCGGCTGATGCGGAACTGGCAGCGGTGTGGGCGCTGATCGATGCCGGGCGGGCCCAGGTGGCAGGCGCGCTGGTTGGGCGTGATCTGGTGGCGGCCAGCCATGGCCTGCTGGCGGCGCCGGCTGGCGATGGCCTGCCGCTGGCCGGGGCGGGTGCCGGCCTGTGGGGGCTGCCGCATCTTCATGCGGATCATCCGGATGCGGCCTTTGCTGGCCATCTGCCGGACGCAGCATTGTTGCCGCCGCAGGCGCTTTACGCCGGCGATTGACGAATCTATTCATTGGGCGTGGACGTGCACTTGGCCTCAGCCCTTGTTCCGGCAGATCTGCGCCATCTTGATGCGATGATGGCGGTGATGCACGCTGGCTTTGATCCGTTGTTTGGTGAAGCCTGGTCGGCGGCGCAGCTGGCCGGCACGTTGACCATGCCGGGTTCATGGGCGCGGCTGGCGCTGGCCGGCACCACCGCCACGGGGTTCAGCCTGTGCCGCAGCATCGGGCCGGATGTTGAACTGTTGCTGATCGCGGTTGATCCCGGGCAGCGGCGACTTGGGGTTGGTGCGCGTTTGCTTGACGCCGCATTGGCCGATGCTTCGGCGCGAGGCGCGACGGATTTTTTTCTGGAAGTGCGTGAAGACAATGCAGCGGCCCGCCGTCTTTATGCCAGTGCCGGATTTGCAGAGATTGGCCGACGACCCGATTACTATAGCGGCAAAGATGGCTCCAAAAGAGCAGCGATTACACTGCGGATAGCGCTGCATCAGTAATCCGGAGCAATTTTTTGTTGCAATTGTGTGGCGTGAAGTTCAGACCGCAATTTGCAGGTGAGGGTCCTGCGTGTGTTAAGGGTCAAGGAAAAGGACATGACGGAAAATTCACAAAGCCATGCTGAGCTGCTGGCACTGACGGCCGATATTGTTGCGTCGCATTTTGCGAACAACAGTGTTGCACCTGGCGAAATCGCTGGTGTTATTGAAAATGTCTATGCCACCCTGCAGCGTCTTGGTGCCCCGGTGGCACCGCCGGCACCCAAGCAGGAACCGGCCGTTTCGATCCGCTCTTCGATCAAGCCGGATCACATCGTGTGCCTGGAAGACGGCAAGAAGCTCAAGATGCTGAAGCGCCACCTGATGACGCATTATGGCATGACGCCGGACGATTATCGCACCAAGTGGGGTCTGCCTGGCGATTATCCGATGGTCGCGCCCAACTATGCCGAACAGCGCCGCGTGCTGGCCAAGTCCATTGGCCTGGGCACCAAGAAGACCTCCAAGCCGCGCGGTCGTCCGCGCAAGAACCCGGTCTGATCCGGCCGCAGTGGACCGGGAACACCCGGCCACCGCGATGATGACATATATGCCGCCCCCGGTCTGGTCGCCTGGGGGCGGCATTTGTCTGTCTTGCCCATCCCGGCCATGCGCCCTATTTGAGAGGGAGGGCAGGCGAAACGATCCGGGGCGAAAGAGGCGAGCATGGGCATTGCCATCGATATCGAAGCGCTGTGCTTGAAAAAGGGCCTGCGTATCACCGAACAGCGCCGGGTGATCGCCCGCGTGCTGGGCGAAGTGAGCGATCATCCCGATGTGGAATCGCTGCACCGCCGCGTGGCCCAGATGGATCCGCGCATTTCCATCGCCACTGTGTATCGCACGGTGAAATTGTTCGAAGAAGCCGGCATCTTGGAACGGCATGAATTTCAGGGCGGTCGTTCCCGGTATGAAACGGTGAGCGAAGAACATCATGATCACCTGATCGATATCGACACGGGCGACGTGATCGAATTTCACGATCCCGAGATCGAGGAATTGCAGCGCCGCATTGCCGAACGTCTGGGCTATCGCCTGGTGGATCACCGCATGGAGCTTTATGCTCAGGCCCTCAAGAAGCCGGGTTGACCCGGCATGACGCGGCCAGCGCCGCCGCAACGCCGCTTCGGGCCGCTGCGGTCTGCCGTGGGGGCGGTGGCCACCGTGGCGGTGACCGTGCCGCTGGAAATATTGCTGCGGGCAGCCACCTTTCGCAACCGACCCTATATCCCCTTCCTGTTTCACCGCGGCCTGTCGCGATCCCTGGGCCTGGTGATCCACAGCGGCGGCGCGCCGATCAACCGCGGGCCCACCCTGTTTGTTGCCAACCACATCAGCTGGGCCGATATTCCGGTGCTGGGCGCGCGCATCAAGGCCAGCTTCGTCGCCAAATCGGAAGTGGCCGGCATGGGCCCGGTCGGCTGGCTGGCGGGCTTTGCCCACACCGTGTTCGTGACGCGCGGGGAACGCCAGCGGGCGGGCGATCAGAAGAATGAACT
>JAIXQY010000068.1 GCA_027485485.1 Sphingomonadales bacterium | reverse complement strand
GTGCCATCGATCAGCTTGCTGGTCAGCGTGGAATCGGCCGAGAAGCGGAAGCGGATCTTGGCCGGCGACAGGCTGATTTCCACCGGCGCATCCGGCGCCATTTCATCGAGCAGCTTGCGCACTTCGGCCACGCATTTGCGCGGCACGATCACGCCCGGCATGTCGGCCGCGCCATCGGGCAGATCCAGCTCGATCCGGGCCAGGCGGTGGCCATCGGTGGCCACGCCGCGCAGCCGCGGATTGGGGCCGGTGGTGGCATGCATATAGATGCCGTTGAGATAATAGCGGGTTTCCTCGGTGGAAATCGCAAAGCGCGTGGCATCGATCAGCTCGCGCAGCTCGGCGGCGGACAGGGTGAAGCGCACCGGCAGATCGGTTTCGGCAATCACCGGGAAATCGTCGCGCTTCAAGGTCGACAGGCTGAACCGGCTGCGCCCGGCCACCACGCTCATGCGCTCGCCCGACACCGCCAGTTCCACCTGGCTGCCTTCCGGCAGCTTGCGGGCGATATCGAACAGCGTGTGCGCCGAAACCGTGGTGGCGCCGTTCACATCGATGGCCGCGCTGATGGTTTCCACCACCTGCAGATCAAGATCGGTTGCCATCAACCGCAGCCCGTCGCCGCGCGCTTCGATCAGCACGTTGGACAGGATGGGGATGGTGTTGCGACGTTCAACCACCGACTGGATATGGCCCAGACACTTCAGCAGCGTAGCGCGTTCGACGGTGGCCTTCATCCCAATCCCTGCAAAATATGGTTACACCGCCGCCACTATAGCCATTCAGGCGCATGGTGGTAGTGGCGAAGTGCAGGCAAAGCGCCGATAAGCATGGCCATGGATCTGATTCTCGCCCGCCACGCCGAAACCGTGTTCAACGCCGCCGCCCGCATGCAGGGCCATATGGCGCACACGCCTCTCACCCGCACCGGCATCGCCCAGGCCGAAGCCATGGGTGTCGCCCTGCGTGCCGCGCTCGGCGAAGCGCCTGATCTTGATCTGTGGGTCTCCCCATCCGGGCGCACCCAACAGACTGCCGCCATCATCGGCGAGCATCTCGGCCTGGATTTCTTCCGCTGGCAAAAGGATGATCGCCTGCTGGAAATCGATGTCGGCGATTGGGAAGGCCGCTGGTATCACGACATTGTTGCCGAACTGGGCCAGCCCATCGTGGATGCGACACGCGGCCTGTTCAGCGTGCCGCCGCCCAATGGCGAATGGTTCCCCGCCATCGCCGCCCGCCTGAACAGCTGGCTGGCCGATCTTGACCACAGCCGCCCCGCCCTGGTGATCAGCCACGGCATCACCGCCAGCGTGCTGCGCGGCATATTGGTGGGCGGCGAAGATTGGCACGGCGTCCCCGTCGCCCCGCGCGCCCCGCAAGGCACAGTGTTCCGCATCAAGGACGGCGTGGAAGACATGCTGCACATCGGCAGCGGCGTGGTGGCGTCACGGGCGGCCTGACCGCCCCGCCTCAGCCCTTCCGCCCGGCCTTCTCGTCAATCCCGGACACGCCTTCGCGGCGGGCGAGTTCGGTGCGGATATCCTCGAACGACAGGCCGGCGTCCGCCAGCAGCACGGCCAGATGGAACATCAGGTCGGCGCCTTCCGACACCAGGCCGGCGCGATCATCGGCGACGGCGGCGATCACCACTTCCACGGCCTCCTCGCCCAGCTTTTGCGCCATCTTGGCGCGGCCCTTGGCGGTGAGTTTGGCAACGTAGGAGCTTGCCGGATCGCCGCTGCGCCGTGCGATGATGGTGGCCAGCAACTGGTCAAAGCGATCCATGATAGACCTCGCGAACCGGAAGGCGGGCGCCGGCCAGGGCAGCGCGGGCCTCGGCAATCGTAACCTCGCCGAAGTGGAAGATGGAGGCGGCCAGCACGGCGGAGGCATGGCCTTGCGCCACGCCGCTGACCAGGTCGGCAACGCCGCCCACCCCGCCCGAGGCCACCACCGGCACCGGCACGGCATCGGCGATGGTGCGGGTGAGCGCCAGATCATAACCGGCCTTGGTGCCGTCCCGGTCCATGGAGGTGAGCAATATTTCGCCGGCGCCCAGCCTGGCGGCTTCGATGGCATAGGCCACGGCATCGATGCCGGTGGGCTTGCGGCCGCCGTGGGTGAAGATTTCCCATTTGCCGGGGGCGGTCTGCTTGGCGTCCACCGCCACCACCACACATTGTTCGCCAAAGCGCATGGCAAGTTCGCCGATCAGCGCCGGGCGGGCCACAGCGGCGCTGTTGACCGCCACCTTGTCGGCCCCGGCCAGCAGCAGCGCGCGGGCATCGGCCACGCTGCGCACGCCGCCGCCAACGGTGAGCGGCATGAAGCATTGATCGGCGGTGCGTTCGACAATGTCGATCAAGGTGCCGCGGTTCTCGTGGGTGGCGGTGATGTCGAGGAAACAGAGCTCGTCCGCCCCGGCGGCATCATAGGCAGCGGCGGCCTGCACCGGATCGCCGGCATCGCGCAGCTCCACGAAATTCACGCCCTTCACCACGCGGCCACCGGCCACGTCGAGACAGGGGATGATGCGGACGGCGAGCGTCATGCGGCGGCGACCGATATGGCTTCGGCCAGATCGAGCCGGCCATCATAGAGCGCGCGGCCGGTGATGACGCCTTCGATCCCGCGCTGGCCCACCAGCGCATGGATATCGGCGATGGACGCGACCCCGCCCGAGGCAATCACCGGCAGGCTGGTCTGCGCCGCAAGGCCCACCGTGGCCTCGACATTCACGCCCCTCAGCATGCCATCGCGGCCGACATCGGTGAACAGCACGGCGGCCGCCCCGGCATCTTCGAAGCGCTTTGCCAGATCGGCCACCGGCAGCGTGGACACATCGGCCCAGCCGCGCGTGGCGACCATGCCGTCACGGGCATCCACCGCCACCACGATGCGCCCCGGATGATCGGCGGCCAGGCCGCGCACCAGATCCTGATTGTCGAGCGCGGCGGTGCCCATCACCACGCGCCACACGCCGGCGGCCAGCCAGCCCTCCACATGCGCTGCCGTGCGGATGCCGCCGCCAATCTGCACCTGCCCGCCGCCAAAACCGGCCAGCGCCGCCTTCACGCCCGCGGCATTGCGGCTGTCACCAGCGAAAGCGCCATCCAGATCGACCACATGCAGATGCGTTGCCCCGGCGGCGCGGAACAGCGCAGCCTGGGCCGACGGATCATCGGCATAAACCGTGGCGCGGTTCATGTCGCCTTCGGCCAGGCGCACGCACTGGCCGCCCTTCAGATCGATGGCGGGAAAGATGATCATGAGTTCAACCAGCTTGTAAGGAAGGCCAGCCCATAGGCCTGGCTCTTTTCCGGGTGGAACTGCACGCCGGTGATGTGGCCGCGCTTGACGATGGCAGCAATGCGCCCGCCATGATCGCTCACCGCCTGCACATCGGCCGCATCATCAGGCGCAAAGGCATAGCTGTGCACGAAATAGGCATCGCCCGATGGCACCGGCGCGCCGTTCACTGCCTCCACCCGGTTCCAGCCCATGTGGGGGATTTTCAGCGTGGCATCCGATGGCGCCAGCCGCTTCACCACGCCGGGCAGCCAGCCCAGCCCGGCATGCACGCCATGCTCATGGCCCTCGCTGGCCAGCAACTGCATGCCGACACAAATGCCCAGGAACGGCACGCCGCGTTGCATCACGGCTTCGTTCAGTGCCGCCTCGATCCCGGTCTTGTCGCGCAGCTGGTTGATGCACTGGGCAAAGGCGCCCACGCCGGGCAGCACCACGCGCGCGGCGGCGGCAATGGCGGCCGGGTCATCCGTCACCACCACCCGCGCGCCGGCCTTTTCCAGCGCCCGCGCCGCGGAGCGCAGATTGCCGGCGCCATAATCGATCAGCGCGACCGTGTCAGGCACCGCCCAACGTACCCTTGGTGCTGGGGATCGCATCGCTCTTGCGCGGATCAATCGCCACGGCGGCGCGCAACGCCCGCGCCAAGCCCTTGAAACAGCTTTCGCCAATATGGTGATTGTTCACGCCATAGAGCGTCTCGATGTGCAGGGTGATCCCCGCCGAACCCGCGAACGCCGCGAAGAATTCCTTGAACATCTCGGTGTCGAGCGTGCCCAGCTTGGGCTGGCTGAAGCTGGTGCGCCACACCAGATAGGGCCGGCCCGAAATGTCGAGCGCCACGCGGGTGAGCGTTTCATCCATCGGGATCAGCGCATCGCCATAGCGGGTGATGCCGCGCCGATCGCCCAGCGCCTTGGCCACCGCCTCGCCCAGGGCAATGCCGGTGTCTTCGGTGGTGTGGTGGCCATCGATGTGCAGATCACCCACGGTTTTCACCGTCAGGTCGATCAGGCTGTGGCGCGAGAGCTGCTCCAGCATGTGATCGAGGAAGCCAATGCCGGTCGACACATCATACACGCCGCTGCCATCCAGGTTCACGTGAACCTCGACGCTGGTCTCCTTGGTCACGCGGGAAATGCTTGCGGTGCGCATCGCTCTTGCTCCTTGGCGGCTGCGCCTAGAGCATTGCGACAAGAGGGGCAAGTTTGGCAGTCCCCTTGCGGCACACCGCCCGCCCGGTGCAAGTTGGCGGAATGACAAATTATGGCGCGTTGCGGCTGGCGGTGTTGATCGATGGCGAGAATGTTCCGGCCAGGGATGCCGCCGCCGTGTTTGCCAAGGTGGCCAGCCTGGGCAACCCGATCATCCGCCGCGTCTATGGCGATTTCACCAAGGGCGGCGTCAACGCCTGGCCCAGGATCATCAGCCAGCACGGCGGATCGGCCGAACAGGCCGGCCACACATCGGCCGGCAAGAATGCCAGCGATATCGCCCTTGTGGTCGACGCGATGGACATGCTGCACAAGCGCGCGGTCGATGGCTTTTGCATCGTCAGTTCCGATGGGGATTTCTCCAGCCTGGCCAAGCGCATCCGCGAAGACGGCCTGAAAATCTATGCCTTTGGTCATGGTGCCGGGTCCGCGGCCCTCAAGGCCGCATGCGACGGATTCTTCCCGCTGGCGGAGCCGGCCAGTCAGCCCAAGCCGGTGACGAAAGCCGTTCCAAAGCCCGCCACCCCGCCGCCGGCCAACCGCCAGTTGCAGCTGGCGCGGGAGGCCATTGCGTCGGTGCTGGCCGCCAATGCGTCTGACTGGATGACCCTGAACGCTTTGGGCATCGCCCTGCGCGCCAGGGATGCCGATTATCTCAAGAAGACCGGCTTTGGCTCGCTGAAGAAACTGCTCACGGCGCTGAATGACCGGTTCGAAACCGGCACCGCCGCCGACGGCAAGACAGCGCAGGTGCGCCGCCGCAAGGCCTGACCCCTTTTACTCCCGCGCCCGCGCCCTACATCAGCCTGCGAAAGGCATCATCATGAGCGAACTCCCCCAATTTCACGGCACCACCATCGTTTCCGTCCGCAAGGGCGGCCAGATTGTCGTTGCCGGCGATGGCCAGGTGACGATGGGGCAGACGGTGATGAAGCCCAATGCCCGCAAGGTCCGCCGGCTGGGGCCGAAGGGCGATGTGATCGGCGGCTTTGCCGGCGCCACCGCCGATGCCTTCACCCTGTTCGAACGGCTGGAAGCCAAGCTGGAGCGCCACCCCGGCCAGTTGCTGCGCGCCGCGGTGGAACTGGCCAAGGATTGGCGCAGCGACCGCTATCTGCGCCGGCTGGAGGCGATGATGATCGTGGCCGATGCCCAGGTCACGCTGGTGATCACCGGCAATGGCGATGTGCTGGAACCGGTGGCGGGCATTGCCGCCATCGGTTCGGGCGGCAACTTCGCGCTCGCCGCCGCCCGCGCCCTGGCCGATTCCGATCATGATGCCGAAACCATCGCCCGGCGCGCCATGAAGATCGCGGCGGAATTGTGCGTCTACACCAACGAGGAACTGACCGTGGAAGCGATTACCCTGTGAGCGCCAGCCTGACCCCAAAGGAAATCGTTGCCGCGCTGGACCGCAACATCATCGGACAGACCGACGCCAAGCGGGCCGTGGCCGTCGCCCTGCGCAACCGCTGGCGCCGGCAGCAATTGCCCGACGATCTGCGCGACGAAGTGGTGCCCAAGAATATCCTGATGATCGGCCCCACCGGCTGCGGCAAGACCGAGATCAGCCGCCGGCTGGCCCGGCTGGCCGGCGCGCCGTTCATCAAGATCGAAGCCACCAAGTTCACCGAGGTTGGCTATGTTGGCCGCGACGTCGATTCGATCATCCGCGATCTGGTGGAGGAATCGATCCGGCTGGTGCGCGAAGCCCGCCGCGCCGCCGTGAAGGACAAGGCGCACGAAGCGGCGCTGGCCCGCCTGCTCGATGCGCTGGTGGGCAAGGATGCCAGCGAGGCCACGCGCCTGGCCTTCCGCCAGCGCTTTGAAGCCGGCGATCTGAAAGGCCGCGAGGTGGAGATCGAGGTGGCCGAAGCCGCGCCCAGCTTCGAAATGCCCGGCATGCAGCCCGGCCAGGTGGGCATGATCAATCTTTCGGACATGATGGCCAAGGCCATGGGCGGCCGCACCAAACGCCGCAAGATGAAGGTGGACGCCGCCTGGGACGCGCTGCTGGCCGAAGAGAGCGACAAGCGGCTCGACGATGAGGACATCCAGCGCGAAGCCGTGCGCAATGCCGAAACCGGCGGCATCGTCTTCCTCGACGAGATCGACAAGATCGCCGTTTCCGATGTGCGCGGCGGCAGCGTCTCCCGCGAAGGCGTGCAGCGCGATCTGCTGCCGCTGATCGAAGGCACCACCGTGGCCACCAAATATGGCCCGGTGAAAACCGATCACATATTGTTCATTGCATCGGGCGCCTTCCACGTGGCGAAACCATCGGATCTTCTGCCCGAACTGCAGGGCCGCCTGCCCATCCGTGTCGAGCTGAAAGGCCTGACCGAAGATGATTTCCGCCGCATCCTGTCTGACACCGATGCCAGCCTGATCCGCCAATATGCCGCCCTGCTCGGCACCGAGGGCGTGACCCTGGCCATCACCCCCGACGGCATCGACGCCATCGCCCGCACCGCCGCCCAGGTGAACGAAACCGTGGAAAACATCGGCGCCCGCCGCCTGCACACGGTGATGGAAAAACTGCTGGAAGCCATCAGCTTCGACGCCAGCGAAAAGAGCGGCGAGACGGTGACGGTGGACGCAGCGATGGTGGCGCGCGAACTGGGCGCGATCGCGGGCAACGCCGATCTGTCGAAATATATATTGTAAGAGGAAGGAAGGGGCGCCTCCGGCGGGCAGGGGCGACGCCCCTGCACCCGATCGTTTTGGGGTGTGCCGTTTGGAAAGTTGTCCTCTAACGCTGCAAACCAAGGCATTTACGTACGATCAAACGCTTCCTTGAAGCACCCGTTCGTTGATCTTCAACAGGTCCCAGCGCAATGGCCGGCTTCGGGACTTAGCGGCCTTTCCGAGTGGAGCCGCGGAAAGGTGGCTTACGTTTGCAAGCCCAGCGTTGCGTTTTGATCACAAGACATCGAGCCCGGTCTATCAGCGTGACGGCACATCTTCCTGAAATTCTTTTGAATTTCGGCAACCTCCATACCTGTCCATCAAAAACTCGCGGTAAATTTGGCTGGCTCACGCTTGAAATATTGACTTGACTGTTGGGCTTGCTCTTATGAGGCGCGGGGGTGATCCGATGAACAGAATAAGCGTGCCGATATGTGTCGCGGTAATATTCTTGTCGTGCGCGGCGGCGCCAGCACGGGCAACTCTGCTTGACTGGTCGATTGGCGGCCTGGTTCCCGTGGATTTCCAGCTCGATTCCAGCGCGATACCGAGTGCGACCAACATCAACGGTGTTCGGTTCGACGGCATCAACGCCCGGGTCAACGGGGCGCAGCAGACGGTCAGCCTGCACACCTTCTTCAGCGGCAGCGGCGGTGGCTTCCAACTGTTTAACGGCGATGGCAGCTTTTCGCTCAGCGCTAATGGTCCGGAAATCTATATCGGGCCGGTCGACTCGCCGACCTTCGTTCCGGGTGATTTCAGCCTGACCGGGAATTACAGCACCGGCCTGTTCGATCCCGGCGTGTCGGGCGCGGTCACCTTGGGGATCAAGGCCCCTGCCGGCCTCGTCGCCACGACCGTGTTCGAGATCACCGGCCCGGTGGATATGCAGATCACCGCGCCCTATGCACCGCCACCAATGAACCAGCCGGTACCGATGCTGGTGAGCTCAGAGCGTCCGGATTGGGCCGGCAGCAAGGTCGGGTTTGTTCAGTGGATTATGTATATGATGAACCTCATAATTTACACTATCCCGCCTCAGGACTCCATTGCGCCGCCGACGACCTTCGCGCGCAGCCTGGCAAATGCGACACCCGTGCCTGAGATACTGGGAAAGCTGCAAATGGATCGCCCGCTTCCGCTGGACGCCAATGGGCATTTCTCGCCACAGTCGTTCACCTTCAACGGCACCTACACCGATCGCGACGGTGATGAGATTTCCGGCCAGTTCTCGGCCGTAGGCAAGGTCGGCCCCTATCTGAAGGCAGATTTCGCCACCACCGCCGTGCCGGAACCGTCCAACTGGGCAATGCTGATCATGGGCTTCGGCTCGATTGGTACCCTGATGCGGCGGCGAAGGGCGCTCCCGACCGGCCGCCTAACCTCCGGCTAGTGCCAGAAAGCGTTGAAGTTCACTGGATACTGAGTTTCGGAGGCTGTTGGCGCCTTGTGTTGGGGGTGGTGCCAAAAGCAGCCGTTCGGAGGATGACGGTGGCATCCCCGGAATTGGGCCGGGAGCTGCCAGTCTGCGATCCACCCAAAGCCGCGATTAAGCGCACCCGGAAAAGCGATCGGGTGCAGGGGCCTGGCCCCTGCCCGCCGGAGGCTTCTCCTATTCTGCCTTCTTCTTCACCGGCGCTTTCTTCGCCGCCGGCTTCTTGGCCGCTGGCTTCTTGGGTGCCGCCTTCTTGGCCGGGGCCTTCTTGCCCTTCTTGGCCGGCGCTGCGGCGGCGCGGGCGGTGAGCAGGGCCACGGCTTCGTCGAGGGTCACGGCGGTGGGTTCGGCGCCTTTGGGCAGGGTGGCGTTGGTGGTGCCGTCGCTGACATAGGGGCCATAGCGCCCGGCCAGCACCTTCACCGCCGCGCCGCTTTCCGGGTGGGCGCCCAGTTCGGCCAGCGCCGTCGCCGCACCGCGCACGGGCCGGCCGCCGGCGGCCTTGGCCGCGGCGGCTTCGGCCAGTTTCACCACGGCGGCGTTCATGCCGGTTTCAAACACCTCGATGCTGCTGCCCAGCCGGGCATATTTGCCGCTGTGCGCCAGATAGGGGCCATAGCGGCCGATGCTGGCGGTGATCGGCTCGCCGGTTTCCGGATGCGGGCCGATGGTGCGCGGCAGGTTCAGCAGCTTGATCGCCCAGGCCAGATCCTCCGGCCCTGAGATGCTCACATCCTTGGGGATGGAGGCGCGGGCCGGCTTCTCGCCTTCACCGCGCTGCACGAACCGGCCAAAGCGGCCCGTGCGCACGCTGATCGGCTCGCCCGTGTCGGGATCATTGCCCAGTTCCATCGGGCCATCATTGGCCCCGCCCTCGCTGGCAAAGGGCCGCGTGTATTTGCAGTCTGGATAGTTGGAGCAGGCCACAAACGCCCCGAACCGCCCGGTCTTCAGGCTCAGCCGCCCCGCCGCGCATTTCGGGCACACGCGCGGATCAACCCCGTCGCCCTTGTCCGGGAACAGGAAGGGCGCCAGATACTCATCCAGCGCCGCCGTGATGTCCGACGGCCGCTGCTCCATGATCTCGGCGGTTTTCGGCTGGAAATCCGCCCAGAACGCCCGCAGCAATTCCAGGTAACTGGCGTCGCCGGCCGACACATCATCCAGCTGGGTTTCCAGACCGGCGGTGAAATCATATTCCACATAGCGCGCGAAGAAGCGCTCCAGGAACGCCGTGACCAGCCGGCCCTTTTCCTCGGCAAAGAAGCGGTTCTTCTCCACCCGCACATAGGCGCGGTCGCGCAGGGTTTGCAGGGTGCTGGCATAGGTGGAGGGCCGGCCGATGCCCAGCTCCTCCAGCTTCTTCACCAGCGTCGCTTCGCTGAACCGCGCGGGCGGTTCGGTGAAGCTCTGGATCGCCTGCACCGTCTTCGAGGCGCAGCGATCGCCGCCGGCCAGGCGGGGCAGGCGCGCGCCATCCTCATCATCGTCGGCCGGTTCGTCCCGGCCTTCACTGTACAGCACCAGGAACCCCGGCGTGATCACCACCTGGCCGGTGGCCTTCAGGCCGTGGCGGCCATCGTCGTCGAACAGATCGACCGTGGTGCGTTCCAGCCGGGCGCTGGCCATCTGGCTTGCCACGGTCCGCTTCCAGATCAGGGCATAGAGCCGCTCCGCATCGCTATCGGCCTTGCCGGGCCGGCGCGCGAAATCGGTGGGGCGGATGGCCTCGTGCGCTTCCTGGGCGTTCTTGGCCTTGGTGGCATAGAAGCGCGGCTTTTCCGGCAGCACATCGGGCTTGGTGCCATAATCGCGGGCGATCATGTCGCGCACGGCGGCCATCGCCTCGCCGGCAATCTGCACGCCGTCGGTGCGCATATAGGTGATGTGGCCATCTTCATACAGGTTCTGCGCCACCCGCATCGTGTGGCTGGCGCTGAAACCCAACCGCCGCGATGCTTCCTGTTGCAGGGTCGATGTGGTGAACGGCGGCGCCGGGTTGCGGCTGACGGGTTTGGTCTCCACCGTCCGCACAGTAAAGCCATTTTTCTCAATGGCTTCCCGCGCAGCATAAGCTGCAGCATTGTCCAGATCAAACTGCGCCAGCTTCTTGCCGTTCAGCACCGCGAGCCGCGCTGTGAAGGTGGCGCCGTTGGGGGCGATCATCTCGGCCTCGACCCGCCAATATTCGCGGGCCACGTGGGCTTCGATCTCGCGCTCGCGCTCCACCACCAGGCGCAGCGCCACCGATTGCACGCGCCCGGCCGATTTGGCCCCCGGCAGCTTGCGCCACAGCACGGGCGACAGGGTGAAGCCCACCAGATAATCCAGCGCCCGCCGCGCCAGATAGGCATCGATCAACGGCTGATCGAGATCGCGCGGGCTCGCCATGGCCTTGGTGACCGCGGCCTTGGTGATCTCGTTGAACGTCACCCGGCTCGCGCCCCCTTTGGGCAGCGCGCGCTTGTCTTTCAGCCATTCCAGCAAATGCCAGCTGATCGCCTCCCCCTCCCGATCAGGGTCAGTCGCCAGGATCACGCTGTCCGCCCGCTTCGCCGCCTCACGGATGGCGCTCAGCTGCTTGGACCGGTCAGCCGAAACCTCCCACGCCATGGCGAAATCGGCTTCCGGGTCCACCGATCCATCGCGGGCCGGCAGATCGCGGACATGGCCAAAGCTGGCCAGCACCTCATAGCTGCTGCCGAG